>NZ_CAWNQH010000002.1:0-164757 GCF_963876495.1 Xenorhabdus sp. KJ12.1
CGGCAATAGCGCGGTGGTCCCACCTGACCCCATGCCGAACTCAGCAGTGAAACGCCGTAGCGCCGATGGTAGTGTGGGGTCTCCCCATGTGAGAGTAGGGAACTGCCAGACATCACTTTGACAGAGAAGCCATCCTTCACCGGATGGCTTTTTTGCGTTTGTGTTTTTATTTATTGCTCATTATTTATACGAGAGTAAGCGGCCAATACAGTTCGTTCTGATAGATTCAAATAATCTTCCATTTTTTGTGCTGCCAATTCTGTTTGGCCTGAATTTAATAGCTCCAGAATATGTTTATTTTTATCGACATAGGGCGCATACAACAGTTCCGGGTCATTTAAAAGCCCAAACGCTAAACGGAGTTCTGCTGAAATATTCCGGTAGAAGGTCATTAATCTTTCACTGTCGGCCAATTCTACAATCGCGGCGTGAAAACACATATTGGCCGTGCCTACACCAACCCACTCCTGCTTATTTCTGTATTGACTGGCACTGATGACTGCTTCTTGCATTTTATTTACACTAGGATGCATGGGATATGCTTGTGCAAGAGCCTGACATTCAATCAGCCTGCGAACCCGATAAATATCAATAATGGATGCGATATCAGGTATTGCTACAAACACACCTCGATTAGGCTGGTGTTTTAGTAAACCTTCTTGCGTAAGAGTACGGAACACTTCTCGTAAGGTGTTGCGGGAAATTTGGAGTTGTTCACTGAGAGCTGCTTCGGATAAGCGTTGTCCGGGTAATAATTCTCCGATCACCAGCTTATTTCTTATTACTTCTGCAATTTTTTTACTCAAAATTTGGGGAGAGCTCTCTATTTTCATAGTCATCCGTTGGGCTATAGCTGAGAAAAGTGTCTTCTGTGTTCAAAACTTAATCTTCACATATTCCCGGATAACCAGCAAGCTGCGGCTATTTTCCTGCTTATCTTCTGCAATTTTGAGATAAAAATCAGCTCTATTTTGAACTGATAATTTTCCCGTTAATTTGAATAGAGTGATCGCTGTTGTATTTTTGCACAATAATAAGCGAATTTAGTTGATTATTAACTCATCAGAAATTATCTATTGTTCAACAATTTTATAATTATGGTTTAACAACTATGATGAAAACAATCGATTTAAATAGCGATCTTGGTGAGAGCTTTGGTCAGTGGAAGATGGGTAACGATGAAACCATATTGAGCATTGTCAGTAGTGCCAATGTTGCCTGTGGCTTTCACGCCGGAGATCCGGCTGGGATCCTGAAAACTTTGAAATTAGCTAAGGAAAATCAGGTTGTTATTGGTGCTCATGTCTCTTATCCAGATTTGGTTGGTTTTGGCCGACGTAATATGGATCTCGCCAGTCACGAACTCACCGCGGATGTCATTTATCAGATCGGTGCTCTGCAAGGGCTTGCTGCCTCTATAGGAACGGCGGTTAATTATGTAAAGCCACATGGCGCACTCTATAACACGATAGCTAATGATGAACGTCAGGCACTTGCAGTCATTGACGGTATTTTGGCCGTAGATTCCAGCCTTGCCTTAGTGGGGTTGGCTGGTTCAAATATTCTGAGACTAGCGCAGGAAAAAGGTCTGAGAACCATTGCGGAAGCCTTTGCTGATCGTGCTTATACAGCAAAAGGAGAATTGGTTTCACGCCGTGAAACCGGCGCTGTATTACATGATGCCACTCTTGTTGCACAGCGTATGTTGCAGCTAGTGACAGAAGGTGGAGTAGAATCCATTGATGGCAAATTTACCCCCATTCAGGCGGATTCTATTTGTGTGCATGGAGATAGTTTCGGTGCGCTGGAAATGGCTAAACAAGTAAAAGCCATTTTGCAGCAGGCAGGAATTACTGTCCGCTCATTTATTCATTCTTAATCAGAATGGTCGATATTGTCAGGAGATAACTGTGCGTTTTTTACCTGTTAATTTTCATACCATCATGGTTGAGCTTAGTGACTTGCCTGAAACTCTGGCGTTATTTGATTCTCTAAATGCTGAACCAATCTCAGGAATTGAAGAGATAATCCCAGCAGCGAGAACGGTGATGATCTGCTTTCACCCTCTGACGATTTCAGCCGAGCAATTGGTGGCAGAAATTCAACGGCGGGATCTGCAAAAATCCTCACATATACAAGGAAAACAGATTGAAATTCCGGTGCGCTACAATGGAGAAGATTTAGAGGAAGTTGCGGAAATACTCGGAATCTCGGTACGGGATGTTATCCAACAACATACGGATAATGAATATATCGTTGCATTTACCGGGTTTGCGCCCGGATTTGCCTACATGATATCTGAAGCCATCTCCTGGAATATTCCCCGTCGTAAAATGCCCAGAACCCGTATTCCGGCAGGTTCAGTTGCTCTGGCGGGAGAATTTAGTGGCATTTACCCGCAGGCAAGTCCCGGAGGATGGCAACTTATTGGTACGACATCCGAACGAATATGGGATTTATCCCGGATTGAGCCTGCGTTATTGCAGCCCGGTTATCGTATCCGATTCCGTAACGTAGAACACTCCACAGTGACAGTCAGTTTACCTGCAACTCCCGTTCTTGATTCGTTTGTTCCGGTTGATAACGCCAGTATTTTAGAAATTAAGTCCGCAGGATTACAGACACTATTTCAGGATTTAGGGCGTCTGGGTAAATCAGGGCTGGGAATATCTGCATCAGGTGCGATGGATAAAAGTGCTTTACGCAGTGCAAATCGCATAGTTGGTAACCCTTCTGATCAAGCCTGTCTGGAGATTACGCAGGGAGGATTTCAAGCCATTGCCCGTGGGCAAATGGTCATTTCAGTAACAGGCGCTTTATGTCCGATTAAAATCAAAACCCCACAAGGAAAGCGGCTTCACATCAGCACTTATCAACCCATTGATTTAAATGATGGTGATGAAATTATATTGGGTATCCCACATGAAGGAATGCGCTCTTACTTGGCAGCCAGAGGTGGTTTTATTGTTTCGGAGGTGCTATCGAGCTGTTCATTTGACACTTTGTCTAATATTGGCCCTGCTCCGTTAAAGGCGGGTGATAATTTAGCGATAGGTGGGACTTCGCATTGCTCAGCGGTGTCTGTTTTAGAAACCCTAGAATTCGTGATGCCCAATAAAGATGAGATTGTTGTACTGGATATATTTTTCGGACCCAGAACTGACTGGTTCACTCAGGAATCCGTCGAGTTATTACGAAATCAAATCTGGCAGGTTACGCCACAATCGAACCGGATTGGTTTGAGATTAAAGGGCGATTGCCCGTTGTCTCGAATTAAGAATGAAGAGCTGCCAAGCGAAGGAACCAGTTTTGGTGCGATACAAATTCCCGCCAGCGGGCAACCCGTTCTCTTTCTGGCGGATCATCCCGTGACAGGTGGATACCCCGTTATTGCTTCGGTGGCTGATTATCATCTTGATCTTGCTGGTCAGATTCCGATCAATGCCAAAATTAGATTTAATCCCATTAATCAGTTTCATGACATTCAGGGGAGTGAAGAGCTGCAATGAATACCACCGTGCACAGTATTAATAAAAACCCAAAAAAAGTCTTAATCGCCAATCGTGGGGAAATTGCCGTTCGTATTATCCGTGCCTGTCGTGATTATGGCATACGGACTATTGCTGTTTATGCTGATACAGATGTCAACGCATTGCATGTGCAACTGGCGGATGAAGCCTATTCACTGGCAGGGAATAGCCCGGCAGAAACCTATCTCAATATTCCTCGTTTGTTGGATATTGCAAAGCAAGCGCAGGCTACGATGGTACATCCCGGCTATGGTTTTTTATCTGAACGGGCTGAATTTGCCCGCGCTGTTATTGAAGCCGGTTTAATTTGGATTGGCCCGGAACCCGATACGATTGATGAGTTGGGGAATAAAGTTAAAGCCCGCCAAATTGCTCAGAAAGTTGGAGCACCGTTAGTCATGGGAACGACAGAGCCGGTTAAAAATGCGCAGGAAGTTATCACTTTTGCTGAAAAGCATGGTTTACCGATAGCGATTAAAGCTGCATTTGGCGGCGGGGGCCGTGGGTTAAAAGTAGCATGGCGTCATGATGAAGTTGAGGAGTTGTATCACTCTGCGGTACGTGAGGCGACAGCTGCATTTGGCCGTGGCGAATGTTTTATTGAACAGTTTCTGGATAAGCCCCGCCATATCGAGGCACAAATAATCGCAGATAAACACGGAAATGTGGTTGTGTTGGGAACCCGTGACTGCTCCTTGCAGCGTCGGAATCAGAAACTGATAGAAGAAGCCCCGGCACCTTTTTTGAGTCAGCAACACCGGGAGCGCATTCATCAGTCGGCAAAAGCGATTTGTGCAGAAGCTAATTATGTCGGAGCAGGAACTGTTGAATTTTTGCTGAGTGTTGATGGAACACTCTCCTTTCTGGAAGTGAATACCCGTTTACAGGTTGAACATCCTGTGACGGAAGAAACAACCGGGATTGATTTAGTTATTGAGCAGTTGAGGATCGCAGAAGGCTACCCATTAAGCATTCAGGAAATCCCTATTGCTCGTGGGCATTCGTTTGAGTTTCGTATCAATGCGGAAGATGCCGGAAAAGGCTTTTTGCCTGCATCTGGCGCTCTTACCGAATTTACCCCACCTTCTGGCCCCGGTATTCGTTTAGATTCAGGCGTAAACAATGGCTCTGTCATTCCGACAACCTTTGATTCGTTGATGGCAAAACTGATTGTCACAGGAGCAACGCGTGCACAGGCTCTTGCCCGTGCGCGTCGGGCCTTACGAGAATTTAAAATAAGTGGCGTAGCATCAGTTTTGCCTTTTCATCAGGCGGTGATTGAACACCCTGATTTTGTATCAGAGAATACTTTCAACGTCCATACCCGTTGGATTGAGACAGAATTTGCCAATCAACTGGCCGCTTTACCCCGTCAGGATCTGGCTGAAAGCAAATGCATTATCCGTACATTTATTGAGATTGATGGTCGTCGGCATGAAATGGGATTGCCAGCGGATTTATTGGCAGGATTAACACCTTTAGTGCCTGTTGGTGAGCCACAACCTTCTTCGCCAGTAGTCCAACAAATACCGGAAGACCCTCATCAGGTAAAAGCCCCCATATCCGGTATCCTGCATTCGTGGCTAGTACAGGAGGGAGAGCAAGTCAGTGAAGGTGATGTGATTGCCATCATGGAAGCCATGAAAATGGAAGTACAGATCAATGCACATCGCTCAGGGATAATCACCTTCCGTGCTCAGGAAGGTGATTATCAGGATGCAGAAAGCATTCTGGCGAACATTGAATAGCCTGATTATTTGAAAAATCAAAGGGGTATAAATTGATTCTAAATTTATACCCCTCTAGTAAATCTGCTTTTGTGAAATCAGCCTCTTCTTAGTATCGCTATGTTGGATGGCACCTTCCCACCTAACCCAAATAGTAAAATATGACGATAATCACTTAATGTTATTTACATTTCTTTTATGAATGTAAATAATAATGCTTCTCAATAATATTTTAACTAAAAAATAAATGTCTAAAACTACCAAAATTTACGCAAGCATGGCTAAAAGTGGTTTGTGTGTTCCTTTGATGTCAGCATCTATGTTGACCATCGCTATTTCTACTAACGCAGTGGCACATACCGAAGAATCAACCAGAAAATCAGCCTCAACAGGCGATACACTTGTTGTTATTGCGGGTAACAGTTCAGAACAGGACAGTGGAAAAGTCAGTCGCAACGAAATTAAAGTTAGACAAGCGCAAAGTGTCGGTGAAGTATTAAAAAATGTGCCGGGCGTACAAGCCGGGCACCCTAGCGCTTTAGGGCAGCGCTTTAAAATCCGTGGTATGGATGACCAATTTATCAATGTGACGATTGATGGCGCAAGACAGGAAGGCTATCACTTTCACCATGCAGGAAGCTACGGTATTGATCCTGAAATGCTGAAGCAAATTGATATCAATGTGGGTACGAACAGTATTACCTATGATACCGGAGCATTAGTTGGTTCATTAAAATTTGAAACTGTTGATGCTGGTGATTTATTAGCACCGGGGCGCTTATTTGGCGCAAAAGGAAAATTAAGCTATGTCAGTAATGGCTCTGAATTTCAGAAGTCTTTGGCCGCTTATGGAAGAATTGGTGCTGTAGATTTATTGGGCTATTTTAACCATCGCAATATGAGTGATGCTAAAACGGGCAGAGATAAAGCCGGGCAAGAATCCATTCCTACTGATGGGAAGCTGATCAACTATTTATTAAAAGCTAAATTCAATCTGACTGATGAGCAGTATATCAATGTCTCAAAAGAACATTATCAGAATGATGCAGACACTAATTTCAGATTGAACTTTGGTCCTGATGTGAATAAAGGGAGAAAAGGGAAATACGCTTCAGAGCGTGAGGCTTATAATATTGCTTACCGATATGTACCGGTTGGTAATGACCTCATTGATCTGAAAATCTCTGCTTATCACACAGAACAAAATTTCAATCATATGAAGGAAGTCGGTGGTCCGGGCAAAGGCTTTGACACGATTACCGAAACTCAGGGTATTAGAGCGCGTAACGTTTCTAGTTTTGATACTTATCAGCTGGCCCATGCTTTCACTTATGGCTATGAGTATTTCGATACCAGAATGGCGTATACAGAGGCAGCAAGAAATACATATAACAAAGTGGTAGAAACAGGAAAATCGTCTTCTGTTTATTTAGAGGATGATATTCAGTTTGCTGATTTCCATTTCATTCCTGGCGTAAGATGGGATCATTATAAATACAATACTATTAATAAAAAGAGTGAGCCTTTTGAAAGAACCTATGCTCATTTCTCAAAAGCGTTGGGTCTGAAATACGAACTGGGCGCATCAACGACATTGTTTGCTAATTATACTGAACTCTTCAGAGGTCCGTTGGGTAAAGAGATCGGCATGGGCCCGAGTAACCACAATGCTAACTTAAAAGCAACAACGGGTTACAATCTGGAAACGGGTATTGGTGGTACTTATCCGTCTGTTTTTGCTGAAAATGACTCATTTACTGTGACTGGTAAAGTATTCCAGACCAATTTCAAAAATCTGGCTACCACGTTAGCAAAAAGTTCGCTTAATAATATCCCTAAATCCAGACTGGAAGGGTTTGAACTAGCGACTAAATATAAACTGGATAACTGGTCTTTGAGAGCGACTTACGCCAAAGCAAATAACAAAATTGTTCAGGGTAGCGCGTTGTTTGACTCAAGATTAGAGTTTACCCCGTCCATTGGTGATTCTTTCACTGTTGGTGGAAGCTATCTATTTGATAAAACTGATATTGAACTTGGCTGGAATTCCCGATTTGTCCGCTCAACAAATGCGAATGGGACAGATGATGGCAAGGTTGTAAATATTCATAAAGCGGGCTTTGGCGTTAGTGATATGCATATTTCCTGGGCACCGACCTCAGGCGTATTTCAAAACGCAGAACTCCAGTTTGGTATCGATAATATCTTCGACAAGCGTTACAACGAACAGTCTTACTATTTGAATACCTATAAAGGCCAAGAAGAGAAAGGCCGAGCTTATAAAGCGACGGTTTCTTATAAGTTCTAAGAAACGAGATATAACGCTTAGTAAAAAGCCTGCGGTTTAGTCGCAGGCTCATCTTTTAGCGATATATGTTTAACTACAGCGTAAAAACACCAATCAGAGCCACAACAGTCAGAATTGCGGCTGAGCCATAAAACACCCATTTACCGGCAGGAACATGAATTTTCAGATCATGCATAGCATGATGTATGCGGTGTAATCCGCACCAGAGTGGCAGACTTACCATCAGCAATAAAAAAACACGCCCAATAAAGCTCTGGCAGAAAGTCAGAATACGTTCGTAAGAGAGCGCCTCCGGTGCCAATCCTAATGGCAGTAAAATGCCTAATAGCAGGACAATGACTGGCCCGACAATAGCACTCCACATACCGCCAGCGCCAAACAATCCCCAGAAAATAGGTTCATCGGAACGTTTTGGTACTTGATTCATCAGATCCTCCTTGGGGTCAGATTAGCGCTATGCCAAGGATCACGGCAGTCGCAATAATAGTGAAAGTCCACAATAATTTGATAATGGGCCCCGGTGCCATTTTTTCATTTTTGACAATGATATTGAGTGCCTTGGGCGCCAGTTCAAACCAGGTTTTGGTATGTAATAATGCTGCCAGCAAGGTGATGATATTGATCAGCAATACCAGTGGGTTTTGTAGAAAAGAGACAAAACCACCCCAGCTTTCAGGGCCGGCTTTCAGGGCAAACAGCCCATAAAGCACCAAAATACTGAACCAGACAGTAGGAACAGAAGTGCCTTCACGCAGCATATAGAAACGATAAAAACCTAATTTTTGCCACCAAGTAGGCTCCATGCCACGGGTATAAGGCTTACGTTTTGTTGTCATGACTTTCACCTCCCTTATTGTGGTTTCAGCATGGAGATAATGAAATCTTTTGCACTTTCTGCCTTGCTTTGCTGAATTGCTCCTGCCGGATCGACATGTTTCGGGCAAACTTCAGAACAATAACCGACAAAAGTACAGGACCAGACACCATTATCGCTGTTGATTTGTGACATACGCTCTTTCTTACCATGATCACGGTTATCAAGGTTATAGCGGTGTGCCAGCGTGACGGCAGCAGGGCCGATAAACTCAGGATTCAGGCCGAACTGAGGGCAGGCTGCGTAGCATAGGCCACAGTTGATACAACCGGAGAACTGATGATACTTCGCCATCTGTGCCGGAGTTTGCACATTCGGGCCATCAGAAGGTTTACGGTCATTACCGATAATGTAGGGCTTGATGGCTTCCAGACTTTCGATAAAGTGAGTCATATCCACCACCAAATCCCGCTCTATGGGGAAATTCCCTAAGGCTTCCACTTTCAGCCCGTGCTGGTAGTCGCGCAGAAAAGTCTTACAGGCCAACTTTGGTACGCGGTTGACCATCATGCCGCAGGAGCCGCAGATTGCCATCCGGCAGGACCAGCGATAAGACAGGTCAGGAGCCAGATTATCCTTAATATAGCCTAATGCATCCAACAGCGAAGTCTGGTCATCATAAGGGACATCGTATGTTGTGAAATAAGGCGCATCATCGGTTTCCGGGTTATAGCGCATGACTTCCATTTTCAGGTTTTTCATCTCAGTCATTCGCCTGCTCCTTCTGTTTTTTCTCTTGTGCCGCGGCTTCCCCACCATAAACCCGTTTTGCGGGCTGGGATTTAGTGATCTTCACATCACTGTATTCCAGACGTGGCGCGCCTTCAGGGTTGTAGAAAGCCAGTGTATGTTTCAGGAAGTTCTCATCATCACGTTCGGTACAGCCTTCATCAAGGCGCTGGTGGGCACCGCGGGATTCTTTGCGATTCATCGCGGAGTGAGCCATACATTCCGCCACATCCAGCCCAAATCCCAGTTCTATGGTATAGAGAAGGTCAGTATTGAATACACTGGAGCGGTCACTGATTTGGATATGCTTGAAGCGCTCTTTCAGCTCTGCGATCTTATCAATCGTCTTTTGCATCAATTCAGGGGTGCGATAAATACCACAACCTTCTTCCATTGCCGTTCCAAGCTCATCACGAATTTTTGCCCAGCTTTCTTCGCCTCGTTGATTCAGCAATTTATTGAGTTTAGCCTCAATATCGTGAACCTGTGCAGCCAGTGCATTTTCATTGGCGGGAGGAGCTTCCTGAGCACATTTGGCAGCTTCTTCACCCGCCAGACGACCAAAGACGACAAGTTCTGCCAGTGAGTTAGAGCCAAGACGGTTTGCGCCATGCAGGCCGACAGAAGAACATTCACCAATAGCAAACAGCCCTTTGATACGGGTCTCACATTGTTGATTGGTTTCGATTCCGCCCATAGTGTAATGCGCTGTCGGACGAACAGGGATAGGCTCCTTGACCGGATCAACACCAACGTAGGCTTTCGCCAGTTCACAGATGAACGGTAGACGTTCCAGTAATTTCTTCTCACCCAAATGACGCAGATCCAGATGTACAACGTCACCGCGCGGCGTTGTAATAGTTCGTCCTGCCCGCCATTCATGCCAGAATGCCTGCGAAACTTTATCGCGTGGTCCCAGTTCCATATATTTATTTTCAGGGTGACCGAGTGGCGTTTCGGGCCCTAAACCATAATCCTGTAGATAGCGATAGCCATCTTTATTCACCAGAATCCCGCCTTCACCCCGACAGCCTTCAGTCATCAGAATGCCGGAACCCGGCAGGCCGGTTGGGTGATATTGCACAAACTCCATATCGCGTAGTGGAACACCATGCCGGAAAGCCATACCCATGCCATCACCGGTGACGATGCCGCCGTTCGTATTGTAACGATAAACACGGCCTGCACCACCGGTAGCCATAATGACTGCATTTGCGCGAATCTGAACTTTACTGCCTTCCATCATATTCAGGGCAACCAGGCCACGGGCACGGCCTTCATCAACCAGAATATTGAGGACAAAATGTTCATCGAAACGCTGAATTTGTGGATATTTGAGTGAGGTTTGAAACAGTGTATGCAGCATATGGAAGCCGGTCTTATCCGCGGCAAACCATGTGCGCTCAATTTTCATGCCACCGAAACGACGCACATTCACGGAGCCATCTTCTTTGCGGCTCCACGGGCAACCCCATTGCTCCAGCTGGGTCATCTCAGTCGGACAGTGTTTGACAAAATACTCAACCACATCCTGCTCACACAGCCAGTCTCCGCCGGATACTGTGTCATTGAAATGAAAGTCATAGGAATCATGAGACTGAGTGACTGCGGCTGACCCACCCTCTGCGGCGACGGTGTGGCTGCGCATAGGGTACACTTTCGAAATCAGGGCAATCTTGAGTTGGGGATTGGCTTCAGCCGCAGCAATGGCGGCCCGTAGACCTGCACCACCGGCTCCGATAATTGCTAGATCAGCATTGAAGGTTTGCACTGTGCTTCTCCATTGTTTCAAGTGAAATGAATAAACTTCAGCCAGAAAGCCTAATGCGTTATCACTCGTCATTTGTGACCTTGCTACTTTGCAGAGGTATTTTTTCTTGTCCGACTGAGTGTTGTAAGTAAATTTCTTGTACCTTAACGAGTTAGGAGCACTGTCTGTTATTTTTTATCTGATATGATTATAACGGATGACGGAGGAAGTAAACTTGATATGAACGCTGATTTGGCAGAATTAGTATCAATAAAAATTGATCTAAAACAAGTTTTCCATTCATCCGGGCATTTTTTATTAATGTGTTGTTAAGTTCATCGATATTATTTGTCTTATCTTGAGGCTTAAATTCATTAAATTAACGCGATATCGGGGTCTCTTATCAATAAATAAGGAAGTTTGAATTTTTATTTAATGTAATTTCTTTGTTTTTTTAATGTTTACTTGAAGGTTATTTATATTCTTTTGGTAATTTATACACTCTGTTTATTTATAATGGAGATATGGGATTGCAAAAAATTCATAATTAATTCTTTATGTTATTAATTGATGGTTTATATATTTTGTTATTTTATGTTTTAGTTAAATGATGTATGTTGTCTTGTGGATGTATTGTATTTCGTTCCTGATTTTAAGTTGTAATATATAGCGATATATTTTTGTGATAAATAAATTTTATAATTAGGAGCCTATCATGGCACTTAGAAAAATAACTATCGCATTACAAGCGGATAACAATCTTTATTTAAGTAGAGTTGATAGAAATGGAATTCAATATATTGAAGCTGTAAAATCATCTATAGATGAATATTGTCGGTTTACCATTGTTTATCTTGATCCAAATAACCTTAATAAAATTGCTCTTATCGGAGATAATAAACTTTATCTCAGTAGAGTAACCCGTTCAAGTAGTGATTTTATTGAATCTATTAAACCAACGGTAGACATTTATTCAACTTTTATGATTGAAGATGTTGGTTGTAATATGATTGCACTGAAAGCTGATACAGGTAAATATCTTAGCCGAGTAACAGTTGGCGGTATTGATTATATTAAGCCTGACAAAGTTAATTTAGATGTATATTGTAAATTTCGCGTTGTGACATTAATTGAATAATTTGCATTACGGACTGAAAATAATAAGCGTGTAAATATAGTGGCCGAAAAAGCAGGCCACTTTTTTATAACATTAATATTTTTTAAAGTTATCTTTAGGTTTAAGGTTTATTTATAACAATGTTTATGAAAAGAGTTAATCTATCTTCGGTGAAATTTTATCTAGATGGGTTATTTTTATAACTCGTTCAGAAATAAATGATAAATAGCAGACCATCGACAAAGGATCCAATGTAATAATTTGTCTGGCGAGCGTGATGCGGGTAAACTGCGCGTTTTGTTTTCTTTTGGAGCCACAGGAATATGAACGAAATCGCGGATTGGCAGCCAACAGCCCCTATCGCTAATTTATTGAAAAGGGCAGAAATTCTGGCAGAAATACGGCGCTTTTTCGCAGATCGTGGGGTATTGGAGGTTGAGACACCCGCCATGAGTCAGGCGACTGTCACAGACGTCCATTTGGTTCCCTTTCAGACGAGGTTTGTCGGCCCTGGTGCAGCGGATGGTCTTCCCCTGTATCTGATGACCAGCCCCGAATACCACATGAAACGTCTACTTGCTGCGGGCAGTGGCTCCATTTATCAGATGGGAAAAAGTTTCCGCAATGAAGAAGCAGGACGCCACCATAATCCTGAGTTCACCATGTTGGAATGGTATCGTCCACACTATGATATGTACCGCTTGATGAATGAAGTGGATGATCTGTTACAGCAAATTCTGGATTGCGAAAGTGCCGAATCCCTTTCTTATCAGCAGGCTTTTATTCGTTATCTGGATATTGACCCCCTGACGGCGAGCAAAGAAAAACTGCGTGAAGTAGCGGCAAAACTCGATCTCAGCAATATTGCTGATCGTGAAGAAGACCGGGATACCTTACTGCAACTGCTTTTTACCATGGGGGTTGAAACACATATTGGTATTGAAAAGCCGACATTTATTTATCATTTCCCTGCCTCTCAGGCCGCACTGGCAGAGATCAGTAAAGAAGATCATCGTGTTGCTCAGCGCTTTGAAGTGTATTTCAAGGGCATGGAACTGGCGAATGGTTTCCGTGAACTGACAGACAGCAAAGAGCAGCGCCTGCGTTTCGAACAGGATAATCGTAAACGTGAATCAATGGGGCTACCTGTACAGCCGATAGATGAGTATCTGCTTGAAGCTCTGGCTTATGGTATGCCGGAATGTGCTGGTGTGGCATTGGGGGTTGATCGCCTGATTATGCTGGCTCTGGGCGCGGAGCGAATCAGTGAGGTTATAGCCTTTCCGGTAGGTATTTCCTGATTTAATACCCCGCCACTTGCGGCGGGGTATTAAATGAATAAAGAGTCAATTACTTATGTTCGTGATGTTCTTCGAGGAATTTCACCGCTAAATCAGGGAAATCGGTGAATGCACCATCGACATTGGCTTTATCGAAGACAATATCAAACAATTGATTTCCGCTGGTGGCATACTTGGGCAACTGGTCAATACGGATAGTATACGGATGTACCACCATATGGCTGGCGTGAGCTTCTTTTACCATACCAGTTAATTTAATGTTATTTGGGGTAGAGTCATTGGCGACCAGCATGTGGTAATCCGGGCCAATGCCATCAGCATATTTTGCCACTTCTTTCATGGCACCCGGTTTAAACATCCAGACATAACTATAGTTATGCCATGTTCCATCGGTTTTCTGTTCGTAGGTTTCATTCCAGTCGGTGTAAGCAATCAGTTGCACCAGTTTCAGATCCATCCCCAATTTTGGTTCCAGATCATTTTTAATACGTTTCAACTCATTGGCATCAAAACATTGCAGATAAACTTTATCGCTCTTTTTGGTGTAACCGTACTGTTTCAGTACTTCCAACACTTTTGCTGTGATGTCTTTGCCTTCCTGACGATGGAACCACGGTGCTTTAATCTCAGGATAGATACCAACATTCTTTCCGGTGGATTTGTTCATACCCTGAATAAATTCCAGCTCTTCCTGAAAAGTGTGGATGCGAAAATCTGATTTTCCCATTGGAAAGCGACCGGGATAGCTTTGTACTTTTTTGCCATCCTTGATATCAAACCCCTCAGTAAATTTCAGTGACTTAATTTCTGGCAGGGTAAAGTCAATGGCATAGTAACGACCATCGGCACGGGCGCGGTTTGGAAAACGCTCAGCGACATCAGTGACGCGATCAAGATAATGGTCATGCAGAACGACCAGTTCATTATCCTTAGTCATCACCAGATCTTGTTCAAGATAATCCGCGCCCTGAGCAAAAGCCATCGCTTTGGCAGGAAGGGTATGTTCAGGCAGGTAGCCGCTTGCTCCTCGATGCGCGATAACAATTTTATCCGCTGCATGTGCAATACCTGACATTGATGAAGCTAACAGAAGACCGGCCATAATTGTTTTAACGGGGGTGTGCATTGGGGTTCTCCACTTGTGGTAATGAAGGTGTATTTGGGTAATTAAATGGTGTTTTATATGAACTTAGAATACTGAATATAAGAGGGAACGCAGTGTTACTGTATTATTGTCGCCACTGTTTCATTTCGTTCAACAGTGGCGACACGGGAATGGCTCTATTAAAAACAGCCTATTGATTAGCTGCTATGTGCTTGTGCCATTTCCTGCTTATGTTTGTTTTCATGCAGCATAACAAACAACAGTAGAATAACAGACAGAATGCTGCCGCCAACCATGACCATAAAGCCGCCATCCCAACCGGTGAAATCAACGGTATAGCCAACAATCGCACTGGCAGCTACCGAGCCACCGAGGTAGCCAAACAGACCAGTAAAGCCAGCCGCAGTACCTGCTGCTTTCTTCGGTGCCAGCTCAAGAGCATGCAGGCCGATCAACATAACAGGGCCATAAATCAGGAAGCCGATCACCAACATACAGATCATATCAACATTCGGATTACCGGCCGGGTTCATCCAGAAGACTATCGTAGCGATAGTGACGAGCGTCATAAAGAACACACCGGTAGCACCACGGTTGCCTTTAAATACTTTGTCCGACATCCAGCCACACAGCAGCGTACCAGGGATACCCGCATATTCATACAGGAAGTAGGCCCAGGAAGATTTATCCAGTGCGAAGTGTTTAACTTCTCTCAGATAAGTTGGTGACCAGTCAAGGATACCGTAGCGGAGTAAGTAAACGAATACGTTAGCAATGGCGATCATCCACAGCAGTTTGTTAGGTAGAACGTACTGCATGAAAATCTCTTTTGCAGTCAGTTCTTTTTCATCGTTTTCCGTGTAGTCAGGTGGATAGTCGTTTTTATATTCTTCGATTGGTGGTAAGCCACAGGATTGTGGGGTGTCACGCATCAGAGCGAAGATGATCAGGGCAACCAGAATGGCAGCGAATGCTGGCATATAAAGCGCGGCTTTCCAGTCATTGAACCATGCCATACCGAGGAGGAACAGTAATGGAGGCAATCCACCGCCAACGTTATGTGCGCAGTTCCAGATAGAAACGATCCCGCCACGCTCTTTTTGTGACCACCAGTGAACCATGGTACGGCCGCAAGGAGGCCATCCCATACCCTGGAACCAGCCACACAGGAACAGTAGGACAAACATGACCGCAATGCTTGACGTTGCCCACGGTACAAAGCCCATGAACAGCATTACGGCTGCCGCAAGTATCAGGCCGGCTGGCAAGAAAACCCGGGGATTAGAACGGTCGGAAACGGAACCCATAATGAATTTTGAGAAGCCGTATGCGATTGAGATCCCTGACAGAGCAAAACCCAGATCTCCTCTGGAAAAGCCTTGTTCCACCAGATATGGCATTGCCAACGCAAAGTTTTTCCTTACCAGATAATAAGCAGCATAGCCAAAGAAAATCCCCATAAAAATTTGCCAGCGCAAGCGACGATAGAGTGGATCTACTTCTTGCGCAGGCAGCCGGGCTTTGTGAGGCGCCGGTCTGAATATACTTAACATGTTTGTCTCCACATGACTTTTAGTATGAGCGAATCACCACTGTTTAGTAGTGACCAGCAGTAAACGAAAGTTTCAATTTATTTTTTTCTATATCGAAAGAAAGAATAGCTAAAACAGACTTATATATCTGTGAAGTATCGCTAACATATGGATATAATTTCGTAAAGACCACAATTTTGAGCGATTTATGGCTCTTTTGAAATAAGTTTTATTTTAATTATCGTGATTTCTGTCACAATTAAGAATGTTTGGCGGTTATTTTTGAGCGTATTCCATTCGTTTATTTTCTTTTTGTCATAAAGGACTATGATTATTGTGGGAATATATTCGCCGTTTTAATTATACGAATCTTATTTAAACAAATATAAGATTATCTAAACAGATAGTGATGAATGAAAATGTGATATTTCTTGTCTGTTTTCTTAACTGATATTTACTATTTTTTGCTGTTATTTTTTATTTAATAATTTTGATTATATTTATTTACATATTTTGCGTTTTTTATAACACAGTTATAAATAAAATGATTGAGTTTTGATTCAGAAATAATAGATATTACTACAAATGGTTATTCATGCTCACGAAGCAGGGTTTTATGAGTAGTGGATAGCTGTTTTATAAAATAAAAACAAGTTATATCAAGGTGATGAAGTGGTGTATAAGGCGTAATACACTCTATTCACTAGTAAAAAAATATAATTATGGGTTGATTGTGTAATTAATTAAAAGTTACAAATAAATATTAAATAATAATTCTTTAATTTTAAATAATTTTCTTGAAGTTTACTTTTTTTATTCAGTGAAGGTCAACATAAGGTCATTGTAGGAGCCAAATGTGGACAATAGCTGATATTTATTGACTAACAGCATAAATATCTCCATTCATCATAAAAAATGATGGAACAAAGTGGAGATCAGAATGAGAACATCATTATGAATACTTACACACACAAGGCAATATTACACACAGCATTTATTGGGCAACAATCCTCATTCTCTAACCCTTCTGATATTAATGGCATTAATATCAGCTATATGGAAAAAACACTTCAGCCATGGTTTGATAATGTACCATCCCGTTTAGCAAAACTGGCAAAAATAGCACCGCATGATATTGCTGTTTCAGATCCGCATGGAATTCTGGAATTTGGTGAGTTACAGCAACGGGTTATCAGCGCAGCGCATGTTTTGCGTTGTTATGGTGTAACAATGGGGAGTTATGTCGCTATTGCAGCCGAGAGGGGTATTCCATGGTTTATCACGATGCTGGCGACCTGGCAGATCGGTGCAGTATATATTCCCCTTAATACCATGATGCCGGAAAAACGTTTGAATGATATTCTCGCCAGCTTACCTGACAGTATTCTGGTCTCTGATGAAACGGTATCAGCGGGATTGAAAGCATCAACACATATTCCGATGGAGCGCCTTGCCTATACAGTTGAGAAAATAACGGAGGATGTTGTTATTCCTGAATTAGGCGATCATCCGGCCTATATCATGTTTACCTCTGGTTCTACCGGACTACCGAAAGCTGTGCAGGTGCAGCATGACAATCTGGCGGCCTTCCTGTGCGCACTGGGCAAGTTATTATCAGTTAACCAGAATGATCGTATGCTTGCGCTGACTACTTTCTCTTTTGATATTTCAGTCCTTGAGCTACTGCTGACGGTTGTTCATGGAGGCAGTATCTACATCGCACCCACTGAGACCCAGCGTGATGCGATGGCGCTATCCCGTGTGTTCTCTGATCCTCAATTTACTCTGGCGCAGGCAACTCCAGTAACCTGGTCAATGGCACTGAATGCAGGCTGGACGCCGCGTTCTGATATCAGCATGCTTTGCGGCGGTGAGGCGCTGTCACAAGATTTGGCCGATCAATTAACGGAATCTGGTGGCACTTTATGGAACCTTTATGGCCCGACAGAAACGACAATCTGGTCAACGGCATTTCGCATGAAAAAAGGAGATAAGGTACAGTTGGGCGGGCCGATTCCCGGCACCAGCATCAGTATTGTGGATAAGAATCTGCGTCCTGTCGCTAAAGGAACGGTAGGTGAAATCCTGATCGGTGGGTTAGGTGTGACAGCTGGATATCGCAATAATCCGGTTGAAACAGCTAAACGGTACGTCCCTGATGTCAACGGAAAGGGGAAAAGAGCCTATCTGACAGGCGATATGGCCCGTATGACTGAAGATGGCTCTCTCATTTATATGGGAAGGCAGGATGATCAAGTCAAAGTACGTGGCTATCGAATTGAACTGGGTGAAATAGAAATCGCGTTGAGAAAACAACACGGGGTTCAGGATGCCATTATCCGTGTCGCGGGAAGCGGTGATTTTGCCAAGATACAGGCGTTCGTATTGTTTGATCCTAATATGGTTATATCGGAGGAGTGGGTACGTGAAACTCAGGTCGCGTTGCGAGAATGCCTGCACGAAGCCTGGATCCCCTCTGAATATTACCGCATTCCTTATATTCCGCTGACAAGTAGTGGCAAGCGGGACAGGAAACGTCTGGAAGAAGTGGCAGAACGTCTGAATACCAGTCATGATGCGGTGCAGCCGGAAACAGAAACAGAAAAACGGGTTTATGCTATCTGGGGCGATTTGTTGGCTGCGGAAACTTTTGGCATTACTGATGATTTTTTCCAGATTGGCGGTAACTCTATTCTGGTCGCCCGTATGGTGGAACGGATTGAAAAAGTATTTTCACTCAGGGTCCCTATTTCCGGCATCTATGTTGAACCCACAATTGCCCGAATTGCGGCTATTCTGGATGAGATGAGTGAAGTCCACAAAAATAATCTGATTCCTTTCAACAGTGTTTACCGTAGTGAAGCGCTTATTCAGCAACATGCAGAAACGCTGAGAAAAGATGTTTACCTGAAAGAAAGTATACGTCCTGATGGTTTACCACATGCGAACTGGTATGAGCCTGATACTGTTCTGCTGACAGGAGCGACCGGGTATCTTGGCCTGCATTTGCTGGAACAACTGTTGAAACAGACTTCAGCTCAGGTTATCTGTCTGTGCCGTGCTGACGACAAAGCACATGCCCTTGAGAGGATCCTGGATGGTTTTGCTCATTATCAGATTGATGTAGGTAATAGCCTTGACCGCGTGGATTTTGTGATAGGGGATCTGGGGCAACCCCGTTTTGGTTTGTTGCCTGAAATCTGGGATAAACTCGCGCAGGATGTGGATGTGATTTATCACAACGGTGCGCTGGTTAACTTTATCTATCCTTATAGTTCACTAAAAAGCATTAATGTTGATGGCACAAGAACCGCACTGGAATTTGCCTCTACTTCACGCCTGAAACATTTCCATTATGTTTCTTCTGTGAATGCTTTGTTTGCTACTGAATCTCCACGGCCATTTATGGAAGATGATCGCGCTATGAGCGAAACAATACGTGATCCTTCCGGTTATTCGGGCAGCAAGTGGGTATCAGAAGGGATTATCAACATTGCCCGTAAACGGGGGATGCCAGTGAGTATTTACCGTCCCGGCCTGATCCTCGGACATACCCGTACCGGAGCTGCGCAGGGGAATGATTATCTTGTGGCTTCCCTGAAAGGTTATCTGGAAATGGGCTCCTATCCTGCTCATGGATTATTGCTGGATATCGTACCGGTTGATTACGTAGCGGCTTCACTGGTGCATATTTCTAAGCAGCGTGAATCTGACGGGAAATTCTTTAACCTGTTTAATCCGGTGCAAGTTTCTATCCGTCAGTTTTTCGATTGGGTTCAGGAGTTTGGCTATATCCTTAATCCAGTTCCTTTCAATGAAGGGAAAGAGAGAATTCTTGCTCTGGATGACTCTCATTCTCTGTACCCATTGATTCCGCTGATTCGGGATATGACAGAGAAACCTTACCGCGCGTTGGATCCTGATTATCTCCATGAAATCCAGCCAGAACTGGAGCTGAAACAGACGTTGGCAGCATTGGAAGGATCAGATATTCAGTGTCCGGTTATTACATCTGAATATGTCTGCCAAGTACTGAATTATCTGATCAGTACCGGGTTCCTGCCTCAGGTATTGCCGGAAAGTTACAGACAGGGGGTATTTTCATGGAACAATTAACCGGAAATGAAGCCGCGCTGTGGATAGTTGTCATTAACAGTAAAAAGCAGTATTCAATCTGGCCTGACGAATATCGGATCCCGATTGGCTGGATGGCGACAGGAAAGGAAGGCCCCAAAGCCGAGTGTCTTGAGTATATTGCGGGTATATGGCCGGAGCCCACTAAAAAGCAGACTGATATGCACTAAATAGGTGTATGAGTAGACCAGATTATTGATGATGGGTATCGCTTCAAAGGCGATACCCATTTTTTCTTAACTGAAAACCACGCTAATCAGATTGCATGGTTTTTTCCCTTTTAAACAGTTTGCTACACCATTTTATCAGCTTCTATAACCTGCTGTTTTCTTGGTGTTACCGCAAAGGCAGAGTGATTTCTTGCCAGTAGGGTATATATAGTTGGTAATACAAATAAGGTGAAAAATGTGCCTACCAGCATACCCGATACGATCACCAATCCGAGACCAAAGCGGCTATTAGCCCCCGCACCACTGGCCAGCAAGAGTGGGATCAGGCCAATAACCATTGCAGCTGTCGTCATCAATACCGGCCGAAGACGAATTTTTGCGGCCTGCAAGATAGCTAAACGATTATCCAGCCCTTCGCGCTCCTGTAATTTATTGGCAAATTCTACCATTAAAATACCGTGCTTACTGATAAGCCCTATCAAGGTTACCAAGCCAATTTGAGTGTAAATGTTCAGTGTAATATATCCCATGGCTAACGGGATCAGAGCACCACAAATCGAAAGGGGAACGGTGATCAGTATTATCAAAGGATCAATGAGGCTTTCGTACTGAGCAGCCAGTACCAGATAAATGATGATTAATGCGGCTAAGAATGCGAAAAGCAAAGCATGCCCTTCCTGCTTATATTGACGGGAGTCAGATTGCCAGTCGTAGCTGAATCCTACAGGTAAATTATCCAGCACACTCTCAAGGAAAGCCACTGCTTGTCCCATCGTTACCCCTGGGGCAGGAATAGCCTGAAAAATGGCTGCATTTTGCTGATTGAACTGGGTTAGTTTATTGGGTTCAACTTTTGTCGAAACAGAGACAATCGTAGAAAGTGGGATCATATTTTGATTTTCAGTCCTGACAAAATGGCGGGATAAGGCTTCCGGTGTTAATCGTTGGTCACGTATACTTTGTGGAATTACATCATATGAACGGCCTTGCATCCCGAATCTGTTGATGTAGTCCTCTCCTACCAGCAATGCTAATGACTCCCCAATGTCCTGCATTTTAATTCCCAGACTATTGGCTTTGGCCCGGTCAATCTGAACCTGTACTACCGGATTGTTATAGTCCAGATCACTATCTACGACAACAAATAACCCGCTTAAACGTGCTTGTTGCTTAATTTCCTCCATCGTTTGGTACAGGACAGGATAGGGCTGTAAGCTACGCAGTACCATCTGAATGGGTAACCCTCCGGTTGAACCGGGTAATGGCGGAAGCTGGAATATAAAAATATTGCTGCCTTCCACTTCACCTACGGCAACCTGTAACTGTGCCTGAATCTCTGAAGCGGAACGCTGACGTTCACTCCATTTTGATAATTCCACGCCACCAAAACTCGAAGAAACCCCGTCAACGCCATTAATAATCCATGTCCCTGACATCTCGGGAATTTCGCGAAATACATGCTCCAGTTTATGGGAAAATTTTTCCACATAATCGAGGTTAGCATGTTGGGGGGACTTAACCGCAGCTAACAACCCAGCCTGATCTTCAACCGGGGCTAATTCTTGATGGGCTTGCTGATAAAGTAAGGGGAGGCTGATGACAACCAGCACAGCAAATCCGCCCATTATCCACCGATAACGCAAAGAGACACTCAGCAGGAGAGAATAATGATGGGATAATTTCTCAAAAATGATCTCAGCCCAGCGGGCCATTCTTCCTTCTTGCTGCTTAGGTTGTAATAAAAAAGAACTCATTACCGGAGATAACGTAAGCGCAACAATACCGGATACGATAACTGCGCCCGCCAACGTCAGAGCAAACTCCTTAAATAGTGTGCCAGTCAGACCAGACATCAACCCAATTGGGGCATAAACTGCGGCAAGTGTAATTGTCATAGCAATCACAGGGCCTGCCACTTCTCTTGCACCAATAAAGGCTGCCATGATTGGCGATTTCCCTTCTTCAATATGGCGATGTACGTTTTCAACCACTACAATCGCATCATCGACGACTAAACCGATTGACAACACCATTGCTAACAATGTCAATAAATTGATACTGAAACCAAAGAGCAGCATCAGCCCTGCCGCACCTAACATTGATAGTGGAATAGCAACTATCGGGATCAATACACTACGCAATGAACCCAAACAGAGATAAATCACTATCATCACGATAACCAAAGCTTCTAACAAGGTTTTGGTCACTTCATCAATAGAAGCCTTAATAAAGCGGGAGGTTTCGAACGCCAGTTCAACCTTAACACCCGGTGGAAGTGTCTTTTCAATGTCCGGTAACAATTTTTTGATACCTTCGACAATAATAAGCGGGTTCCCCGTTGGAGTAGAAAATAACCCCAGATGCACCGCTGCTTTACCATTTAACATTGCATTGGTTTCTGTGGAGGCGGAACCCAGTTCTACCGTGCCGACATCTTTCAGACGAATTAATCCATTACCATCATTACGAATGACCAAATCACGGAACTCATCAACACTAGTGAGATCTGTGTTGACGTGGACATTTGAAACGACATATTCGCCTTTCACTTTTCCGGGTGTCGCCTGATAGTTATTTTGCCTGACTGCCGCTGCTACATCTGCAGCAGTTAATCCACGTCCCGCTAGACGATCCGCATCCAGCCATAAACGTATAGAGAGTTGTTGTCCTCCAAAAACCTGAACCGTAGAAACACCTTCAATGGATGAATACATGGGTTCAACGACTCTTGAAAGGTAATCTGTTACCGCCGATACCGGCAACGAATCACTGGAAAATGCAACATAAGCAACTGCCGTTGATTCTCCTGAAGACAGCTCAATAACGGGATCATAAGCTTGTTTTGGTAGCTTATATCTGACCTGATTTATCTTTGCCATCACTTGCGCCAGAGCCTGCGTTGAATTTTGGTTAAGCTCCATACGAATCGTAATGGTACTTCTGCCCTGTACTGAGGAAGATGATAGATAATCGATACCTTCAATAGAAGAAATAGCCTGTGAGATGGGTTGGGTGACAAATCCCTGTATCAAATCAGATGAAGCCCCCGGATATTTTGTCACCACAGTTATTGTGGAACTTTCTAATTGTGGATATTGCCGGATAGGAAGTTTATTGAGGGAAAATAGCCCCAATAAGAAGATCAATGTACTGACTACCAAAGCAAGTACCGGACGGCGAACAAAAATATCAGTAAATATCATTTTCCTTCTCCATCAAGCACCTGTGATAGATAATTTTGCTATATTCAAGGTATCTTCATCGACCGTGACCACAGGGATGTCATCATGTAATTTCAGTTGGCCAGATGTCACAACCCGATCGCCCTTAACTAAGCCTTTTTTGATTTCCACTAAACCATTCCAACGCTGTCCCACATCAATAGAAATGCGTTTTACAGTCATAGGTTGGCTGGGGTCTTGCGCTGCGCCTTGTGCTATAAATACAGTATCTCCGTAAGCGGTATAAGTCACAGCCGTTTCAGGTATCACCAAAGCGAGGGTATTTTCCTGACGCATGACCTGAATACTGGCATACATGCCTGCTTTTAATTTTCCTTCGGGATTATCCAGAGTTGCCTGTAGCTGCACAGTGCGTGATCTTCCTATCAGAGGATCAATCGCCTTTATTTGGGCGGTAAAATTCTGATTCGGATAGGCATCAACCACGATATTGACTGACTGTCCAACCCTCAGGTCAGGAACCGTCTGTTCATCCAGAGAAAAATTCAATTTGAGTTTTTTGGCATCCACTAGGTTGGCAATCACATCTCCTGCATGAAGGTATTGCCCTAATTGGACTTGTCGTATCCCGAGGACGCCTGAAAAAGATGCCCGGAGAGTTTTCTGAGCTATCTGCGCTTCTATTTGTTTAATGGCCGCTGATGCCATATCCCGCTCCGCTAATGCCTTATCCAATTCGGATGTGGCAACCGCCTTGCTGGTAAATAATTTATTGGTGCGCTGATAGAGGTTGTCAGCATTTTTCCATTGTGCTTGTAAACGGGTCAGTTCAGCTCGCTCAACGCTATCGTTAATTTTCACCAACAATTGGCCTTGTTCGACATATTGACCAGACTCAAATGTAATATCAGTGACTTTTCCACTGGTTTCCACCGCCAAATAAACTTGCTTGTCAGCTTCAAGTTCTCCGACACCGTGTAATGTTCTCGGAAGATGAATCTCTTTTACTTCTGCCAATGCCACTTTTATAGCTGGATAAGCCGTATTTGATGATTCATTCGTAGAAGAAGTATTTAGGGGATAAACCACAAGACTGGTTACCAGCAAGAAAGTAACACCCAGACAAACAGATATTTTCTTTTTCATGATTTATATAAATCTCTTAAGGAATTTAATTTTTAATTTGGTTTTTCGAATGGTTATTCATTTTTTCAATGGAGTTTATTAATTGAATGATCTCCAGTGAAATAAATATGACTAGATGGTTTGGAAAGGAATAGTGGTAGTTTAGAATTCTCTGTTTGACCAACCATAGAAACTCCTATACGTGACCTAGTAGTTTATTCGTTAAATATTTACTCTAGAACCTCAAGTTAACATGAAGTCAATAGATATAATGAAGATAAATAAAATAGCTTTACTTTTACTGGTCGTTATTTGAATCTGACATTAGATATCAAAAAGTTGGAATTATTAATTTTTATATGGTTATCTAAGCTTGGATACAAAATCCGAAGTAACTTTCATGTAGTAATTGACAATACTGCCAGCACCTTTGATTGATGTAATGTACCTATTTTTTTCTGAGCTCAGCTTTATCACATCAATATATTGCTTATTTTTTCTTCCTGTTTTTTTAGTTAACTAATTGAATTATAATATATAAAATGTTCTGATTTGTTAGGCTCTTATAAAAAATATATTTATTTTTACTATACCTATTGACCTCATGTTAACTTGAGGTTCTAAAGTAATAATCCAATGCTGCTACCAATTGATAAAATATTTCACAGAACTTTCGTAAATTGAAAAATAAAATAGGATCACACGATGAAAACCTCAAAGTATATTATCGCGTTATTGGCACTAAGCACGATTTCATTTGGTTCAATGGCCGCAGTTGAGGTCAAATCCGCAACAGGAGAGAAGATAGGCATTGTTTCAGTAACAGGGGCAGAAACGTTAGAAGCACTCACTGAGCAATTATCCAAAAAGGCTGACGAAGCGGGAGCAAAATATTTCCGTATTATCTCTGCATCTGGCCAGAATCAGTTAAGTGGAACTGCTGAGATATATAGATAGCTAATAGTTATGCATCATATATTGATGATAACCTATAGATATTACAATCTACATATAGGTCAATATTATAATGTTGAATTATGAGCTTTCATTTTGTTTAAAAATAGCTGCTTTCAGTACTACGTAAATTCAAGTCCGGTTACTTAAATTTTAATGTGTTGGTTGTAGTGAGTAACCGGTTTTTTCAGGCTTGAATAATAAACTGTTAACTGGGTAATTCAGATTTTCTGAATAATAATATGTTTTAAAATAAACAACTTATTGATGATGGGTTGAGAACATGAAAAATATTATTAATGAGAAGGTTATTGAAGATCTTATTCATTGGATTGAAAAAAACATTGAGAATGAGTTAAACATTGAAATCGTCGCTAAAAAGTCTGGTTATAGTAAATGGCATTTGCAACGGATTTTTAAAAATATAACAGGAACTACTCTAGGTAGCTATATAATCGAACGACGTTTGTCTAACGCTGCTATTTCTATCTGTTCATCGAAAAATACACTTTACAATGTGGCGTTACAGTATCAGTTTGATTCTCAACAATCTTTTTCCCGATCATTTAAAAAACATTTTGGTATAACGCCAAGTGAATGGAGAAAAAATTTGAACTCTAATAATGTTTTTTCCTTGGTTTATAAGGCGGAATAGTGACATCAATAAGAAAGAAGAGTTGATGTGCTTAATTAAGTTTCTGCCGTTTGGTCATTATCAGATTATGGCCTTGACCGATGACTAGAGACACGATGAATAAATTGGAATTCTGGCCCAATTTACGAAAAAACGGTGAAGTATTTGACCAATTGGCAGAAACGTTAGATTTTTTCCATAAAACTGAAAGTTAACCCGGGTTACATAGAAATGAAAAAAAATAGGGCCATTAATTTAAATAGAGCATTAACGGTGGGAGAAGTAGCAAAACGTAGTGGGGTGACGGTAGCGACAGTACATTTTTATGAATCTAAAGGATTAATCAAAAGCTCACGCAATCAGGGAAATCAGCGCCGTTTTCCTGCGGTTGTGCTGCGTTATATCGCAATTATCAAAGTAGCACAGAGCACAGGTATTCCTTTGAAAGAAATACAGGAAATACTCAGTCAGTTTCCCCCTAATAGTAAACTTACAGCTGAACAATGGCGAATAATTTCCTTGCACTGGCGGGATTCGCTGGAGCAGCGCATAACAAAATTAACCCGGTTGCGTGATAATTTGGATGGTTGTATTGGTTGTGGCTGCCTTTCATTGACAGAATGCCCATTACGTAATCCCAATGATATTTTAGGCGAAACAGGTTCAGGGCCCATCATTTTATTACAAAAAGAAAAATAATTTATTCCACAAAGGGATCGGTAACATAGTTCCCGGCATTATGTTCTCAAAGGGACGGTTTTTTTAGCGAAAACAAGAATACCAAATCATCATGTCGTTCAGTTTCTTTTCACAAAACGTTAACCACTTTTAATAAAAACCCCTCAAAAAATAGTGATATTTCTCACGGTATTGATTTTTTTGTCGTCCAAAATACGCGTTTTAGGTTCGTTTTTGTTCCTTATCAAACAATTCCTATCCATTTTGGATATATTTTTATCATCAATCGGATTTACTGGCCGGATATGTGACTGGCAAAGAAAGGAGCATCTCTGATGAATGGCTCTCCTGTAACAGAAACTGATGTCATTATTATTGGTGGAGGCGCAACAGGTGCCGGTATTGCAAGAGATTGCGCCCGCAGGCGTTTACGCTGCGTTTTATTGGAGCGGCATGATATTGCAACAGGTGCAACCGGACGCAATCATGGTCTGTTGCATAGCGGTGCACGCTATGCCGTCACAGACAGCGAATCGGCAAAAGAGTGTATAAAAGAAAACAGGATACTCAAATCTATTGCCCGACACTGCATTGAAAAAACACACGGTTTGTTTATTACCTTGCCGGAAGATTCACTGGAATATCAGCAAACTTTTATTGCAGCGTGTGAAAAGGCAGGAATTGATACACAGGCGATTGATCCTGAAGAAGCGAAACGTTTTGAACCGGCAGTTAACCCGGATTTGATCGGGGCTGTGATTGTGCCTGATGGGACGGTTGATCCTTTCCGGCTGACGGCGGCCAATATGCTGGATGCCAGAGAGCATGGTGCACAAATACTGACGTATCATGAAGTCATGGGGTTAATCAGGCAAGGGGATAAAATTACCGGTGTTCATGTTTATGATCATCGCGCTAAGCGCTTGTATAACATTTATGCGCCGATAGTGGTGAATGCTGGTGGAATTTGGGGGCAGAAAATTGCGGAGTATGCGGATCTCAGAGTCCATATGCTGCCGGCCAAAGGATCGTTGCTGATCTTAGGGCATCGCATTAACAATATGGTGATCAATCGCTGTCGTAAACCCGCAGATGCCGATATTCTCGTACCCGGTGACACTATTTCGCTGATTGGCACGACTTCTTCCCGCATTGAATACGATCAGATTGATAACATGCATGTGACTAAGGAAGAGGTGGATATCTTAATCAGGGAGGGAGCAAAATTATCCCCCCGGCTTGCACAAACCCGTATCTTACGGGCTTATGCGGGAGTCCGCCCTTTAGTCGCGAGTGATGATGATCCATCGGGCAGAAACGTCAGCCGTGGTATTGTGCTGCTTGATCATGCCCAACGTGATGGTCTGGACGGATTTATAACCATTACTGGCGGTAAACTGATGACATATCGCCTGATGGCTGAATGGGCAACCGATAAGATTTGCGAGAAACTTAATATTACCGCGCATTGTACAACAGCACAGGAGCCACTGCCCGGCTCAGAGAACTCCACCGAACAAACACGCCAGCACACGTCACACAGTAAAATCCCACATAGTAAAAAACCGCATTGTAGCACCGTAACTCTCTCCGCTCCCATTCGTGAGTCGGCCATTTATCGTCATGGCGATCGCGCCAGCCAGTTACTGAGTACCGAACGATCAGATAAAAGTTTGGTATGTGAATGTGAAGCGGTAACTGCGGGAGAAGTACGTTATGCAACGGAATCTTTGGCGGTTACTAACCTACTGGACTTGCGTCGTCGCACTCGTGTTGGCATGGGAACCTGTCAGGGAGAGCTGTGTGCCTGTCGTGCAGCAGGGGTGCTTAACCGTCTCGGTGTAATAACAGAACAGGAATCAGAGCAGCAACTGAAACAGTTCCTGAATGAACGCTGGAAAGGGATCCGCCCTGTCGTCTGGGGTGACGCGTTACGGGAAAGCGAGTTCACCAGCTGGGTTTATCAGGGACTGTGCGGTTTAGATGACCATGATACTGATAACCAGACAATAACGGGGGCTGATAATGAAATTTGATACTGTCATTATTGGAAGCGGGCTGGCGGGATTGGTCAGCGGCATTCGGCTGGCAGAGGCAGGTAAATCCTGTGCGATAGTCAGTTCAGGCCAAAGCTCTCTTTATTTTTCTTCTGGCTCGATGGATTTTCTTGCCCGTTTACCTGACGGAAGTGAAGTCACTCATCCCTTACATGCCTTATCTGAATTGACCAGACAGGCTCCGTATCATCCTTACAGTCGGATAGGAGAAAAAAAAGTAGCACCACTGGCTTATCAGGCTGAAAAATTAATCAGGGACAGCGGACTGGTTATGACTGGTTCTGCTTCACAAAACCATTATCGTGTTACGCCCGTTGGCCGTCAGCGCATGACATGGTTAAGCCCGGCACGAGTACCGGTTCGTGAGCTGGAACGGCCATTTAAATGGGAAAGTGTTGTTGTGATCGGCATTGCGGGATTTCTGGATTTTCAGCCCGGCATCGTCGCCAGTGCGCTACAGAGACAGGGGGTGAAAGCCAGTGCGCAGGAGATTCACTTACCTTTTCTCGACAGACTGCGTGATAACCCCAGTGAATTTCGCTCCGTTAATATTGCCCATTTACTGGATCTGCCTCAGAGCCTGACACTGATAGCGGAGGAAATCAGCCGTCTGGCGCAGGGGTATGAGGTTGTGTTCCTGCCTGCCTGTATTGGTCTGGAAACTGATCAAGTCGTGCAGGCATTGCAGATACAGGTGCAAAAGCCCGTCTATTTGTTACCGACGTTACCGCCTTCTCTGTTGGGGATCCGGGTGGATCAGATATTACGTGATCGGTTCCGCCACTTTGGTGGAGTAATAATGACGGGAGATACAGTCAACGGTGTGGAAATGGCAGAGAACCATATTACTGGTTTGTACACTCGTAATCATGGTGATATTCCACTGCGGGCTTCTCACGTGATTCTGGCAACCGGTAGTTTTTTCAGTAATGGACTGAAAGCACAATTTGATCGGGTTTATGAACCCTTACTTGATTTAGATCTGCTGGCGTACTCTTCACGTGAACAATGGACACGGCAAAATGTTTTTACTCCTCAGCCATATCTTAAATTTGGTGTCACCACGGATGAATATTTACGGCCATTAAAGTCAGGTCAGGTGGTGGAAAACCTGTATGCTGCCGGTTCTGTGCTGGGGGGATATGATCCATTGTTTGAAGGCTGTGGTGCCGGAGTTTCTTTATTGAGTGCCTTATTTGTTGCTGAACAAATCATCACCGGGCAACGAGTTACAAAACAGCGGATACCGGAGATTGCACAATGAACATAGCGGATAACAGTTTTGAAAGCTGTATTAAATGTACTGTCTGTACTACCCAATGCCCGGTGGTTAAAGCTAATCCGGGCTATCCCGGGCCAAAACAGGCCGGCCCGGATGGAGAGCGCCTGCGTTTAAAAGATCCTGCTTTATATGATGAAGCGCTGAAATACTGCACTAACTGCAAGCGCTGTGAAGTTGCATGTCCGTCTGATGTAAAAATCGGTGATATTATCCTGCGGGCAAAAGCAGATTATCACTCACAGCGGCCTAAATTACGGGATGTCATTCTCAGCCACACCGATATGATGGGCACTCTTTCTACTCCGCTTGCTCCCATCGTCAATTCAGTGACCAGCCTGAAGCCAGTGCGCCATCTGCTGGATAAAACGCTCAGGATTGATCACCGACGTGAATTACCAAAATACTCTTTCGGAACGTTTCGGCGCTGGTATCACAAACAGGCATCCATTCAACAGCAATTTACAGAGCAGGTTGCCTATTTTCATGGTTGTTTCGTCAATTATAACCATCCACAACTGGGTAAGGATTTATTGAAAGTCTTTAATGGAATGGGGATTGGTGTCCAATTACTGACGCGGGAAAAATGTTGTGGCGTGCCGTTGATCGCCAATGGCTTTATGAATAGGGCGAAACGTCAGGCGAAAGCTAACCTGCTCTCATTAACAGAAAGTGTGATTGAGCGACAAATTCCCGTTGTAACAACTTCATCCAGTTGTACTTTTACCTTACGCGATGAATATCCGCATATTCTGGGCGTAGATACCCGCCCGGTACGTGATCATATTGAGCTGGCAACCCGCTATATTTATCGGTTGCTGGATCAGGGGCGTGATCTGCCTTTGAAAACGATGCCTCTGAAAGTGGCTTACCATACGCCATGTCATATGGAAAAAATGGGCTGGGCAGCCTATTCGATTGAGTTGATTAAGCGTATTCCGGGTATTGAATTAATTATTCTGGACTCTCAGTGTTGTGGGATTGCCGGAACTTATGGTTTCAAAAAAGAAAATTATGAAGTATCTCAGGGGATTGGTGCTGGCCTGTTCCGGCAAATCGAAGAAAGTGGCGTTGATTTGGTGATCACCGATTGCGAAACCTGTAAATGGCAGATAGAGATGTCTACCAGCAAAAAATGCGAACATCCGATGAGTTTACTGGCGCGAGCGCTGGGCTGAATTAACCTATTTTCCAACTCATGAGGCAATTAGATCGATTATTTGCCTCATTTTATGAGGCGAATAGTGTTGTTATTTGCCTCATTTAGTGAGTAGAATGACCAACTGATTGATATCATGAGGTGAATGGTCATGTGGATATGGGAACAGAAAAATTGGCCTGATTTCCAATGGAATGAACATGAATTGATCTCCATTCTACGTGAGATTAATTTTAATCAGGGGCTGTTACTCGGTTTATCTGCGACTGAAAATACTGAGCAAGCAACGCTGGATAACCTCTTAGCCAGTATTCTCTATTCCTGTGAGATAGAAGGAGAAAAACTAAACGTAGCATCAGTACGTTCTTCGCTGGCGAATCATCTGGGTATCAGTGAGGAAACTCCGTATCCAATCAGTGAACAATCTGATGGCATCGCACGAATCGCGTTTGAAGTCGTAGAAAAATATCAAGAACCGTTAACTCTTGAACGTATTTTGCAGTGGCATGAGTGGATGTTTCCTGTCGGTTATCGGTTAATTAATCCCATCAGCGGTGGGCAATTGCGACATGGCGGTATCGAAGTTGTGTCGGGCAGAATAGACAAGCCAATTATCCACTTTTCAGCCCCGCCAGCCGAACGGCTACCGCAAGAGGTTGCAGAATTTATCACATGGTTTAACCGTTCCTATTATGACCCTAATCTTGACCCTATTTTGCGGGCAGCGATTGTGCATCTGTGGTTTGTCACTCTTCATCCACTGGAAGATGGTAATGGTCGTATAACCCGTTTTCTGACTGATCTGGCACTAGCGCAGGCAGAAAGCCGATCAATCCGGCTTTATGCGATGTCTGTGAGTATCTGCGAAAGTCGGAAACAATATTATGAAATGTTGGAACAGACACAGCGTGGTGGGTTGGATATTACGGGCTGGATGAGATGGTTTCTACAAACCCTGAATAACACTCTGATTGTTAAATTGAAACAAATTGATGGAACCGTGAAGAAAACCCGGTTTTGGCGTCGTGTTGATCAGAGCCAGCTCAATGAAGAGCAAGTGAAGGTACTGAACAGAATGTTAGACGGTGATTTCTCTCAAGGAATTAATAGCAGCCAATATCAGAAAGTGGCTAAAGTGAGCAGGGCTACAGCCACCCGACATCTAATCTACCTGACAGAATTGGGGTATTTGGAAAAAACAGAAGCGGGAGGGCGAAGCACTCGTTATGTTATCCATCATGTTAATGGCGTGACCAAATAGGGCGAGGGTTCCCGCCCTGAAACCGCAAAAATCACGCTGATACTAAATTAGTATAACCAGTCTTTTCCCATCTGATCTGCTGCCAGAATTGCGGCATAGACCTGCTCTGGGGTGACGGTAAATGGCATATTGTGAATAGTTTCCCCTTCTGCACAGCTTACTTTAGCGACCTGCATAATTTTCTGATGCAAATTTTCACTATCGCGCAGGCCAAGTTGTTCCAGCGTAATTGGAAGGCCAACTTGTACACAAAAGTCGAGTACGGTTTCTAGTTCTTCACAGGGGCTATTTTCTAATATGAGCTGTGTCAGCGTACCAAATGCGACTTTTTCACCATGATACAGGTGGTGACACTCTTCCAGGATGGTAAACCCATTATGGATGGCGTGTGCAGCGGCAAGGCCTGCACTTTCAAAACCAATTCCGCTGAGATAGGTATTGGCTTCAACAATATTTTCAACCGCAGGCGTTGTCACTCCGGCTTCTACCGCCAGTTTTGCTTTATAACCTTCTGACAATAATGTGTCGTAACACAATTTAGCCAATGCCAGCCCGGCCAGAGAAGTTGTTCCTCCTGCCATAGTCGGATGATGTGCTGTACTGCTGGCCCTCGCTTCAAAGTAGGTAGCCAGTGCATCTCCCATACCAGCAATAAACAGCCGGACAGGTGATTTTGCAATAATTTTCGTGTCCACTAACACAATATCGGGATTTTTAGGATAGAACAGGTAGCTATCAAATTCCCCCAATTCTGTATACAGAACGGAAAGCGCACTGGTTGGTGCATCCGTTGAGGCCAGAGTCGGAGAAACAAGAATGGGTAATTTTGATTCGTGTGCTACAGCTTTTGCGGTATCAAGCGTTTTTCCTCCACCAATTCCAATTACGGCCTGACATTGATTAGTGAGTAGGATGGCTGACAGGCGTTCTATTTCTTTACGGCTGCACTCGCCGTTGAAGACTTCAAAATGGCTGGTGACTTCATTTTGTTTCAGGCTCTTACTGACTGTATCTCCAATAAGATTGAGTACAAAATTATCAGCAATAACAAAAACATGATCAGCAAGTATTTTCGTGTAGTGGCCAATGTAGGATATCGCATCTGGCCCTTGGATATATTTGGATGGAGACTGGATAACTTTCAGCATAAGAAATATTCCTTCTTCACTGGAAACTCAACATAACCTGTTAATAGCATCGGTATGTGACAGGTTATCAGTCGTTTCGAATAAAAGTGTGTGTTTGCCTGTCCGCCAACACTATACGACAAAACATACCCGTAGGTTATCTGTAAAAGCAGGAAATGCGCGATTTGTGAGGAAAAGCTGAAAGGCGATCAGCACCCTGATTAGCTCAGGGCGCAATGTCGTTTTAGCGGGTCTGTGCCAGTGCCTTATCTGATGAGTGAGAGAAAAAGAATTTCAAGATAAGGTTCAGTAAGATGCCATAAGCCGGTAGGAAGAAGAGCATACAAATAAACAGCTTAAATGCATAATCCACTAACGCGATTTCTACCCAGTGAGTTGCCATAAAGGCATCGCTGCTGCGATAAAAAGCGATAAAGAAAAAGGCAAGAGTATCAAGCATATTACCGAAAAACATGGCCGCTGCCGGTGCCATCCACCAACGCTGGTTCTGACGCAGACGGTTGAACACGCCGACATCTAATATCTGACCGAGAACATAAGCCATAAAACTTGCTGTTGCAATGCGGGCAACAAATAGATTAAACGTTCCTAAGGCCGAAAAACCCTGCCATGATCCCTGAAAAAATAGCGCAGAGATGAAGTAAGAAATAATCAGAGCCGGAAGCATGACCGTCATAATTATTCGGCGTGCTAATGGTGCACCATAAATACGTACGGTTAAATCTGTTGCCAGAAAGATAAAGGGAAAGGTGAAGGCTCCCCAGGTGGTATGAAGACGAAAAATAGAAATAGGCAATTGCACCAGATAGTTACTGGAAGTAATAATCAGAATATGAAACAGTGAAAGCCAGATTAAAGCCGAAGCTTTCTGCTGCTTAGTAAGTTGAAACATATTGTACCTTTTTGCTGGATGGGGTGAGGGAACCCAGAAACAAATTTCCCTGAATTATCAGGAGAGAAGCATCATACGCGGGTTGAGTAATATACTCAATGGATTTCAAAATGCGGTGATTGAGGTGAATATGTAATATAATCCACCGCTATAGATTGTTTGAACCTACAGAGATTGTTATGTCTGATGTTTTTGCCAACCCTGATAAAACCCTTGATACACAGGGATTACGCTGCCCAGAGCCGGTAATGATGGTACGTAAAACTGTCCGTCACATGGATGTCGGGCAGACTTTATTGATCGTTGCGGATGATCCGGCGACGACTCGTGATATTCCCGGTTTTTGTCGTTTTATGGAACATACTCTGCTTGCTCATGAGACAGCGGAAACGCCTTATCGGTATCTAATCAAAAAAAATTAAAAGATTGCTTAATAAACTGGTAGAAATATAAACCCGTGCTAAGCTTATCAATGTGGGACTTGGAAATCTTATCACCTCACTAAGTACCATATTTCCTTTTGTCTTAATAGCAATCTTGAGTAACTGTAGTCTTATTTTGAAAAGGTGCGCCTTAGCACCTTTTCAATTTGTTTTATCTATTATTGGCCTGTTAAATATTTTATCAATAACAGCCTGAAAGCCTACGTGGCTATTATAATACTTTTTGGGTAAAGGATATCTTTTAGAAAAGGATGCTGATAATTTTCTGATTACATTAAGTTGCAATCAAATAAGAGTATTAAAGGAATAATCTGTATTCCGGCGTTTTTTTATAATAAATCTTGATACATACACAAAATATTTGCCAGTAATCTGGAGAGTATTGTTCAATAATTAATAGCCCGGTGGTTTGGCCACAACCACCGGGCGGATGTGGATGAAAGAGTGTGAAATATACCTGATTGGTTCGCTATCTTTATTTTCGAGACGAAAAAAGAAGTGTGCTTTTTAATAAACAAGTTGTGAACTCAAGTAGATTAAAAATGGAATAATATGAGGGGAAATAAAAATAATTAGAAAGTTACTCATAAACTATTTCATGAACTTTCAAAGTATTTCTGAGTTAATTACATATCCCCCACTCATATTTGAGTGAGGGAGTATTCATGCAGAGAAATTATTTATTGTTTCTTGTTTTGATGCGCAGCAGACGGATAGCATTCGCTGTCACCAGCGCTGTAGCTCCTGAATCCGCTAACACTGCCATCCACAACCCTGTAATCCCCAGTAAACTGGTGATAAGGAATATAGCCTTCAAGCCTAATGCGATAGTGATATTCTGACGAATATTGTAGTGTGTTGCCCGTGACAGAGTAATAATTTCCGCCAGACCAGTCAGCCGGTTATGAGTCAGTGCGGCATCAGCTGTTTCCAGCGCAACATCCGTACCGCTTCCCATCGCGACCCCAATACTTGATGCTTTCATTGCCGGTGCATCGTTAATACCATCACCGACCATCATCGTTTTGTGTTTTTCATTAAGCTGCATAACCGCAGTGACTTTGTCTTCCGGTAGCAATCCGGCCCGGTAATCAATATCCAACTGGTCTGCAATAGCTGCCGCTGCCCGGGGATTATCGCCTGTTAGCATCACCGCATTGACGCCTTGACGCTTCAGAGACTGGATAGCTTCAATGGCATCCTGACGCAAAGTATCCTGCATGGCAATCAGGCCAATAAACTGCCCATCCTGAACAATGGCAACGGTTGTTTTACCGCTGTCTTCCAGTTCAATAACCCGCTGTTTCCATTGTGGTGATAAAACATTTTCAGAAAGCCGACCGGGAGCAGAAACCAGTATTTTCTGCCCTGATAACTGACCTTCAATTCCAATACCGGCAAGAGCTTTACGGTTCTCTGCTTCGACAACCGTTACACCTTTATTTTCCGCTTCATTAAGAATGGCTTTTGCCAGCGGATGATGAGAACCACTTTCTACCGAACCCGCTAATGCCAGTAATGTTTCCACACTGATATTTTCCACGGGTTCAACATTCGTAACCTGAGGCTTTCCTTCAGTCAGTGTACCGGTTTTATCCAGTGCAATCGTGGTGATGCTGCCGAGTTGCTCTAATGCTGCACCGCCTTTGATAAGTGCACCACGGCGAGTGGCAGCGGCGAGTGCGGAAGTAATAGCAGCAGGCGTTGAAATAACCAGTGCACAAGGGCAGCCAATCAATAGCAGAGTCAGACCGCGATAGATCCACATATCCCACGGTTCGGCGAAAAACAGGGGAGGTATCACGATAACAAGTGCCGAGAGTAGGATAATCAGTGGCATATAGATGCGGCTGAATTTATCAATAAAACGCTCAATCGGAGCACGGCGTTCTTCAGCTTCTTCAATTAACCGTAGGATACGATCAATGGCATTGTGTCCCGGTTCAGAAACAACCTGCATTTGCACGGATCTATCAATCGAAAGACAACCGGCTGCGACTTTTTCCCCTTGCTGGCGTTCAACAGGGACAGATTCTCCCGTCAGAGCACTTTCATCGAAACTGGCAAACGAGTTAAGAAGTTCGGCATCTGTAGGTAAACGAGCACCCGGAGCGATTTCAATAATGTCTCCCGGACGCAATTCAGCGGCAGGAACCTTTTTCTTGATGCCATCTTTGACAAGTAGTGCCTGTTCGGGAACCAGTGCCATCAGAGCGCTGACACCTCTTCGAGCACGACCTGCGGCATAACCTTCTAAGATTTCGCCTAACTTGAACAGTAAAATTACCATTGCAGCCTCTGAAGTAGCATTGATGAACAATGCACCGATAGCCGCTACGGTCATCAATGTTTCAATGGCAAAGAAAGATCCAGAACGGAACAACCTGATGGCTTTGACTGCGATAGGATATAACCCAATTAAGACCGTTATGATGAAGGCGATTTTTCCGGCAGGAGCACTCATTTTAGCGATGACCCCGCTAGCGGCCATCAGTACAGCAAGAAGGAGAATCGGAGAGAATGTTTTCCAGAGGCTGGTTGCTGGTGGCAGTTTAGATGTTGAATCGGTTTCTTTGATTTCAAAACCCGCTTGCTTCACCGCCCTGACGACATCACTCCGAATATCTGAATCCGCATCCACAACCAGCTTTTCGGTAGTAAATAACACCTTGACCTGTTTAACTTTAGCCAGTCTTTTCACTGCATTTTCGATTTTGCCTGCACAACTTGGGCAATCCATACCCTGAATAATCCAGTTAAAACGCTGTCTGGCAGTCAGTTCAGCGGGAGCTGTATCCTGTACAGGGTGTGCGTGAGTATGCGAGCAACTTCCGCCATGATGATCATGCGAATGGCTTTTATTATGGGAGTGGGCATGACTATGGGAATGTTGATGCTTTGTATCACGTGTACGTGATTGCTTACTTTCATTTCTTATGCTGGAAGAACCCTGCAAGGCCCTTTTGGGGGACGAGATAGAGCCACGCTGCGATTGTTTATGTTTTTTGGAAATAGAGAACATAATGGCCTCTCAATGATGTTTATTCAGGTTGATTACCATTAACTCTACACTTTAGAGTTCACTCCAGAGTCAAATAAAAAAAGCAATTATTTTGATGAATTGTGCTATTACCGATGGGATCTGCAATGTAGCAGACAACGTTGTAATTGGGAAAAATGGCAATAATATCTGGGTATTGAAGTGAGGCGTTGATGCCAACGTCTCACTTAGGATGAGAATAAAGCAATGATTTAAATAATCAGTGAACGGATAATCAAAAAGTGCCCGATAAAACGGCAGGAAGCTACGATTGCTTTTGAGAGTTTAAAAGGAAAACGGTATTGGCTAATCATGCTGATACTGTGTGCGAGAAGTAACAGAATTGCTCCGACCATAGCTGAGAGACGGCTTTCATTACCGAGCGCAAAATATTGTTCTCCGGCAACCCAAACCATGATGAGAACCATAACCCAGGTATCCAGCACCCGCCAGCGTAATTGATCCAGACGGCTCCAGATAACCAGCATCACTACAATACCTACTACCAATAGAATTAATGGCAGTGGAAAGAATAAATGGAAACTCATATGCAGGGCGAAGCTGATGGTATAGAGCAAATAACTCAGAAATAGCGCGACGAATGAGAATAGTAAATACTTACTGGGGAGCATTCGGAGTGAGTCAGAAAGCAGAGCGGTGATAAGGCCTGCAATAATCAGGTAGCCGGAAGCTTCAAGGTTTGGAGCCTGAAATGCCCATAATAGCAGAAGCAGCATAGTGACCGGATAGAACACCCATTGCTGCCATTTGATACCACGATAGGCGGCATCAATATATAACCATCCAGAGAAGAACACAGCAAGAAATGGCCAACTCATATTTTTCCTTTCCTTAAATGTTCAGCGCCTGTTTTATCAGGAATTGCTGTTTATGATGGGGATAAAGCGAGAGTACCAACTTTAATTCTATATTAACGAGAAGGTAACGTTTTATTATCAAAAGGAATGTACGTCAATGAGTAATCGTGTGGCGTAAGTTTGGCGTAATAAACGGGAAGACCACTTTTTGTGGTATCTGCCCCAGTCACATTGTTGCTTATATGGCTGGGGAGTTGCTGTTGAGTACTATTTGTTATTTACCGGGAAAATGAAGGTATTATTTTTTTTCCAGCCGGGTTTTTTTCTGCCATGACAATAGCTCAAATACCCCGAAAAAGAAGATCTTAGTTTGCAACCAGCCAGAAAGTTTTTGGTCTTTCGGCTGAGAGTGTTTTAACAACAAAAGTTGGAAAGCATGCATGACTACAGTAAAAACCATAGCGATATCCATAAAATACTTTAATGGCTTAGGGAAGGGGTGAACCAGATTTAGGATCATAATCCCCCAGACACAAACCATAATTGCTCTTCCCAATTGGATAAACATCATTGACTCCAGAATTGTATTTTAATAGCCAGACCGTCATTTACTGGCGGCGAATATATAACCTGTATGCAACCTGACCGGCAATCTTTTCCCGGTGTAAGTGCCAGTTTGCAGGGACTGCTGTCGCGGCAGATTCAGATTCTGCTTCGACATAAACCCAGCTTTCCTTAGCCAGCCATCGGTTAGTTTCCAGCAAGTTGATGGTTTCTTCCAGCATTCCTTTCCGAAATGGTGGGTCAAGGAAAATGATATCAAAGGGCGTTCCGGCCTGATTGAGATGTTGTAGCGTATTGTTTTGTATCACCTTACCGTTGTCTGCTTTCAGTAGCGCTAAATTATTTGATAGCTGTTTTGCTACATTACGATCGTACTCAATCAAAGTGGCGCTGTTTGCATAACGTGATAACGCTTCAAATCCGAGCGCTCCGCTGCCGGAAAAACAATCCAGACAATCAGCCCCCTGAATGACGGGCATTAACCAGTTGAACAGAGTTTCTCGGACACGATCGGTTGTCGGACGCAGCCCTTCACTATCAGGAACCGGTAATTTTCTTCCGCGCCATTTTCCGCCAATAATACGAATTTGCCCTAAAGACGAGCGCTGTGGTTTTTTAGTCATAGTTACATAAATTAATTATTTGTCATCGCCGTAATATTATCTACTGCTTATCAGGCCTTGATGGTGAATAAAAAGACGAGGATCAGGAAACCCATTGATTAATTTACCACGAAATCCTCAATAGAATATGTGTTGTGGTGAGATGAAAATGTTAGACTGGATTTTATCACCATTAGAACCTATCTCTGTAGGCGTAATTGTTAAAATAGAGACCTAACAGATTTCAATTTATGTCACAGACAACAAAGAGGCAACTTGAAATATGAAGAGTATAGCGTCTATTGGTCTGAGTTCTTGACTTATCCCGATAAGAACTGATGGCCTGAAATAAAGGTAATTCCAGTCAGTTTCTGGTGTAGGTTGTGATAACGCCATAATTAACCGCGAGGAGTGTAGTGGCCGATGGCAAAAGAAAAAAAAAGAGGTTTCTTCTCTTGGTTCGGACTTGGTCGTCAGGAAAAGAAGCAACAACAAGAAGAACAAATTGAACAAGAAAAGCTGGCAGCGGCAGAAGCGGAACAACAGCGTTTAGCGGAAGAAGCGGCGCGTCAGGCGGCAGCAGAAGCGGAACAACAGCGTTTAGCGGAAGAAGCGGCGCGTCAGGCAGCAGCAGAAGCGGAACAACAACGTTTAGCGGAAGAAGCGGCGCGTCAGGCGGCGGCAGAAGCGGAACAGCAGCGTTTAGCGGAAGAAGCAGCGCGTCAGGCGGCGGCAGAAGCGGAACAACAACGTTTAGCGGAAAAAGCGGCGCGTCAGGCAGCGGCAGAAGCGGAACAGCAACGTTTGGCGGAAGAAGCGGCGCGTCAGGCGGCAGCAGAAGCGGAACAACAGCGTTTAGCGGAAGAAGCGGCGCGTCAGGCGGCGGCAGAAGCGGAACAACAGCGTTTAGCGGAAGAAGCGGCGCGTCAGGCGGCAGCAGAAGCGGAACAACAGCGTTTAGCCGAAGAAGCGGCGCGTCAGGCGGCGGCAGAAGCGGAACAGCAACGTTTGGCGGAAGAAGCGGTGCGTCAGGCGGCAGCAGAAGCGGAACAACAACGTTTGGCGGAAGAAGCAGCCCGTCAGGCTGAAGAACAGACCTCCTTACCTAAAGAGCAGGAACGCCCGACTAAAGAAGGTTTTTTTGCTCGTCTGAAAAAAAGTCTGGTAAAAACCCGCCAGAATTTGGGGGCCGGATTTTTAGGATTATTCCGTGGTAAGAAAATTGATGATGATCTATTTGAAGAACTGGAAGAACAGTTACTGATTGCTGATGTTGGTGTCGAAACAACTCGCAAGATCATTAACAATTTGACAACTCACGCCAGCCGTAAAGAATTGAAAGATGCGGAAGCGTTATACGTAAAACTCAAAGAAGAAATGTCGGGTATTCTGGCTAAGGTTGATAAACCACTGGAGGTTGAGGGTAAATCACCTTATGTCATTTTGATGGTTGGTGTGAATGGCGTTGGTAAAACGACGACAATTGGTAAATTGGCTCGCCAATACCAATCTCAGGGTAAAACCGTCATGCTGGCTGCGGGTGACACTTTCCGCGCAGCAGCGGTGGAACAATTGCAGGTTTGGGGTGAACGCAACAAAATCCCGGTAGTTGCCCAGCATACCGGTGCCGATCCGGCTTCCGTCATTTTCGATGCTATTCAATCAGCTAAAGCTAAAGGTGTTGATGTCCTGATTGCAGATACCGCAGGACGTTTACAGAATAAAGCGCATTTGATGGAAGAGCTGAAAAAAATCGTGCGGGTAATGAAAAAGCTGGATGAAGAAGCTCCGCATGAAATTATGCTGACTTTGGATGCGAGCACAGGTCAAAATGCAGTCAGTCAGGCTAAACTATTCCATGAAGCAGTTGGTTTGACCGGTATTTCACTGACCAAATTGGATGGAACTGCAAAAGGTGGTGTGATTTTCGCCATTGCGGACCAATTCGAAATTCCGATCCGCTATATTGGTGTGGGGGAAGGTATTGAGGATCTCCGTCCATTTAAGGCTGACGATTTTATAGAGGCTCTTTTTACCCGGGAGGATTAACTATCAATGATTCGCTTTGAACAGGTCAGTAAAGCCTATCTGGGAGGACGGCAGGCACTACAAGGGGTGGATTTCCACCTTCGTCCGGGAGAAATGGCATTTTTAACCGGTCATTCAGGAGCGGGTAAAAGTACGCTTCTGAAACTTATTTGTGGCATAGAGCGCCCGAGTGCCGGTTATATCTGGTTTGGCGGGCATGATGTCAGCCGATTGAAAACCCGCGAGATCCCATTCTTACGTCGGCAGATCGGTATGATTTTTCAGGATCACCATCTGCTGCTGGATCGCACTGTGTACGATAATGTCGCAATGCCATTGATTATCTCAGGTGCCAGTACTGAAGATATTCGTCGGCGGGTATCAGCGGCGCTGGATAAGGTTGGCCTACTGGACAAAGCGAAAAATTTCCCGATTCAGCTATCCGGAGGGGAACAACAGCGTGTTGGTATTGCCCGCGCTGTTGTGAATAAACCCACCGTCCTGCTGGCGGATGAGCCGACGGGGAATCTGGATGGTGAACTATCTGAGGGTATTATGCGCTTGTTTGAACAATTCAACCGGGTCGGTACGACGGTTCTTATGGCGACGCATGACACCGCTCTTATTGAGCGCAGGAATTATCGTATCCTGACCCTGAATCAGGGACGTATGCAAGGAGAGCATCATGGCTAAGCCTGCCCGTCATTCAATGAAGAAAACGATTTCTCCCAAATCCCGTTCCAAATCGCTGAAAGGAGGATGGCGCGTACAGTCACGTTATGCATGGAAAAGCACTTTGTCTGATATGTTATTCCAGCCACTGGCGACTTTGCTCACCATCATGGTGATAGCTATTTCTCTGACATTACCGAGTGTATTTTACATCGTCTGGAAAAACGTTAATCAGGCGGTGGAACAATGGTATCCCGTACCACAACTCACGGTGTATCTGGATAAGTCACTGAATGACATCAGCTCTAACCAGCTGATTGAAGAGCTAAAAGCAATGGATGGCGTGAAGTCAGTGAACTATCTGTCCCGTGAGGAGGCCGTGAATGAATTTCGCGCCTGGTCAGGGTTTGCCAGTGCCTTAGATATGCTGGAGGAAAATCCGTTGCCAGCGGTAGCGATTGTCTCCCCTAAACTGGATTTTCAGAATTCACAGGCACTGACGACATTACGTGACCGTGTTGCACAGCTAAAAGGTATCGAAGAAGTCAGAATGGATGACGGCTGGTTTGCCCGGCTGACGGCACTGGCTGACCTTATTGGCCGGATTGCTGCGGTAATAGGGGGGCTGATGGTCGTTGCGCTGCTTCTGGTGATTGGTAACAGTGTGCGTTTAAGTATTTTCAGCCGTCGTGAAACGATTAATGTCATGAAACTGATAGGAGCAACGGATGGGTTTATCCTCCGGCCTTTTCTCAATGGAGGGGCATTACTGGGAATTCTGGGAGCGATCCTTTCGCTGCTTCTTTCGTACCTGCTAGTCTGGAAACTTTCCAGCGTTGTCACTGAAGTTGCCAGCGTTTTCGGCACCACTTTCAAGTTATACGGTCTGGGTTGGGATGAATCACTATTACTGGTACTGATTTCAGGTATGATTGGTTGGATTGCAGCATGGTTTGCGACTGTCCAGCATTTGCGTCGTTTCAGGCCTGAATAGAACACTTTTGTTGGACTTATGGTGAACTTTTGGGCTTAATCATAGTCGAAGAAACTGTTATTGTTTTGTATACTTTGTATGTGTGGGCATACAATGCAGATAATTTGAATGTGATCCTCACGATGGTAAAATAGGCTCATCTTTGGCCTGAAAAATCTAATAGGTTGATTCAGGAAAGTTTAAAAGACCACTAATTTAGTTTGAGAGAATTTGAATGACAAAAGAAATGCAAACTTTGGCATTAGTTCCGCAAGGGAGTTTGGAAGGGTACATCCGTGCTTCCAATGCTTATCCTATGCTCTCTGCAGAAGAAGAGAAGGAACTGGCAGAAAGGCTGCATTACCAGGGAGATCTGGATGCAGCAAAACAGCTGATTCTGTCTCACCTGCGCTTCGTTGTTCATGTTGCTCGCAGTTATGCTGGTTATGGTTTGCCGCAGGCGGATTTAATTCAGGAAGGCAATATCGGCCTGATGAAAGCGGTTCGTCGATTTAATCCGGAAGTGGGCGTACGCCTGGTGTCTTTTGCTGTTCACTGGATTAAGGCAGAAATCCATGAATACGTACTGCGTAACTGGCGTATTGTGAAAGTTGCAACGACAAAAGCGCAGCGTAAGTTATTCTTCAATTTGCGCAAGGCTAAACAGCGTCTGGGCTGGTTCAGTCAGGATGAAGTTGATTTGGTTGCCAAAGAATTAGGAGTGACCAGCAAAGATGTTCTGGAGATGGAGTCTCGTATGTCGGCGCAGGATATGGCATTTGATATGCCATCTGATGACGACAGTGACAGCCCGCCAGCTCCGGTACTGTATTTGCAGGATAAAGCGTCTGATTTTGCCGATGGCATTGAAGAAGACAATTGGGAAAACCATGCTGCGGATAAACTTACTGTAGCAATGGACAAGCTGGATGAACGTAGTCAGGATATTATCCGCTCCCGTTGGTTGGATGATGACAACAAATCGACTTTGCAGGAACTGGCAGATAAATACGGTGTATCCGCTGAACGGGTTCGTCAGCTGGAAAAAAACGCCATGAAAAAGTTACGAATGGCGATTGAAGCGTAATTTACACACAGCTAGCTGAGCATGAACGATATATATTTATGCTGAACGCATGCAATAGCAGATTAAAAGGCGATAATTTAGTTATCGCTTTTTTTATGCGCGTTATTTATATAAATGAGTTATGCGTATATACACAATGGATTTCAAGATGCTTCACGGCGGCAAGGGAGAGACAAATTCGTCGGGAACGAATTTGCCCAGCCAAAGGCTGGCCTCCGGTGAGAGGCAGGAGCCTCTCAGTAATCTCTAGGAGCATAGATAACTATGTGACCGGGGTGAACGAGTGCAGCCAACAAAGAGGCAACTTGAAAGACGAAGTGTATAGTAATCTTTCGGCTTCAGCTCATAATGAAGTCATTGGGGATAATGACAAGATGACGACTGTTTCTGCTATTGGTGCTATTGCTGCATTGTTTGTTTCTATCATTCTGATATTAAGAAAAGTTTCTCCTGTTTATGGCATGATGGCCGGTGCACTGGTTGGCGGTTTGATCGGGGGTGCAGATCTGATACAGACCGTCAATTTGATGGTCACAGGGGCACAAGGGATGACCAATGCTGTCTTACGTATATTGGCAGCGGGTGTTCTGGCTGGTGTACTGATTGAATCTGGTGCAGCCAGTACCATAGCTGAAACTATTGTACGCAAGGCAGGCGGCAAACGGGTCTTACTGGCATTAGCAATCGCAACAATGTTGTTGACAGCCGTTGGTGTATTTATTGATGTTGCAATCATTACCGTTGCACCGATTGCTTTGGCAATCGCCCATCGGGCTGATTTATCAAAGATGTCGATTTTACTTGCCATGATTGGCGGAGGTAAAGCCGGAAACGTCATGTCTCCCAATCCAAATACGATTGCTGCATCAGAAGCTTTTCATGTACCTTTAACATCGTTGATGGTCGCAGGTATTATCCCCGGGCTATTCGGGTTAGTAATGGCTTACTATCTTTCAGGAAGAGTGATAACTCGGGGGTATAAGGTCAGAAGCGAAGAGCTGACAATGACCGCACAAGAGTCTCTTCCCTCTTTTATGGCTGCAATTTCGGCTCCTGCCATTGCCATCTTTTTGCTGGCTTTGCGCCCGGTTGCTGATATCACTATAGACCCTTTAATAGCATTACCTGTAGGAGGATTGGCTGGTGCTATTATTATGGGGCATTGGCGTCAATCAAATCGCTTTATTCTCTCAGGGCTGAGCCGCATGTCTCCTATAGCTATCATGCTATTAGGGACGGGGACACTGGCAGGCATCATCGCTAATTCTGAACTGAAAGAAATATTGATCCACGGGATAACAGCATCAGGTCTGCCAGCCTATTTACTGGCTCCGGTTTCAGGGGCGTTAATGTCAATGACAACGGCATCCACGACAGCGGGTACAGCCGTTGCTTCGGCGGTTTTTGCACCTACGCTACTCGATTTAGGCATCAGTGCATTAGCGGGAGCTGCGATGTTACATGCAGGTGCTATCGTATTGGATCAGCTGCCACACGGCAGTTTTTTCCATGCGACAGGAGGCAGTGTATATATGCAGTTACACGAACGCCTGAAATTATTGCCATATGAAACGTTGGTGGGCTTAACTATCGCCTTTATCTCAACCTTAATCTTTGGCGTCTTTGGTTTTGCGGGTTAGATAAATTGAAGGAGAGATAAATTATTATGAAAATTGTCATTGCTCCGGATTCATTTAAGGAAAGTTTAAGTGCAATGCAGGTAGCGGAAGCGATAGAGCAGGGGTTTAGGGAAATCATTCCGCAGGCCGATTACATCAAGTTACCAATGGCTGATGGTGGAGAAGGCACGGTAGAGTCAATGGTGGCTGCAACAGGAGGAAAAAGATTCATATGCACAGTCACTGATCCTCTGGGGCAACCTGTTGACGCTTTTTGGGGATTATTGGGTGATGGAAAAACCGCAGTGATTGAAATGGCTGCCGCTTCAGGCCTGCATCTGGTGCCACTGGCACAACGTAATCCTCTGATAACAACGAGCTATGGTACGGGGGAGCTAATTCTGGCGGCCTTGGATCATGGCGTTGAAAAGCTGATTTTAGGTATTGGTGGTAGCGCAACCAATGACGGTGGTGCAGGAATGATGCAGGCACTTGGGGCAAATTTAACGGATGGCGATAATCGTCCTTTACCCTTTGGCGGAGTTGCGCTGACACGTTTGGAAAGCATTAATCTCACAAACCTTGATCCTCGTCTCAGTCAGTTAGAAATTACAGTCGCCTGTGATGTCACTAACCCGCTATGTGGTGAATCAGGAGCATCTGCGGTATTTGGCCCGCAAAAAGGAGCGACACCAGAAATGATTAATATACTGGATTCAGCTTTGCTCCATTACGGGATGAAAATTAAAACAGTAACAGGAATTGATGTGCTTAATGCTGCCGGAGCTGGTGCTGCCGGAGGTATGGGAGCCTCTTTACTCGGCTGTTTGAACGCAAAATTACAGTCGGGTGTTGAAATTGTACTTGATACTCTGAAGCTGGAAAAAGCAATTCAGGGCGCAGACTTGGTTATTACTGGTGAAGGGCATATGGACAGCCAGACTATATACGGAAAAACACCTATTGGTGTTGCACGGATAGCCAACAAATTCGGTATACCTGTTATCGCATTAGTGGGAGGAATGAGTAAAGATTATGATGTTGTCCATCAACATGGGCTGACTGCTGTATTTTCTATTATCCCTGAAGTTTGCACTCTCGCTGATGCTTTAGCTGACAGTACTGACAATCTGCATGTATTGGCTCGTAACATTGCATCGGTTTGGTACATCGCTCGTGCACATAAAAAAGAAGGCGGCGATTGAGAAAGTGAATAAGTACTCAGTAGGGTCAGAAGCCCACATATTTTTCAGTTTAGTGCGGGCTGGCAGGCTTCTGACGGTGGGATATTCCCCATCTAACAACCATTTTTTCCTATAATTGTTTCAGCAATGGGAATATATTGAGTATCAAGTTTATTAACAATGCCTTCCTTGCTCTCTTCTTCAAAACAGTCTTCAAAGAACCAGGAAACATGAGTTTCCAATTCGTTACAAATGGCAACTAAATGAGTAATATTAATTCGATTGGTTCCTCTTTCATAACGCGAAAGTTGTTGCTGGCTGATACCAATTTGTTTCGCTAAGGCAGTTGCCGTGATCCCTAACTCCTTCCTTTTTTGTTGAATTCTTTGCCCGACTAATAGGTTTGCATCTTCTTCCATATCTTATCCTTTCATCTTTAAATCAGTAAGTTATGGCGTTATCAAGGATAATTGCCTTGGAGCTTAAAAATGACTCAGTTTTCCATCGTCATTGTGCACGACATAGGAAATACCCTGACGGATTTACCATCGTTCATGGTATGCCTATTGTTACACCTGATTCGCCGTTTTGTTTTCCGACATGCGCCTTGTTTTTTTTACTGAAATAACCTTTTTTATTAACGTCTTGTAAAAAACAGAACCTTTACTGAGGCAAGGTATACTCTTCCATGATGCAAACCACGTTTCTCTATTTTGTTATTACCTTGCTTCTTGCAACTGCTTTTCCTCGTCATTGAGGTCATTGAGCAAAACAACACTCCGTTCTTCTCATATGAGGAATAATGAACAGGCCTTAAAACGTTAAGTTTGTTATTTTTATATTCATAACATATTGAATTTAAATTAAATTAATATATAAAAATCCAATAATATAATTTTTTATAAACAAATCGCCATTATTTGGCATATTTTTGAGTTTTATAGAAGCTTTCTAAGGTTAGAAACTAAACAAAATATACCAAACTGTAAACATAATCCTATATAACATTACTTAAGTCAAATTTCATTACATATCAAATAACATTCCACTTAATTTATTATAATATATGAACTTTTTTTGTTATTCACATATTTAATCCCTTTCAAATAGTATTAATGATAACAAATTGTTAATTATCATAACTCAATAGCACCCAAATTAACCAGAATTAATATTACATCATCCTTTCATATGCAGAACTTAATTCTATACCATATAGATAATGTAGATTATAAATCCAAACCAAACAGTTTGGTATAAAATGTTTTGTTTTTTAATAAAATTTTACAGATTTTGGTTAAATAAATATATTTGAATATTTCATTGTATGATTATTGCCAAATTAAAAATTTTACTTAGTAAATATTACTTATAAAAATCTTTTCCACTAAATTGACTTTTATTTCGCATAAAATTTCAGTTTACTCGCATTTTTGAACATTTCAGATACAGTTCGTTTTTTTATCAGTGACTCTATGCTGTTGTTTAATTTTTTAAATAAAATCAATGCATTAAATTTATTAGTGCAAGTGGGATATTTTTTATTTAATTACGCGTGTTTACTTTATAGACTCAATTGTTAGAAAAGCTGTTTATTTAGAGCTTTCCTCATAAAATTGACTGAAAGTAAGTAAAAGACACTGATTTCTATCTCGTCATCTGACAATGCGCATATTAATATAATTAAGACTTTTGTATGAAGAGATGGTGAAGATTATCTAATTCAGCCTATTATATAAGCTGAAAAATAAACCTTATTTAATAGCTGATAATTTTCTCACCTAACGGCATGTGCTGATTGATTTATCGCCACTTAATTTGTTTTCATCCCATCTAATTCAGAATATCTGCATGAAATATCAATAGTGACATTTGAGAGGTAATACGTTCACCAGAATTAAATATTTATTCGGGATAGTAATAAGATGCGATAATTTAGAGCAAAATTACGCCAGCTAGATAGTGCTGGCGTTTATACTCATATGGTTATCGAAGTGGATTGCATAATCAGTGAACGCAGATAGCAATAGGTTTTTGACGGCTTATGGCTCATCAGCCCTGACTTGTTCTCTAATAGCATCATGCACTTCATGAAAATTAACCTCAGCATCTGGATTTTGTTCGGCTAAAATTTCAGTTAGTGCCTGAGCAAATGAATGAGTTTCGATTGGCGGTAACTCGCTATTCCAATTGATCGCAACTGTTGGGCTATTCGGATCATTCAGCAATGCACGGATAATACCAATATACTCAGACTGGCATTCAACCCAGCCTTCATCAGTGGATGCCCAAAACCAGCGTGTGAGCGCAAAGTGGTACCACAGATCGTCCCATCCGCTATAAACCATTCGTAACAGTGGGGCGAGCATGAGCGTCCAGTTTTTAGCTTCCTGTTCCGTGATATATTGCAGTTTGCATCCGTTCAGGCACAACATACTGAAACGATAAGGATTTATGCATATTTTATTTATTTGTAGTCGCAATCAATGGCGTAGCCCGACAGCAGAGCAAATATGGCGTAATGATGTAAATTGGTCTGTTCGATCTGCTGGTACAAGCAGTAATGCTAAAAAGCAGGTGACACCTGATCTTATTTTTTGGGCTGATATTATTTGTGTCATGGAACAGAAGCATAAAAATCGGTTAAAAGCTGCATTTTCCCATTTGCTTAAATCTAAGCCGATCCATGTTCTCGATATTCCAGATGATTATCTCTATATGGATCCACAGCTGATAAAGATTCTTGAAGATGTAGTACCTGTTTATATAGCAAGAAATCACTATCTGATACCTTAACGTACTGAGATAAAAAGAAACTTTTTTGTTCTCATAGCTTTTTATTTGCTTCCAGGTTTTCCCTCTGCCTATTTGCTCATACTTAGCGAATATAAACATTTTTCCATGTATAAACATTTGTATAAACAAAAAAGAAAAAAGCACTTCCCCAAAAGAGAAAGTGCTTCTTCAACAGCAAGTTACTAGACTAGGATTAGTTCATGCCGTATTTTTTCAGTTTCTTACGCAGAGTACCGCGGTTGATTCCCATCATCAGCGCTGCGCGGGTTTGGTTACCACGGGTGTATTGCATCACCATGTCCAACAGTGGTTGCTCTACTTCAGCCAGTACCAGCTCATACAGGTCATTGACGTCTTGACCATTCAGTTGAGCAAAATAGTTCTTCAGTGCTTGTTTAACTGAGTCACGCAGAGGTTTTTGAGTTACCTGATCTTGTGAATTTACAGTAGCAACGGTTAGTACGTCAGAATTTACGCGTTGTTCGAACATAGTTCTGTCAGCTCTTTTCTTTATTTACGCAAAAATTTTCGAAGTATGCTTCCAACACCTCCAGCTGTTCGCTGGCATCCTCAATGGCGTTGAATGAGCGCCGAAACTGGTCATCAGGAGCATGTTCCTTGAGATACCAAGATACATGCTTACGTGCAATACGAACTCCTTTGCCTTGACCGTAAAAGTCGTGCAATTCTCGTACATGCTCGTTCATTAAACGCTGCACCTCGCCAAGGGGCATCGGTGACAGCAGTTCTCCTGTTTCCAGATAATGCTGGATTTCCCGAAAGATCCAGGGTCTTCCCTGAGCAGCGCGGCCTATCATCAGGGCATCAGCCCCGGTGTATTCAAGCACTGCTCTGGCTTTTAGCGGGTCAGTAATGTCGCCATTAGCAATAATTGGAATGGCAACAGTCTGCTTAACTGTCCGAATGTTGTCATACTCGGCTTCACCATTAAACAGGCAAGAACGAGTCCTGCCATGAATGGTAAGCGCCTGAATACCACAACGTTCAGCCAATTGGGCAATTTCTACACAGTTACGTTCTTCCGGTGACCATCCTGTACGGATCTTCAATGTAACAGGTACATCAACCGCATTGACTACCGCAGAAAGGATTTTTTGAACCAGTTCTGGATAACGCAGTAATGCTGAGCCTGCCAATTTACGATTAACCTTCTTGGCTGGGCACCCCATATTGATATCGATGATCTGAGCACCATTGTCGACGTTGATTTTCGCCGCCGCTGCCATTTCATCGGGATCACTACCGGCAATCTGTACAGAACGCACTCCGGGTTCGTCGCGATGAACCATACGTAGCCGGGATTTATCCGTCTTCCAGACCTGAGGGTTGGAAGAAAGCATCTCTGAGACTGTCATACCTGCACCCATGGTGTAGCATAGTGATCGAAACGGGCGATCCGTTATGCCAGCCATAGGGGCTGCAATAAGACAGTTTTTCAACTGGTATTGTCCGATACGCATAGGCGAAGAAAGAGTGGCCAACTGTGACTAAGGGCGCGTATATTACGCATTTTTCACAAGATATGAAAGGCCAAACTTTGAGCGAAACGGTATTTTAACGGAATTTTTCCAGTTGATTTTTTCAAACTTTTCTATTTATCCTTTAATAACATTAAGTTACGTATTTTTGACGAAATTTATTGTTACCTATATTTCTCATGACAAATAGTATGTATTACCACCAATTTGTCCCCCAGAGGATCATTTTAGTGGATAATCCTGTTTTTCAATAGTAGTTTGTTGATTATTTTTTAACCCCGGTAATGCGGCACCATTCTTCTTGTTCGGCGATTGGATCGATAATGAATTCATTGCTATAGGCTTCAGCAACACCTTCAGCCTGACTTGCCAGTACACCGGACAAGCCTAATAATCCACCAGATTTTGGTAACGAGCCGATAACAGGAGCCAGTTCACGCAGCGGGCCAGCCAGAATGTTGGCGATAGCAACATCACATTCTAAATTGTCAGGTTGATCTTTAGACAGATAGAGTGTCAGTAGCTCAGAAACGCTATTACGCTCTGCATTATCCCGGCTCGCCTGAATTGCCTGAGGGTCGATATCAATGCCGATAGCATGTTTAGCTCCTAGCTTCAGGGCTGCGATAGCCAGAATGCCGGAACCACAGCCGAAGTCGATAACGGCTTTCCCTTGCAGGTCAAGGCCATCCAGCCATTGCAGGCAAAGAGAGGTGGTTGGGTGTGTTCCGGTTCCGAAAGCCAGTCCCGGATCCAGCATAACGTTAACAGCATCCGGTTCAGGAACTTCCCGCCAGCTTGGGCAGATCCACAGGCGGTTACCAAAACGCATTGGGTGGAAGTTGTCCATCCACTCGCGCTCCCAGTCTTTATCTTCCAGCTGTTCAATTTTGTGGAGAAAACCTTTACCCAGCTGGGGAACCTGCTCCAGTTGGCTAACAACAGCTTTCATATCGGTTTCTGCATCATACAGGCCAATGACATCGGTATCTCCCCATAAACGGGTTTCTCCCGGCAGAGGTTCAAAAATTGGCGTATCGTGGCTGTCCTGAAAGGTAACGGACACTGCGCCACTTTCCACGAGTTCATCACCGAGTGATTCAGCTTGTTGTCCCGTGGTGTTTAATCTCAGTTGTATCCAAGGCATAAAAATTCTCTTTTAAACGCGATATGTATGAAAAATGATTAAAAATCAGGCTAAAAAATATCGCCGTCACTGTGATGCGGCGGTTTGTTGTATTTGTTTACTCCCAAACAGATTTCCTATTCCGAATGCCAGTAAGCTCAGCAGCAATGATGGCACAATGGGATGGAATCCAAGGAGGTTAATGCTAAAGCTGGCTAATAGGGTATAGCTTATTGCACCTGTCAGCATGGAGGCTAGAGCGCCATGTGCATTGGCTTTCTCCCAGTACAGGCCCAATACCAGTGGCCAGAGGAACACAGCCTGTAATCCGCCGAAGGCCAGCAGGTTCAGCCAGATCAGCATTTCAGGTGGTTGCCATGCCGCCAGTAACAGTAGTATTCCCAGAAACAGGGTAGAAAAGCTGGAGATACGGGCGAGTTTTTTCTCCTGTTTGATCTGCTGCGGGAACAAATTCAAATAGAGATCTTTAACGATAGTTGCTGAAGATTGCAGCAATTGGGCGTTAATTGTTGACATAATGGCTGCCATCGGCGCAGCCAGAAAGATCCCGGCAGCGATAGGCGGCAGGACGGTGATCATCAGGGTTGGGATCACTTGATCGGGAATTGTCAGATCGGGGATGATCGCACGACCCAGTGCTCCGGCAAGGTGCATCCCAAACATCAGGATAGCCATGACAATCGTGCCGATGATAATACCGCGGTGGACAGCTTTACTGTCGCGGTAAGAAATACAACGCACAGCGGTATGTGGCAGCCCGATGACACCAAAGCAGACCAGCACCCAGAAGGAGGCCATAAAAGGGCCGCTAAGAATATTGTCAGCACCGTGGGGAGAAACAAGGTTAGGATCGATAGTACGCAGTGTCGAGACCGCTTCTGACAGTCCGCCAGCTTTATAGATCGTGCCAACAAGCAGCAGTATCGTTCCTAACAGCATAACCAGCCCTTGTAGGGCGTCATTAAGTACGCTGGCTCTGAAGCCGCCAAATGCTGTGTAGAGAGCGATGGAGAGACCAAAAATCAGCAGACCGGTACCGTAAGGAATACCGGCTGCGGCTTCCAGCAGGCGGGCACCACCAATGAATTGCACCGTCATGGCGCCGACAAAGGCGACCAACAGACTCACGCTGGCAAACCAGACCAGAATACGGCTCTGATAGCGCGCATATAGCATGTCATTGAGTGTCACGGCATTATAACGGCGGGCGAGGATAGCAAATTTTTTCCCCAGTACGCCGAGGGAGAGCCAGATTGCCGGCAGTTGGATCAGGGATAACAGCACCCAGCCGATACCGTATTTGTAGGCTGCACCAGGGCCACCAATGAACGAGCTGGCACTGATGTATGTTGCTGTAATGGTCATCGCCAGGACAAAACCACCCATTGAGCGACTGCCGAGAAAATATTCATTCAGGAATTCCCCCGTCTGGCGACGGCGATAGGCATAGAATGAGAGCAGAAAAACCAGTGCCAGATATCCTACCAGAGGCAGAATGACTTCATTTTGCATCTTCATCCTCCAGAGGAACTTCTTTGAAGATAAATGTCACCATCATCCAGCACAGGATGATGAAAAGTGCAGGTAATGCTAAACAAGCCAGTTCGAACCAGTATGGCAATCCGGTTAATCCGGTCGTATCACTGGGTAGATAGGCGCTCAGTAGCCAACCCACAAGATAAGCTAACGTCAGGAATACGGCCCAACGCGCTTCTTTATGAGATTGAACAAATCTTTTGTCCATTGATTCTCCGGGAAAGCAGAAAAATAAAGGAAGGAATTGTACGGTAACAGCCGGATTTATTCAGAAGAAAATGTGCGACAAAAACCATGCCATAAAAAATCCCATCTTGAAAAGATGGGATTTTATGCAGAGTGGTGATGTCAGAAAAAAGCCTTACTTATCATGTAAGCCCAGTTTCTTCTCCAGATAGTGGATATTGGTTCCGCCTTTCTGGAAGTTTTCATCATTCATGATGGACATCTGCAAATCGATATTGGTTTTGATGCCATCAATGATCAGTTCTGCCAGCGCGTTCTTCATTCGTGCAATCGCCACTTCACGGGTTTCTCCATACGTGATCAGTTTGCCGATCATGGAGTCATAATATGGCGGTACGGTATATCCTGCATAAATGTGGGATTCCCAGCGCACACCGAACCCACCCGGAGAGTGGAAATGGGTGATTTTACCCGGGCTTGGCAAGAACGTTTTTGCATCTTCAGCATTAATACGGCATTCGATAGCATGGCCTTTGATGACAATATCTTCCTGCTTGATGGACAGTGGCATGCCGGAAGCAATGCGTAGCTGTTCCTTGATCAGATCAACGCCAGTAATCATTTCGGTAACAGGATGTTCAACCTGAATACGGGTGTTCATCTCAATGAAATAGAACTCTCCGTTCTCATACAGGAATTCAAACGTACCTGCTCCGCGATAACCGATCTCCATACAAGCGTTGGCACAGCGTTCACCGATGCTGCGGCGTAGTTCAGCAGAGATACCCGGTGCTGGAGCTTCTTCCACAACTTTCTGGTGACGACGCTGCATGGAACAGTCACGTTCAGCAAGATAAAGAGCATTGCCCTGACCATCAGCCAGTACCTGAATTTCAACGTGACGAGGGTTTTCAAGGAATTTTTCCATGTAAACCATGTCATTATTGAAAGCAGCTTTAGCTTCAGCACGAGTCATGGCAATAGATTGTTCCAGCTCTTTATCACTGCGGACAACGCGCATACCACGTCCGCCGCCGCCGCCGGAAGCTTTGATGATCACCGGATAACCGATGCGCTGTGCGATCGATTTGTTCTTCTCAGTATCATCACCCAAAGGACCGTCAGAACCGGGAACGCAAGGTACACCGGCTTTTTTCATGGCGCTGATGGCAGAAACTTTATCACCCATCAGGCGGATAGTTTCTGCTTTCGGGCCGATAAAGGTGAAACCGGAACGCTCCACCTGTTCAGCAAAATCAGCGTTTTCAGACAGGAATCCATAACCCGGATGGATTGCCTGTGCACAGGTGATTTCAGCCGCAGAAATGATAGCCGGAATATTCAGGTAACTTTTTGCTGATGCGGCAGGGCCGATACAGACCGTTTCATCTGCCAGCAGGACGTGTTTCAGATCACGGTCTGCCGCAGAGTGCACAGCAACAGTTTTGATCCCGAGTTCCTTACAGGCTCTCAGGATACGCAGTGCGATTTCACCGCGGTTAGCTATGACTATTTTCTCAAGCATGGGTTTTTCCCGCGTGATGCGCTTATTCGATGATGACCAGTGGCTCGTCAAATTCAACAGGTTGACCGTCTTGTGCCAGAATTGCCTTCACGACGCCGGTTTTGTCAGCTTCGATCTGGTTCATCATTTTCATGGCTTCAACGATGCACAGGGTATCGCCCTGATTAACATGCTGACCGATTTCGATAAAAGGTTTCGCATCCGGGCTTGGAGAACGGTAAAACGTACCAACCATTGGGGAACGAACGGTGTGACCGCTGATCTCTGCTGCGGCTGGTGCTGCTGGAGCAGCCGGTGCCGGTGCAGCAACAGGTGCAGGCTGTTGAGCAGGCGCAGAGATGTACTGCTGAGTGATCGGCATGCCCTGAACGGCCGTAGTACGGCTGATGCGAACTGATTCTTCACCTTCAGAAATTTCCAGTTCAGAAATGCCAGATTCTTCAACCAGCTCGATCAATTTTTTTATCTTACGAATATCCATGAGTGTGATTCCGTACTCTATATTATGTAAATTAGTTATACCCTTCGCCTTTCGAGTTGCCTCTTTGTTGGCTGCGCTCACTCACCCCGGTCACATAGTTAGCTATGCTCCCGGGGATTAATGAAAGGCTCCTGCCTTTCACCGGAGGCAGCCTTTGGCTGGGCAAATTCGTTCCCGACGAATTTGTCATTCCCTTGCCGCCGCGATGCAACTCTAAATTCATTGGGTATTGGATTTTGACAAGCGGTTGACCGCTGCCTGTAATGCAAAACTATAACCATCAGCACCCAAACCACAGATCACGCCAACGGCAATATCAGAAAGATATGAATGATGGCGGAATGGCTCGCGGGCATGCACATTAGAGAGGTGGATCTCAATAAATGGAATATCCACTGCCAGAAGTGCATCGCGTAGCGCTACGCTGGTGTGCGTGAATGCCGCAGGGTTAATCAGAATAAAATCTGTATTCCCCCGCGCAGTATGAATTTTCTCAATCAGTTCAGATTCTGCATTGGATTGCAGATGGAATAATTCAATACCCGACTGGTGAGCTTCTTGTGACAGTTTGCTGACGATGTCATCAAGCGTTAACTTGCCGTAGGTCTCTGGCTCTCGCGTTCCCAATAGATTGAGGTTGGGACCGTTCAAGAGTAAAATGCGAAACTTGTCTGCCATTGTGCGGGTATCTCCGGCAATCTGTCAACAATCGTTCAAGATAACTCGATGACAGCAGTTTGTCATCTTTTTCTATTATCAATATTTGTAAATTTGACGATAAAGCCCGACATTATAAACATATCGTAACATTTAGCAGCAAAATACTGGTCTTATCAGCTTTTCGGGCTTGATTTTATTAGACTTACGCTTATCGGCATAGTTTCAGCGGATCTTTACCACTGTTCTGCCTGTTGATTGATTGTTTACCAACTTATTGGCGTGTTCGATCACCTGATCGAATGAAATTTCGTTTGCGGTTTGTTGATAAAAAGATTCCGGCAACAGTTTTTGTAACCGCTCCCAGATCTTTGGTCTATCGGCGGCCGATACTATTGCTGACTCAACACCCTGTAAGCGGACATTACGCAAGATAAATGGCATGACAGTGGTAGGCAGATTGATGTCGCTTGCCATCCCGCAGGCAGCTACGGTGCCGTTGTGGGATACCTGAGCCAGCAATTTAGCCAGAATTGTACCACCGACAGTATCAATAACACCTGACCAGCGCTGTTTTTCCAGCGGGCGAGCGGGTTGATTGAAGTCTGAAACCGGCAGAATTTCTTTTGCTCCCAAAGAACGTAAATATTCCTGACTTTCGGGTTTACTGCTGATGGCAACAACAGAGTACCCCAATAGAGAGAGCAGGGTAATTGCTGTGCTTCCGACTCCGCCAGTGGCACCTGTGACTGCGATTTCGCCGCTTTCAGGGGTTATACCTCCCTGTTCCAGCGCCATAATACATAACATGGCGGTGAAACCGGCTGTGCCGATAATCATAGCCTGTCTGGTACTTAAACCCGCTGGCAATGGTGTCAGCCATTCACCTGAGACTCTGGCCTGTTCTGCCAGACCACCCCAACGATTTTCACCCACACCCCAGCCGGTTAATAAAACCTGCTGTCCGATATGAAAACGGGGATCTTCTGAGTGACGAACAACGCCGGAAAAGTCGATCCCCGGTATCATCGGAAACTGACGAATGATTTTCCCCTTGCCGGTGATCGCAAGTGCATCTTTATAATTGAGGGTTGACCAGTGAATATCGACGATGACATCACCGGGTGGAAGTTGGGTTGTGTCAATATCCTGAATAGAAGCTGATAATGTATCGTGCTGTTCCAGCAGTAATGCTTTCATAGGTTCTCCCTCTGATGGATTTTGAGTATGACACCATCACAGTTCTCATGATTTCATTTTTTGTGACATTCTCAATATAGATAAAATTAAAAATGCAGAAACGGGCAGTCTGCAATATTGTGATGAATAGTCGCAAAACAGTGATTGCTGATTTTTATTCGGGGTACATGCTGAAAGATAAATATGCCTGATAATGATTTCAATATTGATAATTCACTTATTAATAATGACTTTGTTTTTATATCTTATTGGTTCAGTAATCAACAGATTTATCCGCCGATTACAGGTGTATAAGTGTCGATGAAGAACAATTTTTTCTTTTGAGTGCTGAAGATAAAGTGGGTATTTAATGAATCATCTTTGCTGAGCTTATTGGGGTGTGATATTGGCTAGAGATGGCAAAAGAAATCAAAATATTTGAGAAAAAATTAATTTTTGTTGAACTTGCTGAAATCATTATAGGTCAACATAGAAAAAGTGAATCAGTAACATCGCGGGATGCACTATATACACTATAATGTTGGTTTTTAGGGCATTTGGACATTTTAGGGTTCAGTGACGGGGTTATTGGTGGAATTAACCCATTTTTATGCAGTTTTTTTCTGCTCTGTCAGAAAAAAGTAACGTAGAATATCGTGTTTCTGATGTGAATAACGTAGCCACTTTCATTGAAGTAGTAAAAGTAGTTAATGATGCGCCTTGTCGCTGCTTCATGTGGTTGGTAGAGTAGACGGACAACATCCGTCCCCAGCTTGCAGGATTATCCTTTCGTTATGTTAAAGAAATTTCGTGGCATGTTTTCCAATGATTTGTCCATTGACTTGGGTACTGCCAATACCCTTATTTATGTTAAAGGTCAGGGAATTGTCTTGGATCAACCCTCTGTTGTTGCTATCCGACAAGACAGGGCCGGTTCACCAAAAAGCGTTGCAGCCGTAGGGCTGGAAGCAAAACAGATGTTGGGACGTACTCCGGGGAATATCGCAGCTATCCGACCAATGAAGGATGGTGTGATTGCTGATTTTTATGTCACGGAAAAAATGTTGCAGCATTTTATTAAACAGGTTCATAACAACAGTTTTATGCGTCCTAGCCCGCGAGTGCTGGTTTGTGTACCAGTCGGGGCGACGCAGGTTGAGCGTCGGGCTATTCGTGAATCAGCCCAAAGTGCAGGAGCACGCGAAGTCTTTCTGATTGAAGAGCCAATGGCGGCGGCAATCGGTGCAGGTTTACCCGTTTCAGAAGCAACGGGCTCAATGGTTGTTGATATCGGTGGTGGTACAACAGAAGTTGCAGTTATCTCCCTCAATGGCGTTGTCTATTCTTCTTCCGTCCGTATCGGCGGGGATCGCTTTGATGAAGCAGTTATCAATTATGTCCGCCGCAACTACGGTTCACTGATTGGTGAAGCGACAGCAGAACGCATTAAACATGAAATTGGTTCTGCGTATCCAACGGATGAAGTCCGCGAAATCGAAGTACGTGGCCGTAACCTTGCTGAAGGTGTACCACGTAGTTTCACACTGAATTCCAATGAAATTCTGGAAGCTCTGCAAGAGCCGCTGACCGGTATTGTCAGTGCCGTTATGGTAGCACTGGAACAGTGTCCGCCAGAGTTGGCTTCTGATATTTCAGAACGTGGCATGGTGCTGACCGGTGGTGGCGCATTGTTACGCAATCTTGATCGCTTGCTGATGGAAGAAACAGGTATTCCCGTGATTGTGGCTGAAGATCCACTGACCTGTGTTGCCAGAGGTGGCGGTAAAGCGCTGGAAATGATCGACATGCACGGTGGCGATTTATTCAGCGAAGACTGAAAGTAACTCTGCGAGCTGGGAGGCGTGTTTATCGGTGCCTCCTTGCTGTTTATCCAAAAGTGTATCGTTTATGACTCTTTTATTGTTTATGACACGAAACCGCTCAATAATGCGCAACTTATGAAGCCAATTTTCAGCAGAGGGCCCTCCCTACAATTACGACTCTTTTTTGCTGTTGCTATTGCCATTATTTTGGTTTTGGTAGACAGCAGGTTTGATTTTTTCCATAAAGTCCGTAGCTATATGGATACGGCAGTGAGCCCTTTTTATTTTCTTGCCAATGGTCCCCGCCAGTTTTTAGATGGTATTTCTGATTCTTTGACTGCCCGCAAACAACTTGAACTGGAAAATTACTCCTTGCGCAATGAATTGCGGTTGAAGGACAGCAAGTTATTACTGCTGGGTCAATTAAAACAGGAGAATATCCGGTTACGTTCATTACTCGGTTCACCTTTGCGTCATGATGAACACATGATGGCTACTCAGGTCATTGCCCGTGGTCTGGATCCGTATCGCGATCAAATTGTTATTGATAAAGGCGCAAAAGATGGTGTTTATGAAGGGCAGCCGGTTGTTAGTGATCGCGGTGTTGTCGGGCAGGTTGTTTCAGTAAGCCAGCTAAGTAGCCGGGTGCTACTGATTTGCGATCCGATTCACGCCCTGCCGGTTCAGGTATTACGCAATGATATCCGCGTGATCGCTGGTGGTACAGGCTGTGCCGATGATCTGCACCTTGAACCATTACCGAGTGACACGGATATCCGGGTCGGTGATGAACTGGTGACTTCTGGTCTTGGGGGAAGATTCCCTGAAGGTTATCCTGTGGCTGTGGTCTCTTCTGTTAAGATAGATAATCAGCGGGCTCATACTGTTATTCACGCCCGTCCTTTGGCCGAATTACGTCGCCTGCGTTATCTGCTGTTGGTATGGGGGCCGGATAATAACCCCTCTGAACCGTTGCCGCCTTCTGAAGTATATCGAGCCGCAAATGAGCGCATGAAGCAGTTGTTGCCATACGTATTGCCAAATCCTGCTGATGAAAAACCTCACTCTTTGCCTGAAGGTTCAGGTGGAGAGAATAGTAAAAAAGAGGATAACAAAAAGAAACCCGTGGCCGGACAACCATCTTCAACCACTCCATCAGTTAATAAACCATTAGCTACGGAGAATAACTGATGAGTCAGTATCACGGACGTGGTCTCTGGGTTGTCTGGTTGTCTTTCTTGATAGCAATGGTTTTACAGAGTATGCCGTGGCCGGAGCAAGTCGATGTATTCCGGCCAACTCTGCCAGTGTTATGCCTTATCTACTGGCTGCTTGCTATTCCTCATCGTATCAGTGTCGGTACCGGGTTTATTCTGGGGATCCTGATTGATTTATTGCAGGGTAGTATTCTTGGTGCGCATGCACTGGCTTTTAGCCTCGTGAGTTTTCTGGTTGCTTTCAAATTTCAGCTCATTCGCAATATGGCACTCTGGCAACAATCCCTTGTTGTGATGATACTCTCAACATTGATAAACCTCTGTGTTTTCCTGACCCATGCTCTGATCTTACAGACTATTTTCCATTCTGAAGTATTCTGGAATGGCGTGGTCAATGGTATTCTCTGGCCCTGGCTATTCTTATTAATGCGGAAAATCCGCCGTCAATTTTCAGTTCGTTAAAGGCGGGTTCTACTTTTTAATGAACAGCTTTTATATAAATGAACCGCTTTTAAATGAACTGACAGAAAGGATGACTCACTATGAAAACTCTTTACTTGGCTTCTGGCTCACCACGGCGGCGTGAGCTGGTGGAACTGCTGGATTTTAATTTTCAGATCCTGACACCACAGGTTGAAGAGAAATGGCAGGAAGAAGAGTCTCCGCAGCAGTATGTCGAACGATTGGCCAGAGAAAAAGCAAAAGCGGGTGTGGCAATTGCGCCGGATAATCTCCCCGTTCTGGGCGCTGATACGATTGTTGTGCTGAATAATCGTATTCTGGAAAAACCCCATAATGAGCAACATGCAGCGGAAATGTTACAGGCGCTGTCAGGGCAGCACCATCAGGTCATGACGGCTGTTGCTTTATCGAACACTCAGCATACCTTAAGTGAGTTAGTGATTACAGATGTGATATTTCGCCATTTATCCCAACGTGAAATACAGGAATATATTGCAACTGGAGAACCAATGGATAAAGCCGGCGCTTACGGCATTCAGGGTAAAGGCGGTTGTTTTGTCAGAAATATTAATGGCAGTTACCATGCTGTTGTCGGCTTGCCACTGGTTGAAACGTATGAATTAATCACACGATTTTTGGCGTTAGCTGATGGGAAGGGTCACTTATGACAGCAGAGTTATTAGTCAATGTAACACCATCCGAAACGCGGGTTGCTTATATCGATGGCGGTATTTTGCAGGAAGTTCATATTGAACGGGAAGCTAAACGGGGAATAGTCGGTAATATTTATAAAGGCCGTATCAGCCGGGTTTTACCCGGTATGCAGGCGGCTTTTGTTGATATCGGGCTGGAGAAAGCCGCTTTTCTGCATGCTTCAGATATTGTGCCTCATACTGAATGTATTGCAGGCGAGGAACGGAAGAATTTTAATGTCAGGGATATTGCTGAGCTGGTCAGTCAGGGGCAGGATCTGCTCGTTCAGGTCGTCAAAGATCCCCTCGGCACCAAAGGGGCACGACTGACAACCGATATCACTCTGCCTTCACGCTATCTGGTTTTTATGCCGGGTGCCTCCCATGTTGGTGTTTCTCAGCGAATTGAAAGCGGAGAAGAGCGCGATAGGCTGAAATCCATCGTGATGAATTATTGCGATGAACATGGCGGGTTTATTATCCGCACTGCCGCAGAAGGGGTAAGAAAAGAGGAGATTGAGCAGGATGCTGCATTTTTGAAGCGCCTGTGGAGCAAAGTCATTGAGCGTAAAAAACGGAATATCACGAAGACTAAGGTTTATGGTGAACTGGCATTAGCACAGCGTATTTTACGTGACTTTGCCGAAGATTCTCTTGATCGCATCCGGGTTGACTCCCGCCAGACCTACCTGCAAGTGCAGGAGTTTATTGATGAGTATATCCCTGAAATGAATGCCAAGCTGGAACATTATCAGGGAAATCAGCCGATATTCGATCTCTGTGGCGTGGAAACGGAAATTCAGCGCGCACTGGAGCGCAAAGTAGAATTAAAGTCGGGTGGCTATCTGATTATCGACCAAACCGAAGCCATGACGACCATTGATATTAATACCGGTGCTTTTGTTGGGCATAGAAACCTGGAAGAGACTATCTTTAATACTAATATTGAAGCGACTCAGGCGATTGCCCGTCAGTTGAGGCTACGCAATCTGGGCGGGATCATTATCATTGATTTTATCGATATGGCTGACGGGGAACACCGTCGTCGGGTTCTCGCTTCTTTGGAACAGGCTCTAAGTAAAGACCGCGTGAAAACAACCATCAATGGTTTTTCTCAGCTTGGGCTGGTGGAAATGACACGCAAACGTACGCGGGAAAGCCTTGAGCATATTTTATGTGATAATTGCCCGACTTGTCAGGGACGCGGCACCGTAAAATCTGTTGAAACGGTATGCTATGAAATTTTACGGGAAATTGTACGTGTTCATCGCGCCATTAATGCAGATCGTTTTCTGGTCTATTCTTCCCATGCTGTGAGTGAAGCCCTTAAAGGAGAACACTCTCACGCTCTGGCTGAAGTAGAAATCTTTGTGGGTAAATCCGTAAAAGTACAGGCTGAACAGTTGTACAGTCAGGAACAATTTGATGTTGTTATGATGTAATCGTCAATTTTTTGAGTAAATAACATACTCTATGGATTTCAAGTTGCATCGCGGCGGCAAGGGAGAGACAAATTCGTCGGGAACGAATTTGCCCAGCCAAAGGCTGGCCTCCGGTGAGAGGCAGGAGCCTCTCAGTAATCCCCTGAGCATAGATAACTATGCGACTGGGGTGAACGAGCGTAGCCAACAAAGAGGCAGCTTGAAAGACGACGAGTATAACGTGCTGACAAACAAGGAGAAATGAGTGAAGCGACTGCTCGGGATATTATTAGCGACAGCCGCAATAATCATTATCATTGTGGCTTTGTTTGTCAGCGGGTTACGTTTCCTCCTGCCCCATATTAATGATTATCGCCAGCAATTGGCGCGCCAGATTTCAGCGTTGACTGGTGTTTCCGTCAATATAGGCTATATCAGTGGTCGCTGGGAGCCATTTGGCCCTCAGCTGGAAGTCCGGGATCTTCATGCAACAAACGAAGAAACGGATATTAAAGCCAAAAAAGTGACGCTTTCTCTGGATGTCTGGCGCTCATTATTACAGCGGCGCTGGCATTTTCGTGACCTCTCTTTTTATCAGCTTGAGGTTGATTATGATAAGCCGCTGTTTGATGGGGAAAGTGAACAGCAGTTACCCAAACCGGACAAGCTATCCTCCCTGTTTCTCGAACGTTTTAATTATTTCGAATTGCATGACAGTAGCCTGACGTTTCCTACTCCATCGGGAGAAAAAGTCAGATTATTGTTACCGCAGCTGGCATGGCTGAATAAAGACAACCGGCATCGTGCAGAGGGGCATATTAACCTGTCTTCAATTAATGGGCAGGAAGGTGTTGTACAGATTAAATTTGACCTGAAAGATATTAATCATGTTTTAGATAGCGGCACTATCTATTTACAGGCTGATGATATTGATATGCGGTTGTGGCTCAGCCATTGGTTAAAAGACAGCACCGGTCTGGAAAATGCCCGTTTTAGTCTGGCTAACTGGATTACCCTGAAAAACGGGAGAATCGAGAGTGGGCATTTACAACTCAGGCGCGGGTATGCCAACTGGCATGTGGGGGAGAAGAAGCATCAGCTCACCGTTCATGATCTGCTTTTGCAAATGCGTCGTCAGGGAGAAGGCTGGCTGTTCGATATCCCAAATCTGGCAAGCCTGAATACTAATGGTCAGCAGTGGCTTGCAGGTCGTCTTGCCGCCTTATATATCACGAAGGCAAATCAATATCAGAACAAAGATCACTGGCGTATTCGGGCTGAAAATATTCAGCTTGAACGGCTGAGTGGTATGTTACCGCTGATGTCACCTGTGACTCCTGAAAACGTTAATGACTGGCAACATCGGCAGCCAAAAGGGTTAATTCACCGCTTTGCCCTTGATATCACGCCTGAACTGGCTGACGGCATGGATGTTGCTGTTAAATGGCAGGATGTCAGCTGGTCTCGCTGGAAAGAGCTGCCTTCAGTGAATGATTTTAGTGGCACGCTGGCGGGAAATAAGCAGCAAGGAAACTTCATATTTGAATTGAAAAACAGCCTCATTGATTACCGGCAAATGTTTCAGGCACCGTTTGATATTGCCAGCGGCGCAGGGAAGATCGAATGGAAAAGTGATCAGGAAGGTTTGAAAATATGGAGTCAGGGACTGGATTTGCAGGCCAAATCATTATGGATAAACGGCGATTTTAATTATACCGAACTCAGGAATAAGCCCCCGAAGCTGGAAATGCTGGCAGGAATTCGCGTTGATGATGCAGGCGAAGCATGGCGCTATTTTCCCCAAACCCTGATGGGAAAATCGCTGACAGATTATCTGACGACAGCGTTAATTAAAGGGAAAATCGATAATGCTACGCTGATTTTTCAGGGTAACCCTCATGACTTTCCATTCAGGCATAACAATGGCCAATTTCAGGTGTGGGTTCCCCTGCGCAATGCAACATTTAAATACCAACCAGACTGGCCAGCTCTGTTTGGCCTGAATGCTAATTTAAATTTCCGCAATAACGGATTATGGATACAGGCAGATAAAGCGAAACTGGGTAAAGTCGATGCTTCCCGGGTTTCTGCTGTTATCGCTGATTACGATAAAGAAAAACTCTTAATTGATGCTGACATTTCCGGAGATGGCGAAGATATTCACGACTATTTTCACCATAGTTCATTATCCGATACTGTCGGGAATGCGCTGGATAATTTACAGCTTAGCGGCAAGGTTGATGGCAATCTTCATCTGGATATACATCTGGAAGATGGCAAAACTGATGCCCGTGGTGAAGTGGCGCTGAAAGATACTGAACTCTTTATTCAGCCACTGAACAGTAGAATGAAGCACCTCAGTGGCAAATTCCGCTTTGATAATGGCAACTTGCAAAGTGATAGTCTTTCCACTAACTGGCTTGGTAACCCTCTGTCGTTACGATTTACGACGCAGGATTTAACGCAGCATTATCAGGTTAATGTTGACCTGAATGCTGGCTGGCCCGTGGCAACACTACCGGAATTGCCGGCAGAAATACGCCGCCAGTTATCAGGGCGGCTTGACTGGCAGGGAAAAGTCAATATTACCATTCCCTCAAAAGGTGAGGGTTTGCAACATGAATTATCACAACAGGGCGCAAAATATCAGGTTGCAATCAATGCTGATCTGTCACATATCAACAGCACATTAGACGGGCTGGAAACCGCCTCTTTGCAGGGATTGAATGATCTCAATATTCAGGCCGAAGGGGATGATAATCAGCTTAGGCTTACCGGTTCATTAGGGAACAGATATAAATTCAATAGCCAATGGTTACTGGAGAAAGGTTATACCCGTTTACAGCGGGGTATTCTGAACACAGATAAGAATGGCATTCCTGCGTTACCTGAAAAATCAATGCTTGAACTGAATTTACCTGATATTGAGGGTGATAAATGGCTGGCACTGCTTGGAACATTGGAAACCAAATCCGGAACGAGCGGGGCTTTCAGGTGGCCTGAGTTATTTGAAATCACAATACCTTCTTTGAATATCGGTGGGCAGCGTTGGCATAATCTTATACTGAGTGCCAGCAAACAATCTGATAGTTTGCATATTAATGCGATCGGAGAAGAAATTGACGGCGATTTGAGGGTTTATTCGGATAGGATATGGCAGGGAGCATTTAATTATCTCTATTATAACCCGATGTTTCCAGACAGTACTGCCAATGATGACAACTCGTCGGCTTCAACCGTAGTGGATACGCCAAAATATGATTTGAGTCATTGGCCAACACTTAATGTGAGATGTAATGAATGCTGGTTGGCTGGATTAAAAATCGGAAAAGTGTCAGGAACGGTAAAACCGAAAGGCAACTCATTGGTTCTGACTGATGGCCGGGTAGAAAATAGTGCGGGTAAATTGACATTATCCGGTCATTGGAGTGAAAGTAATGAGGGAAACTATACTCGGGCTAAGGGGCAAATATCAGGGGGAAGTTTAGATGATATGGCTGCTTATCTCGGGTTCATTATTCCCATTACAGGTGCCCCATTTAAGTTTGATTTTGATCTTAACTGGAAGGATACGCCGTGGCAGCCTGATATTAAAACGCTTAATGGCCGCCTGACAGGGACACTGGGCAAAGGCACAATAGCTAAACTGGGCGCAGGCAGAGCAGGACAACTGTTGAGGCTGGTCAGTTTTGATGCTTTATTGCGTAAATTACAGTTGGATTTCAGTGACACATTCAGTGATGATTTTAACTTTGATTCTATGCGTGGCGATGCACAGCTAAAAAATGGGGTTATGTATACGGATAACTTCCATATTGATGGGCTGGAAGCTGATATCGATGCAAAAGGTCAGATAAACTTTATCCAGCGTCAGCTCAATATGGAGTTGGTGATCACCCCGGAAATATCAGCCACAGTCGGTGTGGCAACCGCTTTTGCGATTAACCCTATGGCAGGTGCTGCTGTTTTTGCAGCGGCGAAAGTGTTAGGCCCGTTATGGAGCAAGATCTCAGTCATTCGCTATCGAATAACCGGCAGTCTGGAACAACCTAAAATTGATGAAGTCTTACGTCAGCTTAAGGAGAATAAAGGGTCATGAGAAACGTCAATGTTGCACTCTTACAATTATGCAGTGGTACAAACATCAAACATAATTTAGCGCAAATTGAACAGCAGATTAAGCAATTGCCTAAAACTGTAAAGCTGGTTCTGACCCCGGAGAATGCCTTGCTGTTTGCAGATGCTGATGCTTATCGCGAACATGCAGAAGAACAGGGAACAGGCCCCTTACAGCAGGCTGTGCGTGAACTTGCACAGCATTATGGTATCTGGTTACTGATTGGTTCAATGCCGATGATCAGTCGGGAAGATCCGAGTCGTATTACCAGCAGTAGCTTATTATTTGATGATCAGGGTGAAATCCGCGCCCGCTATGACAAGATCCACATGTTTGATGTCAATATCAAGGATGAGCACGGTTCTTATAACGAATCTTCCATTTATCAGCGTGGTGAACACATTACGGTTGTTGATACACCTGTCGGTCGTCTGGGAATGACTATCTGTTATGATCTGCGTTTTCCCGGCCTGTTTCAGGCACTGCGGGAACAAGGTGCTGAACTGATTTCGGTGCCGGCCGCTTTCACCAGACTGACAGGTAAAGCGCACTGGGAGCCACTTTTGCGTGCCCGCGCAATTGAGAATCAATGTATTATACTGGCTCCTGCACAGGTCGGTGTGCACGGTACCCGCAGAACGTGGGGGCATTCAATGGCAGTGAGTGGCTGGGGGGAAATCATTAAGAAAAATCCTCTGAGTGTCTGTGCACTCCAGCTCAATATCCGGCGGGATAGCCTGACTCACATGCGTGAACAAATCAGAGTGGTGAAACATAATCGCTTCCGTCCGCAACTGACTTCTTTGATAAAAAAGAATACAAATTTAGATAAAGAGTAAACACTATGAGTTTAACTTATGTCAGTGAACATTTACTGACTGACAATGGCCTGAATCATAACGACTTGTTTTCCGTATTGGGGCAGCTGGCAGAACGCCGCCTTGATTATGCTGATCTCTATTTCCAGTCCAGCTACCACGAAACATGGGTATTGGAAGATCGTATCATCAAAGATGGATCCTATAATATTGATCAGGGAGTAGGTGTTCGGGCTGTTAGCGGCGAGAAAACCGGTTTTGCCTATGCTGATCAGATCACTCTGAATGCCTTGCAGCAAAGTGCACAGGCAGCGCGCAGCATTGTGAGAGAAATAGGAAATGGCACTGCCCATACACTGGGAGCAGTGACACATAACGTTTTGTATCCGGCAGTGGATCCGCTGCAAAGTATGAGCAGGGAAGAGAAAATCGCCTTGCTGCACCATGTTGATAAAATTGCCCGTGCGGAAGACCAAAGAGTACAGGAAGTTAATGCCAGCCTGAGTGGTGTTTATGAGCAGGTACTGGTTGCTGCGACGGATGGTACATTAGCCGCTGATATCCGCCCGCTGGTACGTCTTTCTGTCAGTGTATTGGTCGAAGAAGACGGCAAACGCGAGCGTGGTTCCAGTGGCGGCGGTGCCCGCTATGGTTATGAATATTTCCTGCAAGACACTGACGGGCAGACGCTGGCAGAACAATTTGCCCGTGAAGCTGTTCGTATGGCATTAGTGAATCTTTCAGCAGTTGCTGCTCCGGCGGGAGCGATGCCGATTGTACTGGGCGCAGGTTGGCCGGGTGTTTTACTGCATGAAGCCGTTGGTCATGGTCTGGAAGGTGATTTTAACCGCCGTGGCACATCTGTTTTCTCTGGCCAGATTGGGCAGAAAGTTGCTTCTGAGCTATGTACTGTGGTTGATGATGGCACGATTGAAGGCCGTCGGGGTTCATTATCTATTGATGATGAAGGGGTTCCGGGACAATACAATGTTCTGATTGAGAATGGCATTTTAAAAGGTTACATGCAGGACAAACTGAATGCGCGTTTGATGGGTGTTGCTCCGACAGGGAATGGTCGTCGTGAATCTTATGCCCATTTGCCTATGCCACGAATGACTAACACCTACATGTTGGCGGGTAACTCTACACCAGAAGAAATTATTGCCAGTGTTGATCGTGGCCTGTATGCACCGAATTTTGGTGGTGGTCAGGTGGATATCACGTCAGGTAAGTTTGTTTTCTCGACATCAGAAGCGTATTTGATTGAGAACGGTAGGATCACCAAACCGGTAAAAGGAGCAACTCTGATTGGCTCAGGTATTGAGGCAATGCAGCAGATTTCCATGGTAGGTAATGATTTAGCCCTTGATAAAGGTGTTGGTGTATGTGGTAAAGAGGGTCAAAGTGTTCCCGTGGGAGTTGGGCAGCCTACATTGAAACTGGATAACCTGACCGTAGGCGGAACAGCTTGACACTTTTTGGCGTGATTTGATCCATTAAGTGCAAGAGGTCATTATGAAAAAGAGCGCACTGGCAGGTGTATTTCTGCTTCTGGCGGTTATCTCTATTGTCTTTTTGAAAGACACGGGGTTATCTGGTAGCGGGAAAACACCGAAAAATACGGTGGTAGCAGAAGAGACAGCCACTCCGCATATTGATGTTCTGACTGAACAGCATCGGGTTGCGAATTATCTGAAACAGCATCACAAATTACCTGATTATTACATTACGAAGAAACATGCCCGTCGTCTTGGCTGGGAACCGCGTAAAGGTAATTTATGTGAAGCCGTACCGGGAAAAGCCATTGGTGGGGACAGGTTCACTAACCGTGAGCATAAACTGCCAGATGAGGCCGGACGCCAGTGGCTTGAAGCAGATGTGAATTATAACTGTGGGCGTCGGGGCAGTGACCGATTACTTTATTCTAACGATGGGCTGATCTATCTGACGCTTGATCATTATAACCATTTCACAAGGCTGGAATGATAATATGAAAAAAGTGGAATTCGATTTTAACCATATCCCTGATTTAACAACTTTTTATAATCAGTTCAGGGAGCGTTTCGATCTTAGCGATGATTTTGGAGCTAATTTGGATGCGCTCTGGGATGTGGTAACAAGTGAAATTGAGTTGCCTGTTGATATTACCTTTATCCATCTGGATGTGCAGAAAAAACCACAGTTTGCCGCGCTGGTGCTTTTATTTGAGGAAGCCGAAGAAGAGCTGGAAGGGGAACTAAAGTTTGATGTGATGAATTAACTTTTCCCTTCTTATACACTTCGTCTTTCAAGTTGCCTCTTTGTTGGCTGCGCTCGTTCACCCCGGTCACTGTTTTTATAAAGATACGGTTATCTATGCTCCTGGGGATGAACTCCCTTGCCGCCGCGACGCATCTTGAAATCCATTGTGTATATTACACCGCTACATTGGCTGAAATGTGGCGGTATTTCTATATAGAACCAGCGGTTATTTATTTACAACATGGCTTTCATCGCCAGAAAAATAACGCTCAACATTCTTAAATGCACTGTCAAAATAGATGTCGTAGCAGCTTGTTGTGACATAACCTATGTGCGGACTACACAGGACATTGTCTCGTTTTAATAAAGTGTGGCTGGCATCCCAAATCGGTTCAACATCAAAAACATCCAGTGCAGCAAAACCCGGCGTACCCAGATCAAGTGCTTTCTCAAGAGCACCGGCTTCTATCAGCGCTGATCTTGCTGTATTGACTAATACCGCACTGTTTTTCATATGAGTCAGATCAGCCAATGTGACATTACCTGTCGTCTCTTTAACCAGACGCTGATGCAGGGTAATAACATCCGATGTTTTAAAAAAATCTTCACGTGATTGAGGAACAATCAGACCGTCCTGACGGGCTTTTTCCTGTGAGCGTTCTGAACCCCACACCTGAACCTTCATATCAAATGCACGTGCATATCTGGCAACCCGTTGGCCAATATTTCCATACCCGAGAATACCAAGGGTTTTTTCAGCGACGGTATCGCCCAGTTCGGTTTGCCATTGACCTTTTTTCATCGACTCCACTAAAGCGACGAATTTGCGGATGGAACTTTGAATTAACAACCAAGTTAACTCGGCTGCGGCAACAGGAGAACCGGCACCTTCTACGACAGCAATGCCCTTCTGTTTACATAAATCCAGATCGATATTGTAAGCCACCTTTCCTGTTTGGCTGATCAGTTTTAAGTTGGGAGTTTTAGATAAGAACTGCTCATCAATAATTGTTCTTTCACGGATCAAGATCAGTGCATCAGCCTTAGAGAGTAACTCACTGGCTTTCGGGTCGCGATCCACTGCACCGAGGCTGACAACGTCAAAATCACGGTTTTGATATAAAGCCTGAATCTGTTTTGTTGCAGCTTGATAATCATCTGGAATAACAACGAGAGGCATGTGAAATATCCTTTATGCAAGTTCAGATAATGAAAAACAATTAAGGTTATCTCATTTTTGTTACATTTTCGTAATATTTAACCGGAAGTGTTAAATTAAGCAGTTTTAATATGATGGCGGGATACGGATAAGAGAAAAGAAAGTTACCGCCATTTCTTAAAGAAATGGCGATCTGAATATCATACTGTTCCAGATAATTCTTTCAGATACTGAAAGATCTGCCGGTAGGATTTTGGTGGTTTGTTCGCTGCTTTCTCTTTTTTGGCATTACGCACCAGCGTCCGTAGTTGCTGGCGATCTGTATGCGGATAGAGTGTCACAACTTCTTCAAGCGCGTTGTCACTTTCCAGTAATTTATCCCGCAGTTCTTCCAATTTGTGCAGGATCACAACCTGCTGGTTATGCCGGTTTTTCAGTTTATCCAATGCGATAGTAATTGGTTCTGGATCGCGGGCACGTAATAGTTTGCCTATCAATTGTAACTGACGACGACGGCCTTCACGTTTGATTCTCTGTGCCAGCTCAATCGCAGCCAGTAAATCTTCATCCAACGGGATGCGTTCCAGTTCGCTTTTGCTCAGTTCAACCAGTTCAGCTCCCAGCTTTTTAAGCTCTTCCGCATCCCGCTTGATTTCACTTTTACTGACCCAGATTATCTCTTCTTCTTCCTCTTCAGCAGGATAATTGTCGAGCCAATCTTCAGGCTGCTTTGCCATAATTGTTTTCCTTCTAAAAAGGCCGGATAAGGTGCACTTTGGAACATGACCAATTTCCCGGTGGGTGTTAACATCTTCTAATATTGTCTATTGTAACTGGGAAAATTGCCTGATTACCACTCGGCATTAATACTGAAAGCCGGAATATAGCACTTTCCCTGATAAATTCCCTTTTAATTTAAATGGTTATGGTTAATTGATGATAGTTACCAATCAACAAATTACGGAGCAGCGTAAGCAATTGGAAGAGGCTGTTTCCCACGCTCTGGAATTAGCGAAAGCAGGTTGCGATGCTGCGGAAGTCGCAGTCAATAAAACAACGGGGATCAGCGTCAGTACCCGTTTCAGTGAAGTCGAAAATGTAGAATTTAACAGTGATGGCGCATTAGGCATCACTGTTTATAATCAGCATCGCAAAGGCAGCGCATCATCTACCGATTTAAGCCCGGAGGCTATTGCGCGTACGGTACAGGCGGCTATTGATATTGCTCGTTATACTTCGCCAGATCCTTGTGCTGGCCCGGCAGATAAAGAATTATTAGCGTTTGAAGCGCCTGATCTGGATTTGTTCCACACTGCTGATTTGGATGCTGATAAGGCGATTGAACTGGCAGCCCGCGCGGAACAGGCGGCACTACAGGCCGATCAACGTATTACTAATACCGAAGGCGGCAGTTTTAATGCTCACTATGGCATCCGCGTCTTTGGTAATAGTCATGGTATGTTGCAGAGTTACTGCTCAAGCCGCTATTCCACATCAAGCTGTGTAATTGCAGAACAAGACGGCAATATGGAGCGCGATTATGCTTATACCGTGAACCGTCGCTTTGATGAATTACAGTCACCAGAGTGGGTTGGTCAGGAGAGCGCGCAACGTACATTGTCTCGCTTAGGGGCGCGTAAGCTTTCGACGATGAAAGCACCTGTGATTTTTTCCGCAGAAGTGGCGACCGGTCTGTTTGGTCATTTGGTCGGAGCGATTAGTGGCAGCAGCATCTATCGTAAATCCTCCTTTCTGTTGGACAGTCTGGGTAAACAAATCCTGCCTTCGTGGCTGACAATTGAGGAGCAGCCTCATTTGTTGAGAGGTCTGGCTTCAACACCTTTTGACAGCGAAGGCGTACGTACACTGCCTCGTGAGATTATTAAAGACGGTGTATTACAGTCATGGCTGATGACGTCATACTCTGCTCGTAAACTGGGTCTGACAAGTACCGGCCATGCAGGTGGAATTCATAACTGGCGTATCGAAGGTCAGGGGCTCGGTTTTGATGGGCTGTTGCGGGAAATGGGCACGGGTCTGGTAGTGACGGAACTGATGGGACAGGGTGTCAGCGCAATAACAGGAGATTACTCTCGTGGCGCGGCCGGTTTTTGGGTCGAAAATGGCGAAATTCAGTATCCCGTCAGTGAGATAACCATTGCAGGCAATCTGAAAGATATGTGGGCAAATATGGTAACAATCGGTAATGATATCGAAACACGCAGTAACATTCAGTGTGGTTCAGTTCTGTTGCCGGAAATGAGTATCGCCGGTCAATAAGGGATACTCAATCAACAACAGCCAGTCTGGTCTACTGGGCTGGCTGTGAGTTAACGGTGGTATTCGCCTGCTGCTTCGGGTTGATAAAGTATTTCTAATACTTTTATCCGTGTTTTTTCACCGTTCGGCAATTCCCACGTAATCTCATCATTGACTTTCAGACCTAAAAGCGCAGCGCCTAAAGGTGCCATGACGGATAGCTGTTTTGTGCTGTCCTGTAGCGATGCCGGATAAACGAGAGTACGGATACGCTCTTCATTATTGCTAAAATCAATGAATTTAATTTCACTGTTCATAGTAACAATATCTGCTGGGATTTCTGCTGGTGGTAAGATTTCCGCTCTGTCCAGTTCATCGTTCAGTGCATCTGCGATACTGGTATTGGCAAATGCGGCTTGTTCCAACAGAGAATCTAAACGTTCTGCATCTAATTCATTAATAATGATATTTGGTTTTTTCATACCACGCTCCAAATTAGGCTCAATACAAAATAACACCCCGCAACGCAAGGAGGGGGGTGTTATTTTCAATGTGATTAAAGTGATATTAGGCTGTTCTGTCATGAAAATAAAGAGATCATGATCACGAACTGTTTGGTGCTGCTAATGAAACAAGGTTCAGCCAGATATTATGACAGGTTATAAATTATTGGCCTGTAACGGTGATCTTCGGGTTGGTTTCGCCAAAGATTGAGGTCAGTTCAACAATGTGCATGCCGCTCCATTTTTGAATATCAGCCTGAGTAATTTCTTCGTTACCTTGTTTACCCAAAATCACAACTTCATCGCCACTCTTAACTTCAGGCAGATCAGTCACATCAATCATAGCGGTATTCATGGAAACGCGACCGACAACCGGTGCACGATGACCGTTAATCAGAACATAGGCTTTGTTTGACAGAGCAGTGCTGAAACCATCAGAGAAACCGACTGGCAGGTTAGCAAGGATAGAATCACGTTTCAGGATATGAGTGTTGTCGTAGCTGACACCATTGCCTTTAGGGTATGGTTTAACAGAAGCAACACGGGTTTTTACCTGAATCAGAGGTTTGAACTCCGGATGGCTGTCTTGCAAGATGCCGTACAATGCGCTGCCAACGCGAGCCATATCAAACTGGGCTTCAGGTAAGCTCAGTGATGCAAAAGAGCTGGATGCATGCAGAGTGATTTCGTCTCTTTTCAGGTTTGCTTCTTTAATCAACCAGGCAGTTTGTTCGTTGAAGTTTTTGATACTTTCGCGGATCACATTCAGGTCAGTGAGAGCATGGTGGCTCATGATGCCAACCAATTTCAGGTTAGGCAGCTTAGCAATTTGCAGTGCTTCCTGTTTGCCCTGTTCGGTTTTCATTTCCAGCCCATTACGGCTCATTAAACCGGTGTTCAGCGCTAAATGAACACGGATCTCTTTACCATGTTTTTTAGCTATGGCATCAATAGCTTTAGCGCTTTCCAGATCGCCAACCATCTCTTCCATGTCATAGCTCAGCGTGCTTTCAATTTCATCTGCCATTGCTGCACGGACGCGTACCAGCTGGCCGGTAAAACCACTATCACGCACGATACGGGCTTCTTCATTACTGGTGATCCCAACACAAGGTACTCCGGTTTTAATGATTGACGGCATCAGCAAACCGAGACCATAACCATAAGCATCACCTTTCAGAATTGCACATATTTTGGTGTCTTTGTTCAGGGTTTCTTTCAGTGTTTGGATATTGTTTTCGAAAGTGGTGGTGTTGATTTCTACCCAGGCATTATTGTTAACAGCGACACGTTCTGCCTGCGTATTATCTAAAGAAAGCACAGGTGCCGCCTGAGCTGCTCCCTGACATAAAGTCAATCCAAGAAAGATAGCTAATGTGGTCTTATTAAAACGCATGAAGTAAATCTCCAGTTTATGAACTGTACGTATAATTCTTTATGTATAAAATCCCGTTAATGATAAGTTTTTTCTAAACTGATTTCATAGAGTTAAATTATTGATGGATAACATTTATTGTTACCTAATGACTATTTGTAAATAGTCGGAGTGTTTAGCTTATTTAATTAACAAAACTTCTCAATATATCTTTTCTCATAAATTTATAATTAGAATATATGAAGGTTATTTTATCTTTTGTTGGTTTTAAATATGGCCTTTGCTTCTGTTATTACAGACTAGAAAGCAGTATTAAGAGAAAAATAAAGAGAGTCAGGCGTTATTAACTGAATAAGAAAGGAAGGAGAAAATAGAGAAAAGTGTAATAGAGGGTCTGTGCTACAAGCAGGCAAAATCGTATAAGTTTATTCTTCGTCGAAGCCGGAATTGAATAACGCCACAATCGCTGACAAAGCCTGTTGTTCATCAACTCCCGTAGCTTCAACTTCAATGTAGCTACCCTGTTCAGAATCGAGCATCAACATGGCTATGACGCTGTGAGCCTCGGCTTCAACATTGTTGCTGTTGCGCAAAATGACCTGAGACTGAAACTGCTGCACGAGGTCGTGCAGCTTCATGGCAGGCCGCGCATGCATACCGAGTCGGTTTTTAATCTCAAGTCTCTGTTTGACTGTCATGGCCTGCTCTATATAAGGTTACTTACGTTTTTCCAGTGTACGGTGGCGTGACTGAACGTTCTTACCACGGGAACGGAAGTAATCAGCTAATTGTTCTGCTACGTAAACCGAACGATGTTTACCACCGGTACAGCCAATAGCAACTGTCAGGTAGCTGCGATTATTGGTTTCCAGCATGGGTAACCATAGCTCAAGGTAACTGCGGGTCTGGTAAATAAAGTTATGTACTTCGGTATGGCGATCCAAAAACGCAGCAACCGGGCGATCCAGTCCAGTCATCGGGCGAAGTTTTGGATCCCAGTGTGGGTTTGGCAGGAAACGCACATCGAAAACATAATCAGCATCAATCGGGATACCGTGTTTGAAGCCAAAAGATTCAAATACCATTGTCAGTTCACGTTCACGCTTGCCCAATAAACGCGTCCTGAGCATTTCAGCCAGCTCATGAACTGACATTTCAGAAGTATCAATGATCAGGTCTGCCCGGGAACGCAGAGGTTCCAGCAAATCGCTCTCTTTGTCGATGGCACTTTCCAGTGACAGGTTTTTGCTTGAGAGTGGATGCAGGCGACGGGTATCACTGTAGCGACGGATCAGAGTGTTACGATCTGCGTCAAGAAACAGAAGCTGTGGTGAAAAGCTGTCCGGTAATTTTGTCAGTGCTTCTTCGAAAATTTCTGGGGATTCCGGCATATTGCGTACATCAATACTGACTGCCGCTGAAATATCACGTTCAGCCAGTGTATTAGCCAGCTCTGGAAGTAGTACTACCGGCAGGTTATCCACACAGTAGAACCCCATATCTTCCAGCGCACGCAGGGCTACGGACTTACCAGAACCAGAACGACCGCTGACTATCATCAGCACCATGAAATGACTCCCCTTTATTTTGCGGTTCATCAGAACCGCCGTCGTTTATACCTTCTGGGTATATTGCTTTTCAACAATCAATTGTAACCGTAATTGTAATTGTTATTTATTCAGTAATAATTTTGTATAACTCTTCATCACTTTGTGCCGAACGCAGGCGACGACAGAAATTTTTATCTGAAAGACGCTTTGCGATCAAGGATAGTGAATGTAAATGTACCTGACACTGATTAGATGGAACCAATAAAGCAAACAGCAAGTCAACAGGCTGATTATCAATAGCATCAAACGTAATTGGTTGTTCCAGGTGTAAGAATACACCAACAGCATTATCTGAACTCTCGGTCTCCAGTTTGCCGTGAGGAATGGCAATCCCGTTGCCAATACCGGTTGTGCCCACTTTCTCACGGGAAAGGATGGCTTCAAATACGGCACTCTCTGGTACATTCAGCTGCTTTGATGCCAGCTCGCTGATAATCTCTAAGGCGCGCTTCTTACTCGAACAAGGTATATTATTACGCGTACATTCGGATGAAAGCACTGAGCTTAGTGGTAAATCTGTTTCGTTGTTCATTTCTTTATTCGCTTAGGGCTTTAATACCGGATGCCTGAGTTCAGACATCCGGTACTGAGGCACTGTTATTACCATTAAGCCTTCAGGTGCATATAGCAGCCTGAAGGCCGTTAGTTGGTTATACCCTTCGTCTTTCAAGTTGCCTCTTTGTTGGCTGCACTCACTCACCCCAGTCACATAGTTATCTATGCTCAGGGGATTCATTTGCTTGCCGCCGCGATGCAGCTTGAAATTCATTGGGTATACAAATAGAGAACAGTGAGAATCTTATGACAGCCCTGTTGTCTGAAAGCTATTAATGTTGTCTCAATTTACTTTTGTGTTTGGTCAATTGACGAGTCAGTTTATCAACAAGTGCATCAATTGCCGCATACATGTCTTCATGCTCTGAACTCGCATGCAACTCACCTCCATTGACATGCACCGTGGCTTCAGCGATTTTCTGCACTTTTTCCACTCGGAGGATGACCTGAATAAGGTTAATCTTATCGAAATATTGATCCAGTTTGCCGCATTTCGTATTCACAATGTTGCGTAGTGCATCAGTGATTTCAATATTGTGGCCTGTGATATTGAGTTGCATAGTGTTTTCCTTCTCTCTCCGTTGTCTTTCAGGTGGTCTCTTTGTTGATACAACCTGAAATTCATAGGGTCTATGTTATTCAAACCAATTTTTTACGTTGGTTTGAAGGCGGGATGGATAACGACTCTCTATATTTTGCGACAGTCCGACGAGCTACCTGAATACCCTGTTCGGCAAGTAGGCTGGTCAGCTTACTGTCACTCAGTGGTTTGGCCGGGTTTTCTGCCGTGACCAATTTTTTCACCAGTGCCCGTATTGCTGTAGAAGAAGCTTCGCCTCCGCTGTCAGTATTCACGTGACTGGAGAAAAAATATTTCAATTCAAAAATTCCCCGTGGACTATGCAAGTATTTCTGGGTTGTCACACGAGAAATGGTGGATTCATGCATATCAACCTGATAGGCAATATCTGCCAGTACCAGTGGTTTCATGTACTCTGCGCCATGCTCAAAGAAATCCTGTTGCCATTCCACAATGCAATTACTGACCTTTAATAGCGTCTCATTGCGGCTCTCAAGACTTTTTATCAGCCACTTAGCTTCCTGTAGGTTATTGCGGATAAACAGGCTGTCACTCTCATTCTGAGATTGCTGCCCCAGCGCAGCATAGTGCTGATTAATGCACAAGCGGGGAATGCTATCTGTATTCAGCCTGACCTGCCAGTGTTCATTTTCTTTCTGGACGAGTACATCGGGGATCACGTATTCGGATTCACCGGTATTTACCATTAACCCCGGCCGTGGCTCCAGTGACTGTATGATAGCAATAGCTTCTTTCAGAGCACTCTCTTTTAATTTGCTCTGGCGCAATAAATTTCGGAAGTCCCGGTTGCCCAGCAGTTCAAGATACTTGCTGGTAACCAGTTTGGCTTCTTTCAGATAGGGAGTTTCTATCGGCAACAGCGAAAGCTGGATGAGTAGACATTCACGTAAGTCACGGGCCGCGACTCCGATGGGATCAAAATGTTGTACTCTTTTGAGTACGGCTTCGATTTCTTCCGGTGTCAGTTCATCATTGCCGATGCTGATAAGGATATCCTCGACAGAGGCGGTCAGGTAGCCTGTCTCGTCAATAGCATCAATGATTGATGTGGCTATGGCTGAATCTGTTTCAGTAAAGGGCGTCAGCGCAGCCTGCCACGTCAGATAGTCTTGTAGTGTCTGGGTGGTTTCCCCCTGATAGACGGGGAAATCATCCGCACTGTAGTCACTTCGCGTTCCTGAAGATGTACCGGCGCTGTAAATTTCATCCCAGCTGGTATCGAGAGGCAACTCTTCCGGCATATTCTTTTGTTCAAGCGCTTCGAGGGTATCCATAACCGTTGTTTCGGGATCTGAATAATCCTGAGCATCAATCTCCTGAAGTGTGTCTTCCTGTTCAAGCAGGGGATTCGTTTCCAAAGCCAGTTGAATCTCCTGCTGAAGTTCGAGCGTAGAAAGTTGCAACAAACGGATTGCCTGCTGAAGTTGTGGCGTCATCGTCAATTGTTGACTGAGTTTGAGTTGCAAACTTTGCTTCATAACGTTTTCACTTCCTCCTGAATGGATTACCCTCGAACTGTAATTTCCCTGAACTCTGCCTGACAATGAGCCTTAAAGACGGAAGCCTTCACCCAGATAAACACGCTTAACCTGTTCATTGTTAAGGATGTCTTCTGGTGTACCGTGAGCAATCAGATGCCCCTGACTGACAATATAAGCGCGCTCACAAACATCCAGCGTTTCACGGACGTTATGGTCAGTAATCAGGACTCCCAGACCATAATCCCGCAGATGTTGAATGATCTTTTTAATATCAAGGACTGAGATAGGGTCAACACCCGCAAAAGGCTCATCCAACAGAATAAATTTAGGGTTTGCTGCCAGTGCCCGGGCGATTTCCACACGGCGGCGCTCACCACCGGACAATGACTGACCGAGACTGTTACGCAAATGGGAGATATGAAATTCTTCCATCAGCTCTTCAGCGCGCTCTTTACGCTGTTCCTGATTGATATCTTTGCGGATTTCAAGAACAGCCATTAAGTTATCGTATACGCTCAGCCGACGGAAGATAGAGGCTTCCTGAGGTAAGTAGCCGATGCCCCGGCGGGCACGTTCATGCAGAGGCAGCAGGCTGATATCTTCATGGTCAATGGTGATAGTACCTGCATCGCGGGGCACGATACCAACGACCATATAGAAAGTTGTGGTTTTACCTGCACCATTTGGCCCTAGCAGGCCCACAATTTCACCTGATTTCACTTTCAGGCTGACATCCTCAACAACCTTACGCCCTTTATAAGACTTTGCCAGATTGTCTGCGTTTAATATTGCCATACGTCGTTATTTACTCTTTTTATGAACTTCAGTGCTGTTAGTACCGGTATTGTTAACACCCGGGCCTTTTTCCTGTAACTGAGAAGGCAACAGGACGGTGGTAACATGCTTACCTTTATCACTAAAGGCTTCCATTTGCTGTGTTGGTACTAAGTAGGTGATTTTATCGCCTTTGATATTGCTGTCGAGCTGTTCAAGATAAGCATTACCTGTCAGTGTGATCAGCTCATTATTCATCTCATAGCGCATCTTCGAAGCATGGCCTTTGATAGGTTTACCATCATCCTGCAATTGATAAAATGTTGCCGGGTTACCATAAGCTTCAATAACCGTTTTTTTGGAATCCCCGTCAGGGCGGGTGACAACAACCTTATCTGCATGGATATCAATAGAACCCTGCTTTACAATAACATTATCCGTAAATGTGGCAATGTTCCCCGTTAAATCCAGTGATTGTCTGGCTGAATCAATGGTAATGGGCTTTTGGGTATCATCTTTCAGTGCCAGTGCAGGCAAACTGACTGCAACCAATGTACTGGCAATAAAAGTATTACGGATTAGGTTCTTCATGTGGAATCTCATATTGAGTGGTCACCTTTTCAATCAGTTCAGCAGTTTTATCTCGCAGGTTGCCGCGCATTTTCATCCCAACAGATCTCAGACCGACACCTTCTAATGTAATTTTATCGTCGGATGCCACATCCTGCGTCACAAGATTGACGGTCGCGTTTTCTGTTGTAATACGTTTCAGTTGTGATGCGTCATTCAGGCTATCTACCTGAACATCCCCATATAAGTAGAGCATATTATCATGGGTAAGTTTCGCTTTATTGGCACGTACTGTCCATGTTGCCGGTGGCGGTGTGGATTTACTGTTAGCATCAAACGTTGTTAATACTGGCTTGGTAAACCAAGTCAGCTTTGTTTCTGTATAATTTTTAACATTATCTGCCTCTAGTTTATAAACCAGTTTACCTTCTGGATCATAAACAAATGTCGTGGCTTCTTTTGTTTGATAAGTCGGGTAACCCTCATCCAAAACGGGTGAGGAGGCGCCTTCATTTGAATTGGATAAATTCCAGCCAATCAATGCAAGCACAATTAAAGTCAGTATTGCGATCAGCCAGGATTGAGTTCTGCTCATTCTTTTTTCAGTTCATGTGTTATATGGATAAACCTTTGGCATCTTCCAGCTTGTTTTGAGCAAAAAGCACCAAATCACAAAGTTCTCTGACTGCACCGCGACCACCGGCAATCCGAGTGACATAATCTGCTTTGGGCAGCAGTAGCGGGTGGGCATCTGCTACGGCAACAGATAAGCCGACTTTTGCCATTACAGGCCAATCGATAAGGTCATCGCCGATATAGGCAACCTGTTCAGGCTGTAGCGCTAGTTTATCCAACAGTTCCTGATACGCCAAAACCTTATCGTTCTGACCTTGGTAAAGATGTGTAATACCAAGAGTTTTTGCACGATCTTCCAGCAATTTGGCCTGACGACCGGTAATAATGGCGACTTCAAGGCCAGAAGTTATTAAACAGCGGATGCCGTAACCATCACGCACATTAAAGGCTTTCAGTTCTTCACCCTGATTGCCCATATATATCAGGCCATCTGACATCACACCATCAACATCACAGATTAACAGACGAATTTTACGGGCTTTTTCGATAATGTTTACATTAACTGGGCCATAACAGGTATCCAGATAGGTATTTTGATTCATTCAGGAATTTCTCTATTCATAATTTGCAACAGGCCCCGGTTGCAGGCCTGTTTAATACATCTTTGCTGATACTGTTTATCAGTATTGCTTACGGGTACAACCCTATTAGCCTCACCATCCTATCAGATTTACATGGCGGCTTTTTATACAACTCCTGCCTGTAATAGATCGTGCATATGTAATACGCCGAGCAGTGTGTCACCTTCAGTGACCAGTAGGGAAGTGATATGACGTGATTGCATCAGATTCAGGGCATCAACCGCCAGAGTATTTGGTTTGATACGGATCCCGCCGGTAGTCATAACGTCAGAAATTTTGGCATTATTTAAATCAATCCCCATATCAAACACTCGGCGTAGATCCCCGTCAGTGAAAATACCGTCGATCTGCATATCATCACCACAGATAACCGTCATGCCCAGTTTTTTTCGGGTAATTTCTATCAGGCCTTCACGAAGGGTAGCTGTGCGGGGAACGCGCGGAATATCATCCCCTGTAGTCATTAATTCGCTGGTCAGCAGTAACAGTTTACGCCCAAGAGCTCCACCGGGGTGAGAGAGGGCGAAATCTTCGGTGGTAAAGCCACGGGCCTCCAGCAGGGCAAGAGCCAGTGCATCTCCCATAACAAGCGTTGCCGTTGTGCTGGTGGTGGGAGCTAACCCAAGAGGACAGGCTTCCTGTGGTGTTTTAATGCACAGGTGGACATCCGCAGCTTTGCCCATGTTGCTGTTACAGTTATTTGTCATACAAATGAGAGCAACTTTCTGCCGCTTAAGTACCGGAATAAGTGCGAGGATTTCATTCGATTCGCCGGAGTTGGAGATAGCCAGTACGATATCTTTTGGCGTTACCATACCAAGGTCACCATGACTGGCTTCGCCGGGGTGGACAAAGAATGAAGGCGTTCCGGTACTGGCAAATGTGGCTGCGATTTTCCGCCCGATATGGCCGGATTTTCCCATCCCCATAACAATGACTTTACCTTCACATCCAAACATAAGCTCGCAGGCTTTGCTGAAATCGTCATTGATGTATTGCTCTAATTCCGCCAATCCTTCGAGTTCGATATGTAATACTCTTTTACCTGCTTGCTGAAAATCGATCTTAGGCATTTCTACTCCCACTTATTCCCATTACAACCGGTAATTACTCAGAACATTGATCACCAGACATTGATCATCAAATCGTGATTATCAAACATCAGCCACCATACATTAGTCACCGGATATTAATCACTATGCAGCACAAAAAGTGCAACAAAATATGCAATAAAGCAGCTGAGTAATAGCGCACCACTCAGTCGGTTAAACCGATGTTTTCTTCTCACACAGAATATCGTGAATAGTACACTCGCCGCCATCATGATCCAAAAATCCCGGGAAAAGGCGTAGGATGAAATAACGCTGGGTGAAAATAGGCCGGAAACACCTAATACTAGGGTCATGTTGAAAACATTAGAACCAATAATATTTCCCATTGCCATATCATTTTCACCTTTAATGGCTGCGGCAATAGAGGTGGCGAGTTCTGGCAGGCTTGTTCCCACCGCCAGAATAGTTAAACCAATCACCAAGTCGCTGATACCGTAAATCCGTGCAATGACGGTAGCATTATCAATGACCATTCGGGTGGATATCGGCAGGAGAAGCAGGCCCAATACAACCCAAAGCAGCGCGATACCATTATTACCTTCGTCGGGTAATTCTGCATCTCTCTCCTGTGTATAGCTGTCGACATCATCAGATTGGGTACTGACTGTCATTTTTATCATTATTGATATAAAAAACAGGGCAGTCAGTAATAAAAAAATCCCATCCAGACGGCTCAGGTAGTTATCAGACAGCAGATAACCCACAAAGGCCATAATCAGCAACATTAGTGGTAATTCCCGCCGCAGGATCTCTGATTGCACTGTTATTGGGCGAATCAGTGCTACTGCGCCAGTAATCAGTAGCAGATTGGTAATATTGGAGCCGAGTACATTACCTACGGCCATGTTGGGTAACCCGTTCAGACTCGCGTTTACAGAAACCATCAGCTCAGGCAAAGAAGTGCCGATGCCCATAATCACCAGACCAATAATAAAAGGAGGGACTTTTAATGTACGCGCAAATACCGCAGCACCATATACTAATCTATCAGAACCATACACCAGTAAAATCAACCCGGTAATGAGCAGTAAAATAGTCAGAAACATGTTGTGTTCCTTAGAGAAAATTCATGTGAGCACAATGCCAGTGTTGGTTGATTTCTGGACAAAAATATTTATTTAGCCAGATTTATATATTCTGAAGGCCGAAAGTTAAAAAGTAAAATTTGCTATCACTTTGCTAACGCAAATTGGAAAATTTTTTTGTAGTATGCATTACTAATTATTTAGAAACAGTAAGAAATTCGTTTATTAACGATTAAGGGCTATCAATAATGAGTCAACTAACAGCAAATCTTATTGAGATCTGCGGCATGTCTTTTACCCGTGGTCAGCGCCCGATCTTTTCCGATATCAATCTGACTGTTCCAAAAGGGAAAATAACAGCCATTATGGGGCCTTCCGGTATTGGAAAAACGACTCTGCTGCGTCTGATGGGCGGGCAAATCCGCCCTGAGCGCGGTGAGATTTGGTTTGATGGTGATAATATCCCGGCATTATCCCGCCAGCGCCTTTATGAAGTGCGTAAGAAGATGAGTATGTTATTTCAATCGGGCGCATTATTTACGGATTTGAATGTGTTCGACAATGTCGCTTTTCCCTTACGTGAGCATACTAAACTCCCCGAAGAATTAATTTACACTACAGTGATGATGAAGCTGGAAGCGGTAGGATTACGTGGTGCGGCAAAACTGATGCCATCTGAGCTATCGGGAGGTATGGCAAGGCGGGCTGCACTGGCGCGGGCGATTGCACTTGATCCTGATTTAATCATGTTTGATGAGCCATTTGTCGGTCAGGATCCCATCACTATGGGGGTATTGGTTAAGTTGATCGATGAACTTAACCATGCGCTCGGTGTTACCTGTGTTGTGGTTTCCCACGATGTTCCTGAAGTACTGAGTATTGCTGATTATGCCTATATCGTGGCTGAGCAGAAAGTGATTGCAGAAGGGACGCCTGAACAGTTGAAAATGAATCAGGATCAGCGGGTACGTCAGTTTCTTGATGGTATTGCTGACGGGCCGGTGCCTTTCCGTTTCCCTGCGGGGGATTATAAAACCGAGTTATTAACTAACAGAAATCGTTATTAGGATACTTGAATGTTGATGTTAACACGGGCGCTGGCAACATTTGGCAGGCGTGCGATTGAAGTTGTGGCTTCTTTCGGTCGGGCCGGTTTTATGTTATTCAGCGCGATTATTGGTAAGCCCGAACCTGCAAAGCAGTGGCTGTTATTGCGCCAACAGCTTTATAGTGTAGGCGTTCAGTCACTATTGATTATTGTAGTTTCCGGCTTGTTTATCGGTATGGTTCTGGCCTTGCAGGGCTATTTTGTACTGAGGACTTTCAGTGCTGAAGGCAGTCTTGGCATGATGGTGGCGTTATCGCTGCTGCGGGAATTGGGGCCGGTCGTGACTGCTCTGTTATTTGCTGGTCGTGCGGGTTCTGCCTTGACGGCAGAGATCGGCCTGATGAAAGCGACAGAGCAAATTTCCAGTCTGGAAATGATGGCAGTAGACCCATTGCGTAGGGTAGTTGCCCCGCGTTTTTGGGCTGGTTTTATCAGTATGCCTTTACTGGCATTGATCTTTGTGGCTGTCGGTATTCTGGGCGGTGCGATGGTCGGAGTCGACTGGAAAGGGATTGATGGTGGTTTTTTCTGGTCTTCCATGCAATCAGCGGTGGAATTGCAGAAAGACATACTTAACTGTTTTATTAAGAGCTTAGCTTTTGCCATCACGGTGACATGGATCGCACTGTTTAATGGGTATGATGCTATCCCTACATCAGAGGGGATCAGCAGGGCGACGACGCGTACGGTGGTTCATGCATCGTTGGCAGTATTGGGTTTGGATTTTGTGCTGACAGCACTGATGTTTGGGAACTAATTCGATGCAAAGCAAGAAAAATGAAATATGGGTTGGAAGTTTTATATTAATTGCACTGGCCGCAATCATTTTCTTATGCCTGAAGGTCGCTAATGTCCGATCTTTTGGTAATCAGACCACTTATCATGTCATTGCAGCATTTGACAATATAGGTGGGTTAAAAGAGCGTTCTCCTGTCAAAGTCGGAGGGGTGGTCATTGGTCGGGTAGGGAAAATCTGGCTCGATAAGAAAACGTATACTCCGCAGGTTGAACTGGATATTTTCTCGCAGTACGACAATATTCCAAGTTCCAGTTCGCTGTCTATTCGGACTTCAGGTCTGTTGGGTGAACAATATGTTGCGTTAAATGTTGGGTTTGATGATGCTGATTTGGGGATCACCATGCTGAAAGATGGAGATCGCGTTGAGGATACCAAACCTGCAATGGTTCTTGAAGATTTAATAGGTCAGTTCCTGTACAAAAGCGGAAGTGATGATCATCAAAAATCATCTGAGGCTCCCACACAGGTACATTAACCAGCAATCCACTGCTTAGGAGAAATAGCAATTATGTTTAAGCGATTACTTATGGCTGCCTTATTGGTGGTTGCACCACTTGCCAATGCGGTTGATCAGACTAATCCGTATGCTTTGATGAAAGTCGCGGCAGAAAAAACGTTTTCACGTCTGAAGGGTGAACAATCGCAGATTCGTGCTAATCCGGAAATATTGCCTCAGATCGTGCGTCAGGAGCTATTGCCTTATGTTCAGGTAAAATATGCAGGCGCGCTGGTTCTGGGGCCTTATTATAAACAGGCGACGCCAGAGCAGCGTGATGCCTATTTTAAAGCATTTGAAGATTATCTGGCACAGGCTTATGGCCAGGCTCTGGCAATGTATCACGGGCAGAATTATCAGATTGCCCCGGAGCAGCCATTGGGAGATAAGAATATCGTCGCTATTCGTGTCACCATTACCGATCCGAATGGTCAGCCTCCTGTTCGTCTGGATTTTCAGTGGCGTAAAAACAGTAAAACCGGATATTGGCAGGCTTACGACATGATAGCTGAAGGTGTGAGCATGATTACGACTAAACAGAATGAGTGGTCGGAAATCCTGCGCCAGAAAGGTATTGATGGTTTGACGGAGCAGTTGAAAAGCAGTGCACAGGCTCCAATCATTTTAGAAAAGAAAAAGTGACATGGAAAACGGTGAAATGAAAAACCGGGGGATGGATAAAGCCTCTGACAAAACACCGCTTAGCTGGCAACAGACAGGAAGCACCCTGTTTCTGAAAGGTACTCTGGATCGCGATAGCCTGCTGCCTTTTTGGCAGCAAAAGGACAGCTTATTGGCTCACATTGAAAACATTGATGTTTCAGGGCTTGAGCATGTGGATTCGACGGGAATGGCCCTATTTGTCCGCATAAAAGGCGACTGGCAGCAGAGTGGTAAGGTGCTGACATTTTCTGGCATAGGGGAGCGATTGAACACACTGATTGCGCTCTATAGTCTACAAAGTCTCTTTGCTGATAATTCGCCTGAGAAAGGAAATTCGCCAGAATAAATATAATGCCTTCATTCTCGACCTAACAGATTTCAGGGTGTTGTTGATAACTCTGTTACCTGAAAGGTGGATATAATTATCGCCCTTATGAGTCATTGTCTTATAAGGGCGTTTTTCTTGGTTTAAGAGTCGTCTGGATTCCATTACGATAGGCATCTACTATTATTTTTTAACGACGAATGTGAGCAAGATATGGATACTAATGAGATTAAACAGGTACTGATGGAAAAATTGGTACTTGATGAAGTTATTGTTAGCGGCGACGGCAGCCATTTTCAGGTAATTGCTGTAGGTGAAATTTTTGGTGAGCTGAGCCGGGTAAAACAACAACAAACAGTTTATGCACCTCTGATGGAATACATTGCTGATAATCGTATCCACGCCCTGTCAATTAAGACCTACACACCTGCGCAATGGCAACGTGACCGCAAGCTCCAGGGTTTCTGAGGTTGTTTGCTTCGCCGCGAACAGCACACTTTGAATTAAATAAGAGAATTATGACAGATGGATAAATTTCAAGTGAAAGGGCCGACCTGCTTGTCAGGCGAGGTCACTATTTCCGGGGCAAAAAATGCCGCATTACCAATCCTGTTCGCAGCGTTGCTGGCGGAAGAGCCAGTTGAATTACAAAATGTTCCTGAATTAAAAGACATTGATACCACAATCAAGCTATTGAATCGTCTGGGAACGAAAGTGGAACGCAAGAATGGTTCTGTCTTTGTTGATGCCAGCGCTGTTAATGAATACTGTGCTCCTTATGAACTGGTCAAAACCATGCGCGCTTCTATCTGGGCACTGGGGCCATTAGTTGCCCGTTTTGGTCAGGGGCAGGTTTCTTTACCCGGTGGTTGCGCCATTGGTGCCCGTCCTGTTGATCTCCATATTACCGGGTTGGAACAACTTGGTGCAAAAATAGTGCTGGATGAGGGCTATGTTAAGGCATCCGTAGATGGTCGTTTAAAAGGTGCCAGCATCGTCATGGATAAAGTCAGTGTTGGTGCAACGGTCACTATCATGGCGGCTGCAACACTGGCGGAAGGCAAAACCATTATTGAGAATGCAGCCCGCGAGCCTGAAATCGAAGATACAGCCAACTTCCTGAATACGTTGGGTGCAAAAATTACGGGTGCAGGAACAGATCGCATTGTGATTGAAGGCGTAGAACGTTTGGGCGGTGGTGTTTATCGTGTCTTGCCTGACCGTATTGAAACCGGTACTTTCCTTATTGCAGCGGCTGTTTCACGAGGGAAGATTGTTTGCCGTCAGGCCAAGCCTGATACACTGGATGCCGTGCTGGCTAAATTACGTGAAGCGGGTGCAGAGATTCAGGTAGGCGATGACTGGATTAGCCTTGATATGCATGGCAAGCGGCCAAAAGCGGTAACTTTCCGTACAGCGCCGCATCCGGGTTTTCCTACAGATATGCAAGCACAGTTCAGCTTACTGAATATTGTTGCTGAAGGTGCGGGCATGATCACCGAAACTATTTTTGAAAACCGTTTTATGCATATTCCTGAATTGATTCGCATGGGGGCACACGCAGAGATTGAAAGTAACTCTGTACTCTGCCACGGCGTTGAGAAATTATCCGGTGCTCAGGTAATGGCAACAGATCTGCGTGCTTCCGCGAGTCTGGTAATTGCTGGCTGCATTGCTGAAGGAACAACAACCGTCGATCGCATTTATCATATTGACCGGGGCTATGAGCATATCGAAGATAAGCTGCGTGGTCTGGGAGCCAATATCGAACGTATTAAGTAAACCGAATTCTATTTAAACCGTCACTTAGTAATATCTTCTTTTGATAGGAAGTATTTAGTGGCGGTTTTTTTCGAATAATCAATTCAGTTGTGGATCTAAAATATCTATGACTTTAGCTAATATTTCATCAACAATACTGGCTTCCGCCTGTGCTGAATAGGTAGCTTTACGTTCATTTAAATCAAGTGAACGGATCTGGTAACAAAGTACAACCCCGGTAATTTTACCTGTATCAGTACTTGCCCCATCTAAATATACAGTAACCGCCTCGGAGCGTGCGAACCCTCCTCCAGTGGTTATTGGAACGCAAAGTGCAGTGCCTAACTTTTGATTCAGTGCAAATTCAGAAATAACCAGATAGTAATGCGCCCCTTTAAATTCTCTGCCGCTAACGGGATCACCGCTAGCGTGCCAGATTTCCCCCTTACTTGGGATGCTTCTTCTGCGTACCATTAAATCACCTCATTACCAACAGGAGGAGAGTTTAAATCGTCAGTAGTTACTTCGTTGAAAGCTCTGACTTCTGTTTCATCAATTCCCTGTAATAATTCAGAGAGAGACTTTCTGCCTCGGGCGATTCTGCCTGTTGGTTTGATGTTTATGGTGTCGCCTGATGGCTGTATATCCAGAGTCATGCCGACAGACCATCCCATGATGGCGGCAACATCACTAGGAATTGTGATAACGACAGCCCCGCCCTGTTGACGTAAACGTGTTATTGCCATGATAACCTCCAATAAAATATGTAACCTTACCTCATTTGTTTATTTTATCATCAAGTTTCACAAAGTCACACTTTTGTTTCGATATCTTGGACTCAGTATTCATCAAATTCTTCAATCATAACGTTGAAGGTAAGCGTTTGACCATCACGTAAGACAGTAACAGGAACGACTTTTCCGGGCCGAATTTCTGCAACCTGATCCATTATTTCGGCAGGCGAGAGCGCCGGTTTGTGATTAAGGCTGATGATAATATCGCCCACTTGTATTCCGGCTTTTTTGGCTGGGCTTCCCGGTAAAAGCTGAAAAACCCGCACTCCCTGAATCTGATGGATTTGGGTATCTGACGAGCGGATATTCGGTAGCTCTTTTGTTGAAATGCCGATATACCCTCTGATTACCCGGCCATCACGGATCAGTTTCTGCATAATTTTTGTTGCCAGTGCGGTGGGAATGGCAAATCCCAGTCCTTCAGGCGTAGAGCCAAATTCAGATTTATCAAACGACAGTGTGTTAATGCCGACCAGTTCACCTAATGTATTAACCAGTGCTCCGCCGGAGCTGCCCTGATTGATTGAAGCATCTGTTTGTAGGAAATTCTGGCGCCGTGTCGGACTCAGCCCGACACGTCCGGTCGCACTGATAATACCTTGAGTAATTGTTTGCCCTAAGTTGTAAGGATTGCCGATTGCCAGCACGATATCCCCGACATGAGGTGCCCTTTTGAGATTAATAGGGATAACCGGCAGATTTTCGGCCTTTATTTTGAGTACTGCCAAATCGGTCGGGCCATCAGAGCCGACCAGTAAAGCTTCGTAGAAACGCCCGTCCTGCAACGCAACAATAATAGATCCTACTTTGTTGATAACATGCTTATTGGTGAGTATGTAGCCCTGTTCACTCATTATGACGCCGGAACCCAATGGCAGCAGTTCCCGGGGTTCATGGGAGAAACTCCCTATACTGGTGCTATATATATTCACAACCGCAGGTGCTGCCCGACGAACACCCTGACTGTAACTGGATGGTTTTTCTGTGTTATCGCTGTACAGGAGATTATTTAACTTATTGGGACGTAGTGAGGGTATGGCAACCAGTAAAATTGCTGCAATAAGTAATCCCGCCAATATGGAGCGCAGTAATTTAATCAACATAGCATTGTTCAGTAATCAATAAGTTAAAAAAGCATAGCACAGAAGCAAGCAGACACAGCCTGCGCTGTGTCTGCTTAATGTACTGCAATCAGAAAAATAATGGCATACCGATTAATTGTTCAATAACAGGTAAATATTGTCACCACCACGCAGGATATTCAGTGCAATAACGGATGGTTTTCCTTCAAGTACCTTTTGTAGCTCATTGATATTCTTAACCCGAACATTATTCGCCCCGATGATCAAATCATTCTTCTGCAAACCGACCATTGCGGCTGGAGAATTTTTGGCGACGCCGTCAACTTTCACGCCGGGAGTATTGTTCACAATGCCAGTACTGAGATTCGCACCCTGTAGCGCAATGCTTAATTTCTCTGCTTTGGTTGATGGAGATTCGCTATTTTCCAGAACAACAGACACCTCCATAGGCTTGCCTTTACGCAGCAGACCTACTTTGATTTCTTTGCCCGGTGCAGTCGTACCAATTTTTGCTCTTAGCTCAGCAAAGCTATTAATCTTCTTACCATCAATGGAGGTCAGTACATCTCCGGGTTTAATACCAGCCTTAGCCGCAGCAGATTTAGGAACTACCTCACTGACAAATGCGCCCTGTTGAGCATCAACATTCAGTGCTTTGGCGATATCCGCTGACATTTCAGTACCTTTGATACCAAGCAGGCCGCGTTTTACTTCGCCGTGAGCTATTAACTGGTCTGCCAGATTTCTGGCCATGTTACTTGGGATCGCAAAACCAATACCCACGTTGCCGCCACTAGGTGCAACAATAGCGGTATTAATACCGATCAACTCCCCTCTCAGGTTGATCAGGGCACCACCAGAGTTACCCCGGTTAATTGAGGCATCTGTCTGGATGAAGTTTTCCAGACCTTCCAGATTCAGACCGCTACGGCCAAGGGCCGAAATGATCCCTGAAGTTACTGTTTGCCCCAGCCCGAATGGGTTACCGATAGCAACAGCATAATCACCGACGCGAAGCTGATCAGAATTGGCAAATTTAATTGCTGTCAGGTTCTTAGCATCTTTAAGCTGCAAAAGTGCGATATCAGTCTGAGGATCACGACCGATGAGTTTAGCGGAGTATTCACGCCCGTCATTGAGCTGGACTTTAATTTTATCCGCGTTATTGATGACGTGATTGTTAGTCAGTACATATCCTTTATCGGCATTAATAATGACACCAGAACCTAACCCCTGAAATGGGCGGCTTCTTTGTTGTTCCACTGGTGGAAAACCCGGCCCAAAGAAGAACTGAAAATCTTCTGGCAGTTGGAGTTGTTGGGTTTGAACTTCAGTGCCGGCAACATGAACGGTAACAACGGAAGGAAGGACTTTTTCTAACATTGGAGCAAGGCTCGGTAATTCCTGAGAGGCCATAGCAGCGGGTAAAGCCGCATTACTTACCATTGGTACCGAAGCTAAAGATAAACCAATACTGATCGCTAATGCGCTGAGCAATGTGTTTTTACTTTTCATTGAATGCGTTCTCTTACTTACCTAAGCCAGAAAAGGAAAATCGTACTTAAAGCCCCGAACCGACAAGGGAATTCCGTTTTTCTGAGAAACTACACTCATCGGAACAGGTTTCAAGCATAATTGTTTCGTTGCAGTTATGACTACCAAGTATTCAGCAAAGTTCACTAATAATGTCGTTTTGTCGAATGTCTTTACAGGGATTTACCTGAAAAAACATTTAAATACAGTGGGATAAATAATATTGCCGTGGGCATAAATTATGGCCACGGCGAGAAAAATTACTGTTTTTGTTCCTGAACGGGACGCAATAGCCCGGATGAACCTTCAGAATAGTCCCGTGGAGGTACATCAGTGACAATTTGATTGGTATCGTTCTTAGATTCGTTAAGACGATAATTAAAGGGATTTTCCTGCATTGGCATATCTGGCATTAATTCATTGGAACTTTTAGCCATATGTTGATACAGCTGGCGATAATCCCGGGCCATATTATCCAGCAACTCAGCGCTGCGGGCAAAATGGCTGACCAGCTCTTTGCGATATTCTTCAAGCTCTGCCCGGTTTTTCTCCAGTTCAGCCTGTGCCGCATTTTGCTGGCGCAGTTTTCGGCTGCCAAAGCGGACAGCCAATGCTCCGATGATAAAACCAACAATTAATCCTATCAGTGCGTATTCCCAAGTCATGGCAACTCCTTTCTTAACATCATAGCTACCACTATAACCGCTAATTCAGTCAGAGTGGAATATTGATTATTATTTAATTAATTTATATATCACCTGAGGTGTTAATTTTATACGAATTTGTCATGATAGGCTGTGAATTAGACCCAATGTATATACTCAATTGAAATCTATTAAGTATATATGGTGGGGATAAAAATTTTTAAGGATTACTATATTAATGTCACCGATTACACCTACGTCTCTTTACCAGACCGCACTGTCTGAAGGGCAGTATCAACCTGATGAAGTACAGCGTAATACTGTCGCCCGTCTGGATATGATTTACCATGAGCTTGTACAGAACTTAGCCAAAAATGCGGCGCATTCAGATGGCTCAGGCGGATTAAAAAGTCTGTGGAATAAACTATTAGGGCGTTCATTAAAGGACAATATCCGTCCCGTGCAGGGACTGTATATGTGGGGTGGTGTAGGGCGGGGGAAAACATGGCTTATGGATATGTTTTTCCAGAGTTTACCGACTGAAAGGAAGCTACGCCTGCATTTCCACCGTTTTATGCTGCGGGTACACGAAGAATTAACTGAATTGCAGGGGCATGAAAATCCACTGGAAATTGTGGCTGATGGTTTCAAGGCACAGACTGATATCCTCTGCTTTGATGAATTTTTTGTTTCTGATATTACGGATGCCATGATCCTCGGCACGTTACTGGAAGCGCTGTTCAGGCGCGGAATCGCTTTAGTGGCGACATCAAATATTCCACCGGATCAACTCTACCGTAATGGCTTGCAGCGAGCCCGCTTCCTGCCGGCTATTGAACAGATCAAAAAATATTGTGATGTCATGAATGTGGATGCGGGCATCGATTACCGGCTGAGAACGCTGACTCAGGCTCATATTTATCTGACACCGTTATCGGCAGAGAGCCGACAGGAGATGCATCAGGTTTTCCTGCGTCTGGCCGGGCGGGAAGGGGAGCCGGCTCCGGTACTGGAAATTAATCATCGTGATATGCCAGCGATAAACAGTGTTGATGGTGTACTGGCAATCAACTTTAAAACGCTGTGTGAAGATCCCCGTAGCCAGCGGGACTATATTGCGTTGTCTAAGATTTATCATACCGTTTTGCTGCATGATGTGCCGATCATGACCAAACTGGATGAAAGCGCTGCACGTCGATTTATTGCACTGGTTGATGAATTCTATGAGCGCCATGTGAAACTTATCATCAATGCCGAAGCCCCGATGGAAAGGATTTATCAGGGAGAATTGCTCCGTTTTGAGTATCAGCGTTGCTTGTCCCGTTTACAGGAGATGCAGAGTGAAGAATATTTACAGCGACCGCATTTACCCTGATATCTATGCTCTTTCGTCTTTCAGATTAACCCTTTGTTGGTTGTCAGACAGAGAGTTCAGAGTCAACAGTTTGGATAATTATTGAATTTGGGGTCGATTTTTTATAACGACTTCTCTATAATCTTGCGACCCCACGTTACAGCAAGATTTTTTATTTCCCAAAAAACTTGCATTAGTGCCGGCATAGGCTATTCGAAGGGGTAGGTTTGCTGGACATGAGTCGTGTGAACCTCAACAAAGTTTCTGAACCTCGAGTGTTCACCAACGTGTAACTTATAATTGGGTAAGCTTTAATGAAAACTTTTACAGCTAAACCAGAAACCGTAAAACGCGACTGGTATGTTGTTGACGCAGATGGCAAAACTCTTGGCCGTCTTGCAACTGAAGTAGCTCGTCGCCTGCGCGGCAAGCACAAGGCGGAATATACTCCGCACGTTGATACTGGTGATTACATCATTATTGTTAACGCAGAGAAAGTTGCTGTAACTGGCAACAAACGTGCTGACAAAATCTATTATCACCACACTGGCCACATCGGTGGTATCAAGCAAGCGACCTTTGAAGAGATGATTGCCCGCCGTCCTGAGCGTGTCATTGAAATCGCGGTTAAAGGCATGCTGCCAAAAGGGCCTCTGGGTCGTGCAATGTACCGTAAAATGAAAGTTTACGCGGGCAGCGAGCACAACCACGCGGCACAGCAACCACAAGTTCTGGACATTTAATCGGGATTATAGGCAATGGCTGAAAATCAATACTACGGCACTGGTCGCCGCAAAAGCTCATCCGCTCGTGTCTTCATTAAGCCAGGTAGCGGTAACATCGTAATCAACCAACGCAGCCTCGAAGTTTACTTCGGTCGTGAAACTGCGCGCATGGTTGTTCGTCAGCCACTTGAGCTGGTTGACATGCTGGGCAAACTGGATCTGTACATCACTGTTAAAGGTGGTGGTATCTCTGGTCAGGCAGGCGCAATCCGTCACGGTATCACCCGTGCACTGATGGCTTATGACGAGACTCTGCGTTCTGATCTTCGCAAAGCTGGCTTCGTTACTCGCGATGCTCGTGAAGTTGAACGTAAAAAAGTGGGTCTGCGCAAAGCACGTCGTCGTCCACAGTTCTCCAAGCGTTAATTTTTTGTCACTACGGTGGCATCGGATTAATGTTGAAACCCGCCATGTTTATGGCGGGTTTTTTATTGCCGGGTTTTATTTCCTTAGTGAATACGCTTTTTTTGCAGAAAAAAAAAGCATATTGCAGAGATAATTCCCTGAACTCCGATATATCATCATTAATTCTCAATCTACTTCCCCACAAAATGTTCAAAATCTGGTAGACTAGTGACAATTTTTTGCCTTATCCATGAGTTTGCCTGACTTGTCTTAATAATCCTCGGATAATAAGTGCGAAACCGGATGAGAATATGAGCGAGAATAGCCATTGTTCATTGAAGGGCTGTTCGTTCCTTTTTTTAGATAAACTTGGAGGTTTTCATGGCTGTCGCTGCCAACAAACGTTCGGTAATGACTCTGTTTTCCGGCCCGACCGACATTTTTAGCCATCAAGTGCGAATTGTACTGGCGGAAAAAGGGGTCAGCGTTGAGATAGAACACGTTGAAGCAGGCAATTTGCCTCAGGATCTGATTGATCTGAACCCTTATCAAACGGTTCCTACCCTCGTAGATCGTGAGCTGACTCTTTATGATTCTCGCATCATAATGGAATATCTGGATGAGCGTTTCCCGCATCCACCGCTCATGCCTGTATACCCTGTTGCACGTGGCTCCAGTCGTCTGATGATGCACCGAATTGAAAAAGACTGGTATTCCCTGATGTATAAAATTCAGGAAGGAAGTGCTCAGGAAGCTAATGCTGCGCGGAAACGCCTTGCTGAAGAGTTGCTGGCAATCGCACCGATTTTCAGAGAAATGCCTTTCTTCATGAGTGATGAGTTCAGTCTGGTTGACTGCTATCTTTCTCCGTTGTTATGGCGTTTGCCTGTGCTGGGCGTTGAGCTGTCTGGCCCGGGAGCCAAAGATCTTCAGGTTTATATGCAGCGTGTATTTGAACGTGACGCATTTCTGGCTTCATTGACAGAAGCAGAGCGTGAAATACGTTTACAGTCACGGGGTTAATGTATGGATATGACTCAAATGTCTCCCCGCCGCCCTTATTTACTGCGGGCACACTATGAGTGGCTGCTGGATAATGATTTGACTCCGCATATCGTTGTGGATGTGACTCAATATGGTGTCAACGTCCCGATGGAATATGCGCAGAATGGGCAGATAATCCTGAATATTGCTCCACGGGCGGTTGGTAATCTGGAATTGGCTGATGACGAAGTTCGTTTTAATGCCCGTTTTGGTGGTGTCGCGCGTCAGGTATCTGTTCCTATGTCTGCTGTAATTGCGGTTTATGCCCGTGAAAACGGTGCCGGGATGATGTTTGAGCCAGAAATCGCCTATGAAACAGACTCAGAGTTGGAAGTTTCAGAGTCTCCGGTAGCCGATAATCTGGTATTGATTCGTGATATGAAAACATCTCATGATGATAACCCGCCGGATGATGAGCCACCTCAGCCTCCAAAAGGTCGTCCGACGTTACGTGTTGTAAAATAAAGCGTTATAAAGGTAATACGAAAAAATAGAGGAGATAATTTCTCCTCTATTTTTTATAAAAATGCAGCATAAGATTTATTTAACGCGAACTGACACAATTCTATATTTTCTTCATCTTTTCTACTTGCTGATGTTTTGGCTTTCTTTAAGCTTACAACGACATCCAGAAAAAATTTTTCTTTGCTTTGTATTCCTATTAGCGTTGATGGAATATTGCAGATGTTATTGGTTGACGATGGCTGATATTTATCTGCCATTGCTAAAACTTCAATCGGATTATTAATTAGAGCAAAGGATAATGAATTAAAGATCTGGTTGGAAAAATCGTGGTGGATGTTAGGAACTAATTGAAAAGCGACTTCTAACCACTCAGTCTCTCCGGTAGTAATAAAGTCAGCGATTTCTTCTCTTTTTCTTCTCTCACCAATCTCAGCAACAACAGAATTTACACCCCTCTCTTTCACCTGTTGAATAATTTCTTTCGGTGTAGATAAACCGGCGACAGAAGGTGAACTAATCAAGAATATGAAAGAGAGCAGGGATATTTTAGTTAGTAAACGCATTTATCTCTCCCAATTATTATATCCATAGCTTTCAATTTACGGCTTTGTTTGCTGAACGTTGAAATCCACAGGGTATATCATGTAATTAATTTTTAATTGGTTATTATTTAATGTTGTTATATGCATTTTACTTAAAAGTGAGGGGATCAAATCTGTAATTTAAGTATGAAATATTATCTTATTTCACTCATACCCTATTTTCTGAAATCTTTCTTTAAGAAAAATCTTTATATGTTGAGTTGGAAATTAGCTTTTAAAGACGTAGGAAATTATTTGAAGATATTTTTCTTTCTAAAACAGGAGAATAATTAGGATTGAAACTAAACTCAGCTTCAATCACTTTTATAAAGAGGGGGAGAGAAAAGCAGGTTAACCAATTGGGAGTATTTTAAAAATATCTGGGATATACTTGGTTCAACTTCAAAATACACCTTTCTATATTTTCTTTATCTTTTCTTTTTGCGGATTTTTCAGCGCTCTTTAAACTCGCAACTATACCTTTGATAAGTTTATGCTTGTTTTTCTCTGCTATAACTGTCAATGAAAGATCACAGATGTTATTTGTTAAGCTAGGCCTGTATTTGTTGGCCTGAGCTAAGACTTCAACCGGGTTATTGAGCAGAGCAAGTGATAAGGAGTCAAAGATCTGATTGGAGAATTCCCGATGGGTATTGGGAGTCAACCGAAAAGCAACTTCTAGCCATTCAGGATCTCCGGTAGCAATAAGTTTAGCAATTTCATTTCTTTTATTTCTTTCACCTATTTCAGCAACAGTGGAATTCACTCCCCTTTCTGTAATTTGCTGAATAATCTCCTTTGGCGTGGATAAACCGGCGATAGAAGAAAAACTAATCAAGAGTACGAAAGAAAACAGGGATGTTTTAGTTAATAAACGCATTTATTTCTCTCTGTTATTATATCTTCCGGATTTCAATTGAGCGCTTTACCTTCTGCACCCAGAAATCCTGTTCAATTAATTATTATGTAATCGGCTTGAGATAGCAGATGTTAAATCTGTTGTTTTTGTAATAAACGGAATTTTATTTCATGGGTACACTGTATTCCTGAGGTTTTTTTTAGGAAAAATATTTATTTGGTAATTTTCAGGATATTAAATTTAAATATTTGTTTTTGGGATATAGGAATAATCGCATAATGTAAAAAAACATAATCATTATGGTAGTAAAAAGATAATGATGCGAGTATCGATTATTTGGCAGGAGTTTCTCCGGCCAAAAGACCGGAGAAGAGTTCAGGAGAAAATGGAATTAGACTTCAAGGTAGTCGAGAATACCGGAGGCAGCTTTTCTGCCTTCGGCAATGGCAGTAACGACTAGGTCTGAGCCTCGAACAGCATCCCCGCCAGCGAAGATTTTAGGGTTACTGGTCTGAAAGGGTAAAATACTGGATTCGGGAGCGATAATACGTCCTTGTCGGTCAAGATTGATCTGATGGTCATCCAGCCATGTCATGGAATGTGGCTTGAAGCCAAATGCCATAATGACTGCGTCAGCATTAATGATAAACTCCGAATCGGGGATAAGTTCCGCCTGACGACGTCCTTTTTCATCCATTTCGCCTAATTGCGTCTGAGCCATTTTGACCCCATTAACATGCCCGTTATGATTGATTTCAACGCTGATAGGTTGAAGATTGAACTGGAAATCGACGCCTTCTTCCCGGGCGTTCTTCACTTCGCGGCGGGAACCCGGCATATTCTCTTCATCCCGTCGGTAGGCGCAAATCACATGACTTGCTCCCTGACGAACCGCAGTACGTACGCAATCCATCGCAGTATCACCACCACCTAAAACCAGAACCCGCTTACCTTTCATATCAATATAAGGCTGCTCTGGTGATTCTTCATAGCCCATTAACTGGCGAGTGTTGGCAATGAGAAAGGGCAGGGCATCATATACTCCGTTGGCATTTTCATTTTCCAGACCGGCATGAATAGACTGATAAGTCCCGACTCCCAAAAATACGGCATCAAATTGCTTTGTGAGTTCAGCAAGAGCAACATCTTTACCTATCTCCGTGTTTAAGCAGAACTCGATACCCATTCCGGCGAAAATTTCACGGCGGCGGCTCATCACTTCTTTTTCCAGTTTGAATGCTGGGATCCCAAACGTCAGTAAACCGCCAATTTCAGGATGACGATCATAAACGACAGCCTGTACCCCATTGCGGGCCAGAACATCAGCACAGGCCAATCCGGCCGGGCCTGCTCCAATGACAGCCACCCGTTTACCGGTCGGGATCACCTGTGACATATCAGGCGTCCAGCCCATGGCAATGGCGGTGTCGTTGATATAGCGCTCAATATTGCCGATGGTCACAGCGCCAAAATCGTCATTCAGCGTACAGGCACCTTCACACAGACGATCCTGCGGACAAACCCGCCCACAGACTTCCGGCAGGCTGTTGGTCTGATGAGATAGCTCTGCGGCTTCAATAATGCGTCCTTCATTGGCTAATTTCAGCCAGTTCGGAATATAGTTATGTACCGGGCATTTCCACTCACAGTAAGGATTACCACAGTCAAGGCATCGATCTGCCTGAGCTTCTGCCTGAATTTCAGAGAAAGGTTCGTAAATCTCCACAAATTCTATTTTGCGGACTTTCAGCGCTTTTTTTGGAGGATCGACACGCTGTAGATCGATAAACTGATAAACATTCTGACTCATTCCTGACTCCTACTGTGCCTGAACCCGTAATTCTGCGCTGGAACGGCTACGATGCCCCAGCAGCGCGTTGACATCACTGGATTTGGGCTTAACCAGTGCGAATTTATTGACCCACTGTGACCAGTTTTCCAGAATGCTTTCACCATGTGGGGAGCTGGTCAGACGAACGTGTTCAGTGATTAATCCGCGCAGATGTTCTTTATGAATGGCAAGGGTATCGATTGAGAGAACTTCGACTAATTCTGGATTAACCCGTTTGCGGAAATCATCGGATTCATCGAGAACATAAGCGAATCCTCCGGTCATGCCTGCGCCGAAGTTGACGCCAGTGCCACCCAGCACGCAGACTATCCCGCCGGTCATATATTCACAGCCATTATCGCCGATACCTTCAACCACAGTGATGGAGCCTGAATTTCTTACGGCAAAGCGCTCACCGGCACGACCTGCTGCAAAGAGTTTTCCACCGGTTGCCCCATAAAGGCAGGTATTGCCAATAATAGTCGCTTCATTACTTTTGAATGCTGAACCAACCGGAGGCAGGATAACAATTCTTCCACCAGCCATACCCTTGCCGACGTAGTCATTGGCATCGCCGGTGAGTGTCAGTTCAATCCCGCCAGCATTCCAGACGCCAAAACTTTGCCCGGCTGTTCCTGAAAAATGCAGTTTTATGGGATTGCCCGCCAGTCCCTGATCACCGTGCATGGTTGCTATGATGCCGGATAATGCTGCACCGACGGAACGGTCCGTATTCTGGATATCGAAATAGAATGATTTACTCTGCGATTTTTCTACGTAAGGCAGAGCCTGTTTGACAATCGTTTTATTCAGAATTCCCGGATCAAAAGACGGATTATCTTCTGTACAGTGTTGTTCCTTGCCTTCGTGGGGCTGCACGGTTTCCAGCAGAGGTGCAAGATTAAGTTTACTTTGTTTAGCAGAGATACCTTCCAGTATTTCAAGTAAGTCTGTGCGGCCAATTAGATCTGTTAGTTTACGGACTCCCAGTTGCGCCAGAATTTCACGCGTTTCTTGCGCAATAAAGTGGAAGTAATTAATCACTCTTTCCGGCAGGCCGTGATAATGGGACTGGCGCAGTTTCTCATCCTGCGTTGCCACACCGGTAGCACAATTATTGAGGTGGCAGATCCTCAGATATTTACAGCCGAGGGCGACCATCGGCCCTGTGCCAAAGCCAAAACTTTCCGCACCTAAAATGGCAGCTTTAATAATATCGACTCCGGTTTTTAACCCGCCATCAACCTGAAGACGGATTTTATGGCGCAGGCCATTTGCAACCAGAGCCTGCTGGGTTTCTACCAGACCAAGTTCCCAGGGACAGCCGGCATATTTAACTGAGGAGAGAGGACTTGCACCTGTTCCGCCGTCATAACCGGCGATAGTGATAAGATCTGCATAGGCTTTTGCTACCCCGGTGGCAATCGTTCCTACTCCCGGCTCAGAAACCAGCTTAACGGAAATCAGTGCTCTGGGGTTGATTTGTTTCAGGTCGAAAATTAACTGAGCTAAATCTTCGATAGAATAAATATCATGATGCGGTGGTGGTGAAATAAGTGTTACACCGGGGATTGAGTAACGTAGTCTGGCTATATAAGGCGTGACTTTATCCCCCGGTAATTGCCCGCCTTCTCCGGGTTTTGCTCCCTGAGCAATTTTAATCTGAATCACATCGGCACTACTTAGGTAAGCCGGTGTAACACCAAAGCGTCCGGAGGCAACTTGCTTAATGCGGGAGACTTTTTTCGTGCCATAACGGGCAGGATCTTCTCCGCCTTCCCCTGAATTGGAGAAACCACCCAATGTATTCATTGCTTCAGCCAGCGCCTCATGAGCCTCGGGACTCAGAGCGCCAATTGACATGGCGGCGGTATCAAAACGCTTAAACAGTTCCTCTGCGGGTTCGACGTCTTCAATGGGAACGGGTTCACCTTTTGGTGAGATAGCCAGTAAATCGCGCAGTGTCGTTACCGGACGACCATTGACGAGTTGTGAGTATTTTTGGTAATCGCTGTAATTACCGCTGTGAACGGCTGCCTGCAACGCGCTGACAACATCAGGGTTATACGCATGATACTCTCCGTCGTGGACATATTTCAGCAGCCCTCCCTGCTCGATAGTATGGCGGTGCAACCAGGCTCGTTTGGAGAGATTATGCAGATCCTGCTCAAAATCACTGAAATCAGCCCCTTCAATACGGCTGACGACACCATTGAAGCAAAGTTCTGTGACTTCGGAATGCAAACCGACGGCTTCAAACAATTTAGAGCAACGATAGGAGGATATTGTGGAAATCCCCATTTTGGACATGATCTTATATAGCCCTTTATTGATGCCATTACGATAATTCAGCATCACGCGGGCGTATGGGGTTGTGAGCGTGCCGTCATCGATCATTTTGCCTAAGGATTCGTACGCCAGATAAGGGTAAACAGCGGTAGCCCCAAATCCAAGCAGTACGGCAAAGTGGTGAGGATCGCGGGCACTGGCCGTTTCGACTATCAGGTTGGCATCGCAACGCAGGCTTTTTTCCACCAGACAATGCTGGATGGCCCCAACCGCCATGGGTGCAGGGATCGGTAATTTTTCAGGAGAAATATGACGGTCAGACAACACCAGCAAGACGGCACCATCACGGACAAGTTTTTCGGCCTGTTCGCACAGGGCTGAGACGGCATTTTTGAGAGTGCTCTCCTGTGGATTAAAGGTTAAATCCAGCGTTTCTGCCCGGTAATAAGATTCCTGCTGCTTTGTCAGTTGCACAAAATCAGGGTAAAGCAGTACCGGCGATTCGAAACTCAGGCGGTGAGCCTGACCTTCTGCTTCACAAAAGACGTTCATTTCCCTGCCGATGCGGGTGGAGAGCGACATGACATGGGATTCACGCAGCGGATCAATAGGAGGGTTGGTGACCTGAGCAAATTGCTGGCGGAAATAGTCATAGATAATGCGTGGTCGGCTGGAAAGGACGGCAAACGGGGTGTCATCGCCCATTGATCCGGTTGCCTCCTGACCATTCTCACCGAGTACGCGGATAATCTGATCCAGCTCTTCATTACTGTAAGCAAACTGTTTGTGATAGGTTGCCAGCATACGATCATCCAGATCTCGCTTGCCAACCTGCGCTTCCGGTAATTTTTCGAATGGTGTCAGGTGCCTGACATTTTTTTCCAGCCACTCTTTATAAGGATGGCGATTTTTTAAATCGTTATCTGTTTCCGCAGAGTGCAGAATCCGGCCTTTTCGGGTGTCGATCACCATTAATTCGCCTGGCCCGACCCGCCCTTTCTCTACGACTTCATCGGGCTGATAATCCCATATTCCCACTTCTGAAGCACAGGTAATCAGTTTATCCTTAGTAATCACATAACGGGCCGGACGTAAACCGTTGCGGTCAAGGTTACAAGCTGCATAACGCCCGTCAGAAATAACAATACCGGCAGGGCCATCCCATGGCTCCATATGCATGGAGTTAAAATCAAAAAAGGCGCGCAGATCATCATCCATATCTGGATTATTCTGCCATGCTGGCGGGACAAGTAAACGCATTGCGCGGATTAAATCCATCCCTCCGTTGAGAAACAGCTCCAGCATGTTATCCAGTGAGCTGGAATCGGAGCCGGTTTCATTGACAAAAGGAGCCGCCGTTTGTAAATCGGGGATCAAAGGAGTACGAAATTTGTAAGCTCTTGCTCTTGCCCACTCGCGGTTGCCGGTGATGGTATTGATTTCTCCATTGTGAGCCAGATAGCGGAACGGCTGAGCCAGCGGCCAGCGGGGAACGGTGTTGGTTGAAAACCGCTGGTGGAACAGGCAGATCGCAGATTCCATCCGCAAATCGGCTAAATCCGGATAGAAGCGTGGTAAATCAGCCGCCATACATAGCCCTTTATAAATAGTGACTACATTGGAAAGGCTGCAAACATAAAAATCTTCATCAGTAATACGTTTTTCCACGCGCCGCCGGACAATGAACAGCCTGCGCTCTAAATCCTGCGATCGCCATCCAGCTGGGGCGTTGACAAAAACCTGTTCAATACGGGGAAGGCTCGACAGGGCGATATTACCCAAAATATCCTGATTGGTGGGGACTTCCCGCCATCCAGCGATAGACAGGGTTTCATGTTCTAACTCCTGCTCAATAATATTGCGGCATGCCTGAGCGATTTGGCTATCCTGACTCAAAAACAGCATACCGACGGCGTAGTTTTTTGCCAGTCGCCACGATTGTTCATGAGCGAGCATCTGGAAAAAACGGTCAGGTTTTTGCATTAATAAACCACAGCCGTCGCCGGTTTTCCCGTCTGCCAGAATAGCTCCCCGATGTTGCATTCTGGCTAATGCATGTATCGCTGTACGCACTACTTTATGGCTTGGTTCTCCTTCAATATGTGCGATTAGCCCAAAGCCACAGTTATCTTTTTCCTGTAATTTGTCATACAACATGGTAAATCCCTCAAGTTCTGTCCGACTCTCACATCAATTACGTGATGATATAAATCATTATTTCTACAGGCGTCTGAATTGCGCCCTCAGTCAAATATTGCTTGTCTTATCGGCAGTACCATTTACCGCTAATAACAGACAGCAAAATGATGTTGTGTTTCTGTATAAGGGTACTGCATAAATATGAGCTAGCTAAAAAACTAGCAGGTGATTTTCAGTGAATTCCCAACTTAGCGAGAAAAATAAAGTAGGTCAAATTGTGTCTAAAGGTGTTTTTAGCCATGATGATGAGGTTAATTAATTGAATATATGTAATATATTCGTTAATAATCCGTTTTGTGACCTGTGTCATGACTTGGATATGATGTGATTTATATCACCATTCTACACCTAAAGTGCGTTTTAAATGTGCTTTAAAATTGTGTTTTATTGGTTTATTAATCTTTTTTTATTGCTTTTTTAAGAATGTAGTTATGTATTTTATGTTTGTTAAGTATAAATTATTGTTTGTTTTTTAATCTTTTGTGGGTAATTAAATTCAGAATTGATTTATTATTCTGTTTTTATGCTTTTTTATTCTTTTTGGGAATTGGAAATAATATCCCCTAACGAAGTCAGGCTTTTTTTAAGCTATGATGCAATCTGGTGATTTTACTTGGAGCTGTTATGAAGTTTATCAGGGGGCTTGCCCAATATTACGTTGATTTAATGATGAAACTCGGGCTTGTGCGTTTTTCATTACTACTGGCGTCTGTTCTGGTAATTCTGGCAATGACGATGCAAATGGCCGTCACTTTCGTCTTGCATGGGGAAGTGCAGCGTATTGATTTAATCCGTTCTATTTTCTTTGGTTTATTAATTACACCGTGGGCTGTCTATTTTCTCTCTATTGTTGTGGAACAGCTAGAAGAGTCACGCCAGCGTTTATCCAGTCTGGTGGCAAAGCTGGAGGAAATGCGCCAGCGTGATGCCAAACTGAATCAACAGCTAAAAGACAATATTACCCAACTGAATCAGGAAATCAGTGAAAGAGAAAAAGCGGAACAGGCGCATCTGGTTCTGCTGGATAAATTGAAATTAGAAATGGAGCATCGTGAAAAAACACAGATTGAACTTGAACAACAATCCGTTCTGTTACGTTCGTTTCTTGATGCTTCGCCTGATCTGGTTTATTACCGCAACGAAGACAATGAATTTTCCGGTTGTAACCGCGCAATGGAGTTGCTGACCGGTAAAAGTGAAAAGCAGCTGATTGGCCTGACACCGACAGAAGTCTACGATAAAGAAATTGCCAACAAGGTAATGGAGACGGATGAAAAAGTTTTTCGGCACAATGTCTCACTGACCTATGAGCAGTGGCTGGTTTATCCTGATGGGCGAAAGTCCTGTTTTGAGCTGAGAAAAGTGCCTTTTTATGATCGTATTGGCAAGAGGCATGGTCTGATGGGATTCGGTCGCGATATAACCGAGCGTAAACGCTATCAGGATGCACTGGAGAATGCCAGCAGGGACAAAACTACTTTTATCTCTACGATTAGCCATGAGCTTCGTACGCCTTTAAATGGCATTGTCGGTTTAAGCCGTATCCTGATGGATACTAACCTGACACCAGAACAGGGCAACTATCTGAAAACGATCCATGTCAGCGCAATCACGCTGGGTAATATTTTCAATGATATCATTGAGTTGGATAAGATTGAACGCCGAAAAGTCCAGCTCGACAGCCAGCCCATTGATTTTACCAGTTTTATAGCGGATTTGGAGAACATATCCGGATTACTGGCGCAGCCAAAAGGTATCCGTTTTGTATTGGAACCTGAGCTGCCACTACCGGCCAGAATATTGGCTGATGGAACCCGCCTGCGCCAGATCCTATGGAATTTAATTGGTAATGCGGTGAAGTTTTCCCAGAAAGGGGAGATCAAAGTTCGTATCTGGCGTGAAAAAGGGGATCGCCTGCTGTTTGAAGTGACTGATTCTGGTATTGGCATCCCGGCTGATGAATTAGAAAAAATCTTCGCCATGTATTATCAGGTCAGAGATAGTGCTGGTGGTCGCCCGGCAACAGGAACAGGGATCGGCCTGGCAGTATCGAAACGGCTTGCACAGGCTATGGGTGGCGATATCACAGTTAATAGTACAGTCGGAAAAGGCTCTTGTTTTACTTTATCTATCATCGCTCCTGCGATTGATGAAAACCCGGAAGGGACGGAAGAAGAAGACGCACTGCCATTACCAGCCCTGAATATTCTATTGGTTGAGGATATTGAACTGAATGTGATTGTTGCCCGTTCTGTTCTGGAGAAACTGGGTAATAGTGTGGATGTGGCCATGACTGGCGGCGATGCTCTGGATATGTTTGATCCTGATGAATATGATCTGGTGCTGCTTGATATTCAGTTACCGGATATGACGGGTCTGGATGTTGCCCGCGAATTACATCAACGTTACCCGAATCACACGCTCCCTCCTCTGATCGCTCTGACTGCCAATGTATTGAAAGATAAAAAAGAATATCTTGATGCAGGCATGGATGAAGTACTCAGTAAGCCGCTTTCTGTTAAGGAACTGACTGCGGTAATGGAAAAATTCTGGGGTAAGTCAACGGAGGCTGGAACTGTATTACCGGAATTCATTGAGCCGAAGAAAGAGGAAGAGTTACTCGATACTGAGATGCTTAACCAGTATATCGATTTGGTCGGGCCACAAATGGTCATCGATAACCTGACCATTTTTGAGGACATGATGCCAGGCTACCTTGCCCTATTGGACTCAAATATGACGGCGAGAGACCAAAAAGGGATTGTAGAAGAGGCTCATAAAATTAAAGGCGCTGCTGGCTCTGTCGGATTACGTCATCTGCAACAGTTAGCACAGCAGATCCAGTCACCGGATTTACCCGCGTGGTGGGATAACGTACAAGAGTGGGTAGATGAGTTAAATCTGGAATGGAAAAATGATACGGAAACATTAAGAAACTGGTTAACGGGCGCTACAAAAAAATAACCCCAACCGAAGTTGGGGTGCGCGAATACTGCGCCAACACCAGGGAAACTTGTTTACCCGCTAATCTAAGATTTTTTGTTACAAGATTCATTAAAATCTGTGATGAAGATTGGTGTTTAACCCTCTAAGGGGTTAAGCATTAATCTACTACAAATGGAGATAAATATGAAATCTGTTGCAGTGATATTAAGTGGATGTGGGGTCTATGACGGGAGTGAAATCCATGAATCAGTCCTAACTATGCTCTCTTTGAGCCGTTTAGGCGCTGAAGTGTCTTTTTTTTCTCCAGATGAGTCACAACATCATGTAATTAATCATCTTAATGGAGAGGAAAAACAAGAAATACGTCACATAATGGAAGAATCATCCCGCATAACAAGAGGTAATATTCAGCCATTATCTGAAATTAATGCCGATACATTGGATGCACTTATCGTTCCCGGAGGTTTTGGCGCAGCTAAAAATTTAAGTAATTTCGCATTTAAAGGATTTGAGTGTGAAATAAATAAAGAATTTTTTAGTATTGTTCAGGATATGCACAAAAAAGGCAAGCCAATGGGGTTTATGTGTATTGCTCCTGTGATGGTGCCTAAAATATTAGGCGAATCGATAAAAGTCACTATAGGTAATGATCCTGAAACGGTATCACAGATAGAGAAAATGGGCGGAATTCATGTTGAATGTCCGGTTGACGACATTGTTATTGATTTTGAAAACAAAATTGTAACAACCCCAGCATATATGCTGGCTCAATCCTTGTCTGAGGCTGAAATAGGAATCGATAAATTAGTCAGAAAAATATTGGAAATGATTGAGTAATAGGATGAGAAATCCTTTTTCAATATTATGGCGCTGGTTGAAGAAAATTGTGCTTGCGATCACTCTTTTATGGTTTGTTGCTGTAATCACATTTTCATTTCTGCCAGTGCCGTTTTCTATGGTGATGCTGGAAAGACAGGTAGATGCGTTAATCTCAATTAATTTATCTTATGTTTCTCGCTCTATTTGGGTGGACCAAGATCAAATTTCACCTTATATAGCATTAGCCGTGATTGCTGCCGAGGATCAACGATTTCCGGAACACTGGGGATTTGATTTTTCTGCGATAAAAATGGCAGTGGAACATAATAAAAAAGATCAGAAACGGATACGTGGTGGTTCCACCATTACTCAGCAAACCGCCAAGAATTTATTCCTGTGGGAAGGACGCAGTTGGGTAAGGAAAGGTCTGGAGGCGGGAATGGCAATGGTTCTGGAACTGGTGTGGTCAAAAAAACGTATTCTAACTATCTATCTGAATATTGCTGAATTTGGCAGAGGAATTTTTGGTGTGGAAGCCGCTTCCCGGCACTATTTCGGTAAACCAGCCAGTCGTCTGACTGCTTCTGAAGCGGCTCTTCTGGCGGCAGTATTACCTAATCCGATACGCTACCGGGTTGATGCACCTTCTGCCTATGTGCTGCAACGCCAGCAATGGATATTACGTCAAATGCAGTTATTGGGAGGGAAGCATTTTCTGACTCAAATAAACTGAAGATATCGTGTTGTGGTATTGCTGGAAAGACGGTGCATATCGAAGTACAAGCAGAGCAGCCCTGTTTTTATGCTGACCTGCTTGTAAAAATAACCCGGGGTTAGTCGAGATAAGTAAATGCGGTGGTTACACGTTTAATGCCATCAGTTTCACTGGCAATTTTCGCCGCATCAGCGCCTTCCTGTTTGGTCACAATCCCGAATAAAAAGACTTCTCCATTTTCAGTCACCACTTTGATATTTGATGACTTCACAGCATCACTGGCCAGAATTTTTGAACGTACTTTCGTTGTCAGCCAGGCATCCACTGATGCAGTACCGAGAGAAACGGGCTTCCCTTGTCTGATTTCGTTATAGACCACACTGACACCTTCAGTTTTTGACGCTATCTGTTTTGCCCGCTCTGCCAGCTGCATATCAGGGCTTTGCCCGGTTAACAAAACCTTTCCCTGATAAACCGTCGTTACGATACGGGTCTGAGACTTAATTTGTGGATCTTTGCTTATGGCATTACTGACACGAGCTTCCAGAGTCGTATCGTCCACTTGTTGCCCGACCGATCGTGGATCTGTACCTGCTTTGGTCGCAATTGCTGCAGAGCCTACAAGGGCTGCACCAATACATCCCTGTAGTAACATTGTGCTGCAAAATACCAGTAATAGAGAGAGTAACCGCATTATTTGGCTCCTTAGTCATCCTGATGAGGAAATAAAGTATTGTCGATTAAGTCACACAGACAGTTGATTGTCAGCATATGGACTTCCTGAATCCTGACACTGTGATGGGAAGGAATACGGATTTCCACATCCTGTGGTCCCAGTAATCCTGCTAACTCACCACCATCGAAACCTGTCAGTGCAACAATGGTCATATCGCGGGTAACGGCTGCTTCTACGGCTTTAATGATAGCCCGGCTGTTACCATGCGTAGAAATAGCCAGCAGAACATCTCCGGCCTGCCCCAGCGCCCGGACCTGCTTAGCGTAGATTTCTTCCGGCTGCCTGCTGCTGGCGATGGCAGTGATAACAACATTATCAGCATTCAGCGACAATGCTGGCAGACTTGGCCGCTCTGTTTCAAATCTATTTATCATACTGGCGGCAAAACGCTGTGCTGTTGCGGCGGACCCGCCATTGCCACAGCACAGGATCTTGTTGCCATTCAGCAGTGATTGAACCATCATCATTGCGGCGCGTGAAATGGCGTCCGGTAATGCCTCTGCTGCTGCGATTTGCGTTTGAATACTTTCTGTAAAGCAGACTTTAATTCTATCCAGCACGTTATGACCTATATTATTGATAATATATTTATTGAAATTCAGAACCTATCAAATAGGTTTTCATTTAAATTGAAGGCATCTTTCAGCCATTCAAATTTCTGACCGGTAATTGCGCAAACATCAAAACGGCAGGCCGCAGTATCAAGAGATTCGTTATGCTGGTAAAGCCAGACCGAAGCCGCATGCAATAACTTTCTGCGTTTGCTCTGGGTAATTGTAGCAATGGCATCACCATATTGTGCATTCTGGCGGAAACGAACTTCAACGAAAACCCAGATCTGCTTGTCACGCATGATCAGATCGATTTCTCCACCACGAATTTTCACATTCTCTGCAATAAACACAAGACCCTGTTTTTGCAGAAACTGTTTAACCTGCTGTTCGTAATGGCATCCCTGCGCGTAACGATTAATTTGGGGCTTTTTCATCCTGAAATTACCACTCAAAAGAAGATGTTATTTATCGGGCTGACTTACTGCATTCAGGCTCTACCCAGCATGATTGTCAGTAGCTGAGCTCTCTGTAGGACTGTTCAGCGTGCTGTCAGTATTTCCGATTGCGTTATTTTCTGTCATGCGGCTCTCCAGCATAATGCGCCCATTGCTGAATTGCATCCACGGCAGTTGGCGATATATTGTACAATCATTTGTGGCAGAGAGTTCACCAGATTCGCCATTCATATTGAAACCGCTGGCTTGTTGTAGTTGTGCAAAATGATTAGCCAGTGACCAAGCGTCAATTCCCATTGCGTAGAGGCGCATCAGAGAGTAATCATTCCCGAATTTACTGGCAGCCTGCTTCATCAATGGAACATTCGCTCCCGTCAATAATGGAACATCGCTGAACTGCATACCATCCATTTCCAGACGAAAATCCGGGCCTGCATCGGCTTTATTACTGCGTGAGCTGGCATAAAGAGCCGGTTTTTTGCGGGAGCTGATTGCCATATCAATCATTGGCTTGATAAGTGTTAGCTCATCGGTGGTTGCCACAATATAGACCGCATCAACCGGGCCACGAGATGTGCTGGTGACAACGGCTAAGTGCTTATCTGCTTGTGTTGTATCGGCAAATTGCGTTTCATTGTCGTCAGGAACAGAGCTGCTGACCGGAATTGCGGTTCCGGACATACGGATGCCGACACCACGGTTCATGGATTGCCTCATTTCCGCCACTGTGCCGAAGGATTGTTGTAATACTTCGGAACCCCCTAATTTCTGCCATTCAGTTGCGAAGGCATTTGCCACTCTGCTGCCTAATACAGAGCGTGGTACTAATACCAGTGGATTATGTTTCTGTTGCTGCCAGATATGCTGCGCTGCGCTTTTAGCCTCGTCCTCAGGTGACAGGGAGAAGTAACAGAAATTAGGATGAAGTTGTGTTGTATCCGGTTTATTCAATGCCAGAATATTTAACGGCGTATTTATCTGTACTAACTGTTCTACCTGAGGTTTCAGCAGAGGGCCAACGACGAGTGTTACTCCGTCCTGCTCCGCCTGTGCCAGCAGATTAGCTAAAGGCTGGCTGTCGGTATCATAGATTTTCACCACTTGATGATTGACAGGAACTGAATTAATGGTGAATTGCCCTGCCATATCTGTTTCCGCTGTATCAGTTGTGATCGCCTGATCAGCTTCCACCGCATTGGTAATGCTGCTATCAACAGAATTCGTGTCAACAGAATCGGTATCAACGGAAGTATTATCAACGGCACTACTAGGTGTTACAGCTGATGCACTTACAGGTAGTTCAGTTTTTGGCAGCCCTTTTTGTGCATCCAGAAACCCCTGACGAATCGCATCACCAAATGCTTTAGCCTGACCACTCAAAGGCAGGAAAAGCCCGATACTGGCCTGTCGGTCTTGAATGACATGTAACATTTGTTTCAGAGAAGAAGGCAAGCTCTGAACAGCAGGGTTTTCCGGATAACGAATTTGCCAGTCCCGAATGGCTGAACGAAGTTTGTCCGCATCCTGCTTATTGGCCTGATAAGCGTTGAGCAGGTCGAGCCAACCCTGAAGAGTGTATTCATTGGCATTAATGACCAGTTCGCTGAGCTGCTGGGCAGTGAGATGAGTCAGGGCCTGCCAAGTATCATCAATATTTTGCTGATGTGCGGCTTCATTTTCTATATTGGGTTCCAGTGCAATATAAGCACGGATGACTTCCAGAGAAGGCTGGTTGCCTGCATTATCAATAATGGCTTGATAGCGGTTAATCTCTGCGCTGATCTTGTCTTGTGGCTCAGAAGGTGGTTGCCCTTGTGGTGTAGGCATGGTACACCCTGCAATAATCATAGTTGTCAGCAATGCTGTGCAGACTAAACCAGTTTTGAAACGCACAAAAATTGAGGGAAGCATACTGTATCCAGTGATGTTTTTTTCAAAGATGCTCAATTTTAAATCGGTCATTCGGATGAAACAATGAATCAAACCAATCGAGCAGTGGTTACGACATCTACGCTGTATGTTGTGCCAACTCCTATCGGGAATCTGGGGGATATCACTCAGCGCGCACTTGAAGTTCTTAAACATGTCGATTTGATTGCTGCCGAAGATACGCGACATACCGGCCTGTTACTTCAACATTTTGCCATTAATGCGCGCATGTTCGCACTTCATGATCATAATGAACAGCAGAAAGCAGATCAATTAATTGCGAAATTACAACAAGGTTTAAGTATTGCGCTCGTCTCTGATGCCGGAACGCCATTAATTAATGATCCGGGTTATCACCTTGTCCGCCGCTGTCGTGAAGCCGGGATTAGTGTTGTTCCGTTGCCGGGGCCTTGTGCGGCAATTGCGGCATTATCTGCTGCGGGTCTTCCTTCAGATCGGTTTTGCTATGAAGGTTTCCTGCCAGCCAAAAGCAAAGGGCGTCAGGATGCGCTGCGTGATTTGGCTCAGGAATCAAGAACAATGATTTTCTATGAATCCACTCATCGTTTGCTGGACAGCTTAGAAGATATTGTTGAAGTCTGGGGAACAGAGCGATATGTGGTGTTGGCGCGAGAGCTGACGAAAACATGGGAATCTATTCAGGGTATGCCTGTGGGGAAATTACTGGCGTGGGTCAGGGAAGATGAAACTCGCCGTCGGGGAGAAATGGTGTTGATTGTTGAGGGGTATCACAAACCCGCTGATGACAGTCTCCCGCCTGAAGCATTACGGACACTGGCATTATTACAAAAAGAGCTGCCGTTGAAGAAAGCTGCGGCTTTGGCTGCTGAGATTCATGGCGTGAAGAAAAATGCTCTGTATCGTCATGCTATTGAGCAAAATGAAACTGAAATGTGAAATCCATAGTGTATAAAGGGATGTGTGAAAATTCCTATACATCAGGAAATAAACCCCTTATAATCCGCGCCGGAGTTGGCTAGACAGTCGCTGCTTTACTGCTCTCTTCGGGGAAGAGTAAAGGGGAGGAAAGTCCGGGCTCCACAGGGCAGGGTGCCAGATAACGTCTGGGAGGTGAAAGCCTACGACCAGTGCAACAGAGAGCAAACCGCCGATGGCTCAGCCTTTCTTCGTGAGAAGCTGAGATCAGGTAAGGGTGAAAGGGTGCGGTAAGAGCGCACCGCGCGGCTGGTAACAGTCCGTGGCACGGTAAACTCCACCCGGAGCAAGACCAAATAGAGGTTCACATGGTACGGCCCGTATCGAACCCGGGTAGGTTGCTTGAGCCAGCGCGTAAGTTCTGGCCTAGATGAATGATTGTCCACGACAGAACCCGGCTTATCGGCCAACTCCACAGATTCAGCCCCATAAAGCGTTAGCTTTATGGGGCTTCTTCTTTTATTCAGGATATTAATCAGAAAGCGGGTCAGGGTGATTGGTTTCCCAAATCGATCAGCAGCCCCTGAAATGCAGAAGTTGCTCGCAGGTTCAGTTGTGTTTCATCCTGAATAAATACCCCATCTCCACACCTGATATTGGCATGAGTTGCTGTGCCAGATTTTCTGTCAGTATGAATTTCAGCATTACCGCTAACTGATTGTAGGTAGGCACGTTTCCCCTGTAACGGTACGTTATGAGACTCACCAGCTTGTAGCATAAGGTAGCTTATCCACGCTGATTGGCGCAGGTGCATGCTGTTTTTTCCGGAAGCAGGTGAAGCGAGTAATGTTAATGGCTGAGCTGACAGCCTCCTGCACTGTACCGGTTGCGGAGCCTGATGTGGCTTGGCATCAAGCCAGATTTGCAGGCGATGCAGCGATTTTTTCTTACTGAGATTATGCTCGCTGTAGCGTAGATCCTGACGCGTGGAAAATAGCAGACAGTCTCCCTGATGAGCCTGAATGTAGTTTCCTGCACTATCACGGTATTCCGCTTCACCCTGTAGAATAATATTCAGGATATCGACATGAGGATAAGCCTTTGGCTTGAGTTCTGTTTGTGGGGCAAGTATTTCCTGATTAAGTACTCGTAGTGCCCCGTAGTTCAAAAAATTTGGGTCAAAATAGTGACCGAATGAAAAAGTATACTTAGCTTTTAACCAACCGTAGTCGGCTTCTCCACACTGATTTGCTGTTCTGGTTATTATCATAAGTATGTTCTCCTTGCCACACACTGTCAGTCTCAATCTTAATTATCTGGACGTTGAAATGTTAGCCAGTTAATCTGCTCCCTATATTCAAATTTACTGATTGAGAAATTATGGGTAACGGACATATATGGGTAAAGAACGAGCGTTAACACTGGAATCCCTGCGGGTTATGGATGCAATAGAACGTCGGGGAAGTTTTGCGGCCGCAGCGGATGAGTTGGGAAGAGTACCTTCTGCATTAAGTTATACCATGCAGAAACTGGAAGAAGAGCTGGATGTTGTGCTGTTTGACCGCTCCGGACATCGCACAAAATTTACCAATGTTGGCCGAATGTTGCTTGATAGGGGCAGGGTACTGCTTGAAGCCGCAGATAAGCTCACCACAGATGCACAGGCGCTTGCCCGTGGCTGGGAAACCCATTTATTTATCGTCTGTGAAGCCTTGTTTCCGGTTGAGTCACTCTTTCCCCTTGTGGACAAGCTGGCGAATAAATCGAATACTCAGCTTTCATTGGTCACAGAAGTGCTGGCAGGTGCCTGGGAGCGTCTGGAAACTGGCTATGCAGATATTGTGATTGCGCCAGATCTTCATTTCAGGGCATCAGCAGAAATCAACTCACGCCCTCTTTACTCCATCAAAAATGTTTACGTTGCCAGTGTGGATCATCCTATCCACAATGAGCCGGAACCTTTATCCGATGCTACGCGGGTTAAATACCGCGGGATAGCGGTAGCTGATACGGCAAGAGAACGCCCGGTGCTGACAGTTCAGCTACTGGATAAGCAACCCCGGTTAACGGTCAGTTCACTGGAAAATAAACGGCGGGCGCTGTTGGCCGGTCTGGGGGTCGCAACAATGCCCTATCCGATGGTGGAAAAAGATATTGCAGAAGGTCGTCTGCGGGTTGTTGGTTCGGAATATATTCATGAAACTAACATTATTATGGCATGGCGGCGTGACCGGATGGGAGAAGCCAAGGCGTGGTGCCTGAGGGAAATTCCTAAATTATTCAAGTAGCCATTATCAAAAAGCCCCTGAGTGAGGGGCTTTGCTGTTTATGGCAGGAGGTAATTACCAGTTCTTTTTCAGCAAGCGGTCAATACTGAATTTGCCCGGTCCCATCATTGCCAGCAACAGATAACCTGCACCGATAGAGAAGTTTTTCAGGAACATCGTCTGGTTCATATCGTCTGAAAAATCATAGTGGAACAGCAGTGCGGTCAGGATACAGAAAATAAACGTGAATACGGCTGTTGTACGGGTCAACAATCCGAACAGCACAGCGAGGCCACCGCCGAGTTCAAGTAAGATAGTGAGTGGCAGTAAAATTCCGGGCACGTGCATTGCTTCCATGAATTCTTGTGTGCCTGCATAAGCACTCCCTAACTTCCCATAGCCTGCAATAATGAACAGGACTGAAATTAAAATACGTGCGACTAATAAACCACTATCTTCAAATTTTTTCATGAACGTCTCCAGGCGTGTGTTCTAAAAAGCACAATTAAGCTCATCATTTATTGATGGTATTTGTTGATGGAGGGTATTCTAAGGAGAGGTGTTACCGGTTGATAGTAAGGAATATTAACAATTTAATGCAATTTTTTTGAAGGAATACCTCAATATACGTAAAGAGATTTGAAAAAGAATAATCCGGTAGAAAATATTAACGGCTGTTAAAGATATTGCGGGTAGTATCAATGAGTTTCCAGATCCCAAGCATACGGAGCGACCAACGATAAAGCTTTTTAGGATGGCGGATGCCATAAAGCAGTAATATACCACTGCCAACCGCAAAATAAGGCTTGAAAGAGAGCAGTGTCTGCCAGCTATGATCGTAAGTGCGGGTAAGGGCGAGCCACTGTTGACCGTGCTCTGAAAGAGACTGACGCTGTAGCTGGATTTGTTGCAGTAATGTCTGCTTGCGCTGTTCTCGTTGCAGGCGTCGCGACTTATTCATGGTCATTTTCCAACATATTGCGATCGATTCTGAGTTGCTCTCGGGTAGCATTGAAAAAAGCCAGATGGCGGGATTTTCTGATAGTCCAAATCGTGCCAAGCACGGCGAGAAGCAGCAAGGTTCCTGCGGCAATAGCGATAATAGTAATCTGGTAGACCGGATCAACGGCCAGAAAAACCAGTATCAACAAACATGTTATGCCAAGGGCTGCGAATAACAGCGTGAACCCTACCAGCAACAATAATTTCACCAGCGTGGCGGCTCCCTCTTCCAGCTCAAGTGTTGCAAGCTGAACTCGGGTTTCAACCATGCCGACAATCAGAGTTGCTACTCGCCGCAAGGTATTAAATATTCCTCTCCCCGGGCCTTGTGAATGGGGTAATTGCGTCATATTAGCGTCTTGCCAGTAATACACCCAGTACGATACCTACTGCTGCACCGATACCCACACCGGTCCAGGGATTATCGCGGACATAATTATCTGCACGACCGGCTATTTCTTTGGTCTGGTCTGTGAGTTTATCGCCGGCATCACTGATAACAGTGCGGGCATCTTTCAACATCTTCTCTGCTTTATTGCGAATTTTCTCCAGTTCTGCTTTGGATTGTTCACCGGAGCTGTTGAGAACTTCCTCCAGAGTATCTGCAAGGGACTGTAATTCAGCACGTAATTCGTCAGAGTTTTTTTTCTGTGGCATGGAACTCTCCTCGTATATATACGGTGAATGAATTTCTACCATAGACGTTTTTATAAGGAGTTTAAAGGCAAGATGGTGAAAAATTATCACATGATGCGACAGATTAATCCTAAATACATAGCAGGAATTGGTGCTCAAACCCCTGCAACATGGTTATCCGCAATGCTACAGGGGAAATAAAGAGGGAGAATTATTGTGGAGAATTATTTGTGCGTTTTTTGCGCCAGATAAACGTCAGGCTACCAATTAAACCGATCAGTAACAGACCTACAGGCAATAGCACCAGAAAGTTCATCAGATAGTGTTCATACTCGCGGAATAGGGGGCTTTTACCGAGAGCATAGCCCAGAGTCATCAGGATAATGACCCATAGGAAACCACTGAGCCAATTGAATATCTGAAAACGTGTATTATTCAGTCCGGCAAGGCCTGCCAGTGTGGGTAATAATGTTCTGACAAAAGCAATGAAACGGCCGATGAGCAGTGCTGACAAGCCATGACGATGGAAGAGATTATGGGCACGTTGATGATAATGGGGAGGAAGATGGGACAGCCATCCCTGCACTAATTTTGTGTTCCCCAGCCAGCGTCCCTGAAGATAGCCAACCCAACAACCGAGACTTGCACCCGCGGTAAGAACAATTAATGTAATGGAAAAATCCATTGTATCCTGAGCAACCAGAACGCCAACTAATATCAGTAAACTATCGCCGGGCAAAAATGCCGCAGGTAACACCCCATTTTCCAGAAACAGGATTGTGAATAGCAGAAGGTAAATGACCCAAACTAATGAGGGGTTAGATAGTGTTGCGTAATCTTGGTGCCAAAGTGCATAAATAAGGTCTGTTACAATTTCCATCAAATGTTCCTAAAACACGGGTTAAGGATTACATCTTACTTTTATGGTGTATTTATGATTTTTTACTATTAAATAATCATAATATACAAAAAGTTATATACGGATTGACAATTATGAGCCTTCAAACTCCTTTCAAATGGCATGAATAAATGACAGGGACACTCTAACAAAATCATCAGTAGTGAAACAGAAAATTTTGGTGAGCAATTGAACATTTGTATGAAAATAAAAGTAACATCGTCCAGAGATATCAATTAATTAATTCAGTTACGAAGTTTGCATAAAATAACTCTGTTTTCTGATTTTTCCTGTTGTATGGCTGTATTTCTGCCTTTTCCAGCCAGAAAAACTTCGTTTTATCATCACATAGTAAAAAAAATCCATAAATAATATTGGAGATAATGCCGATTATGGTGACTATCGCCAAAGCGGGTAATTCATATAACTATTTGATTATAAAATACAAATACTAATCTTTATTCCTTTTGAGATTTCAGGGATGCCTGATGAAATAGGAAATGTGTAGAATGGATCACACAAATGTGACTATTTTGTTATCACTTGTTGAGTTGGTTGTATATTTTTATTAATTATTATTTTCAGTTTTATGAATTTTCCTACTACTGGAAAAGCAAACACAAAACCAACAGGCTGATTAAGCCAAAATATCAAATGGATAGGCTATGGAAAAACAACAAAAAGGCTTTGTGCAATATATTGTACAGGGAAGCCTAGTCACACAAATTATTATTGGATTAATTGCAGGGGTATTACTGGCATGGGTAGCGCCTTCTGCTGCTCAATCAACCAGCTTATTAGGCGAGCTCTTTGTCGGTGCTTTGAAAGCGGTTGCACCGATTCTGGTGTGGGTTCTGGTTATGTCTTCTATTGCGAACCATAAGAAAGGCCAGAAAACTAATATCCGACCGATTGTCGTTCTCTATATTATGGGAACCTTCCTTGCTGCTGTTGTCGCTGTGATCGGCAGTATTTTATTCCCATCAACATTAATACTGGTGACTAATGATGCTCAAATGTCACCACCGGATAATATCGTTGAAGTATTGAAGGGAGTATTGCTCAATGTGGTTGCTAACCCGATTGATGCGATATTAAAAGGGAATTACGTTGGTATTCTGGCATGGTCAATCGGGTTGGGTATCGCATTACGCCACGCGAAGGAATCAACTAAATCAGTGGTTCAGGATTTGGCTGAAGCGGTGACTCAGGTTGTTCGTGTTGTTATTCGTCTGGCTCCTCTCGGGATTTTTGGTCTGGTTGCTTCCACTATTGCCACAACAGGCTTTGATACATTGCTCGGTTATGGACATCTATTGGTTGTACTTCTGAGCTGTATGATTGTTGTTGTACTGGTTGTTAACCCATTAATTGTATATTGGAAAATACGTCGCAACCCTTACCCACTGGTTTTTGACTGCCTGCGTGAAAGTGGTGTGACTGCTTTCTTTACCCGCAGTTCTGCTGCCAATATTCCGGTTAACATGGCAATGTGCCGCCGTATGAATCTGGATGAAGATACTTATTCAGTCTCAATTCCGTTGGGAGCAACGATCAATATGACTGGTGCTGCGGTGACCATCACGGTATTGACGTTGGCAGCGGTAAATACACTGGGTATATCTGTTGATATTCCAACGGCGATACTATTGAGTGTGGTTTCAGCAATTGCAGCATGTGGAGCATCGGGGATAGCAGGTGGATCATTATTATTAATCCCTCTGGCGTGCAGTATGTTCGGTATCTCCAATGAGATCTCCATGCAGGTTGTTGCGGTAGGTTTAATTATTGGTGTATTGCAGGATTCGGCTGAAACCGCCCTGAATTCCTCAACAGATGTATTGTTTACTGCCGCAGCCTGTCAGGCTGAAGACGCAAAACGGGTGCCTGAAGAGTTAGCCCGGCGCTAATGATAAACAGCAAGAGTGACAATAAGCGGTAGGTTTATTGTCACTCTTCTTTTATCCGCTCTTTATCTGTATTAACTTTTCACTTCTGCACTAAGGTTCTGCACTAAATCGGTTCTGCACTAAATCTTTACTGCCAGCCGGGTTCCCTGATCGATCGCTCTGCGGGCATCCAGCTCGGCTGCGACATCGGCTCCACCAATTAAATGTACACTTTTACCCATATCCTGTAGTGGCTGATACAGCGCTTTCAGCGGCTCCTGCCCTGCGCAGATCACCACATTATCAACTTCAAGACATTGCTGTTTACCCTCACGGCTGATATGTAACCCTTGATCATCAATTTTCAGGTATTGGACATTATTCAGCATCGTGATGCCACGCATCGAGAGACTGGTTCGGTGGATCCAGCCCGTGGTTTTACCCAGACCTTCCCCGACTTTAGTCTCTTTGCGTTGTAACAGATAAATTTTCCGGGGTGCACGTTCTACTCGTGCCCCTTCTGGCTGTAATCCGCCTCGGTGAGAAAGCGTCTGGTCGATCCCCCATTCCTGAGAGAATGCGTGGCTGCTCAGGCTGCTGCTTTGCCCACTCTGGCTCAGATACTCCGCCGTATCAAAACCAATCCCACCGGCACCGATAATAGCAACGCGCGGCCCGACATGACGTTTATGCTTTAACACATCCAGATAAGTCAGGACTTTTTCATTGTGAATGCCATCAATAGCGGGTGTCCGTGGTGTAATGCCGCTGGCAATGACGACTTCATCAAATGAAGCAAGTTGTTCTGCTGTTGCTGTGTGATTAAGTCTGACGTCAACGCCATTCAGCGCCAGCTGGCGTTCAAAATAGCGCAGTGTTTCATGGAATTCTTCTTTACCCGGGATCTGCTTAGCAATATTAAATTGCCCGCCAATTTTATTTTCACGTTCAAATAATGTGACATGGTGCCCGCGGCTGGCGGCTGTGGTAGCGAAAGATAAACCAGCCGGCCCGGCTCCGACTACGGCAATAGTTTTAGGAGAAGTCACGGGTTCAGCAATAAATTCTGTTTCATGGCAGGCGCGTGGATTGACCAGACATGAAGTCAGTTTACCGACAAATATTCTGTCCAGACACGCCTGATTACAGCCAATACAGGTGTTGATTTCATCCGCCCGATTTTGTTCTGCTTTTAGCATAAATTCCGCGTCGGCAAGAAAAGGACGTGCCATAGAAACCATATCGGCACAGCCCTCGCTGAGTATCTGCTCTGCAACATGGGGGTCATTGATACGGTTAGTCGTAATCAAAGGAATTGTGACTTTTCCCATCAGTTTTTTGGTCACCCAGCTAAACCCAGCTCTGGGCACCATTGTGGCGATTGTCGGGATACGGGCTTCATGCCAGCCAATACCGGTATTGATGATGGAAGCTCCAGCCTGTTCAATGGCCAGAGCCAGTTGTTCGATTTCCTGCCAGTCGGAACCCTCTTCCACTAAATCCAGCATGGAAAGGCGATAAATAATGATGAACTGCTCCCCGACGATAGCGCGCACAGCTTTGACAATTTCTATGGCAAAACGCATGCGGTTTTCGAAACTGCCTCCCCATTGATCCTGCCGATGGTTAGTGCGGGCAACCAGAAACTGATTAATGAGGTAACCTTCTGAACCCATGATTTCAACACCATCATACCCGGCTTGTTGCGCCAGTTGAGCACAGCGGGCAAAGTCACTGATGGTTTGTTGTATATCCTCTTCAGTCATTTCTTTAGGGATAAATGGATTAATCGGAGCCTGAAGAGCAGAAGGCGCAACCAGTTTTTTTTGATAGCTATAACGCCCGGTATGCAAGATCTGGAGAGCAATTTTGCCACCGGCCTGATGTACTGCATTTGTAATGAACTTATGGTGAGGTAACTCATCTTCACTGTTCAGCACACTTGCACCTGCTGAAACTACGCCTTGTGGATTGGGAGAAATACCGCCTGTAACAATAAGGGCAACCCCTCCAGCAGCTCGTTCGGCATAGAATTGAGCCAGCCTCCGGGTTCCGTCAGGATGTTCTTCAAGCCCTGTATGCATCGAACCCATCAGGACGCGGTTTTTTAAGGTAGTAAAGCCTAAATCCAGAGGGGTAAATAAGTGAGGGTAATTGCTCATTACAGTCTCCATCGAATAATTTGACGACTCACACATTATTATTGTTTTCAATATGGCTTAGCGATTCGCTAAGTGGTCGGATGAGATTGGTACAAATTTAGACGGTTCCAGTCTGATTGGAATCACTTTGTTAATTGATTGTGACAGATATCATGAAATCATCTTACTCAATGGGTTTGAAGATTTAGTTAAATAAAATTTCATTTTGAATAAATCCCACAAAAAAACTTCACATGAATGTAATATTTATTTAACTTTCATTTAAGATAATGAGGATTTTTTCAGTTACCCTGCCGCCGGTAAAAATCAGCCTTGTTTATAGGTTGTCTTTAAAAATAGTGCATAGCAGTAAAAAGTAAAAATATCCAAGGATAACAATATGATGCAAAACATAACTGAACAAGTCACTTTAACAGGAAAACATGTCACTTTAGTACCTTTGACGCAGGAAAGGCATGATGAGTTCGTCAACGCTATTGAAGATGGTCAATTACATCAGTTGTGGTGCGCCAATGTACCTGCTCCGGATGGTTTGAAAGCTGAAATTGAACGCCGTCTGGGCCTGCATGCGCAGGGAAAAATGCTCCCTTTTGCTGTTATTGATAATCAAAGGAATGTGGCAGTAGGTATGACATCCTATATGAATATTGATGCCACGCTTCCCAGATTGGAGATTGGTTCGACCTGGTATGCTAAATCAGCGCAACGCACGCCTATTAATACAGAAACAAAATACCTGTTAATGGAGTACGCGTTTGAAAAACTCGGTTGTGTTGCTGTGGAGATACGCACTCATTTTCTGAATCAGCAGAGTCGCAGAGCAATTGAACGCTTGGGGGCAAAGCTGGATGGTATTTTGCGCAATCACTTACGGGCAAAAAATGGCACAATTAGGGATACTTGCGTATACAGTATAGTACTCAGCGAATGGCCTGCCATAAAAACGCATCTTACATGGTTAATGGCGAAGCCTCGCTGAATGTCGTATCAGAAAACTCGTTTTTTGTGATGATTATTAACGGGTGAGAGCGCTTTTAATATGGCTCTCCAAATCATCCAGTAACTGATAACGGCGACGATATTCTGAGCGCTTTTTACTGGGGATCTCATCCAATGGTTTTCTTTCAATGATTGATGGCAGATGAAAATCATTGTTATCTTTTCTGGAACCACTCAGAGATTCCCAAAACGCATTATAGTCAGCCACCATCAGGTGTTTTTTCTTATGCCAATAACGGATACTGCGATAGATATGAGTTTCGTTGCTGACGGCTAAGATCTGCTCACAGTTGGTATGTTCAGCAAAACGGCAAATAGATTCGAGCAATAAACGTTTAGGGAATAAACCATGACACTCTTTTGTTGCATTACGGATAATATCCAGAGAATTATCCCCTTTAGCTGGGCCTTGTAATACTCCGATAAATAATGTTTGCTTGCCATTCACTTTTAATAAAGTGAATGCACATTTTGCCAGAATGACATTATCTTCTGTAGTCATATATAAAGATAGTTCACCTTCTTTATTCAGATTATCTAAAGAGTCTATATATATATTGAACGACTCGTTTTTTCCCTGAATAGTTGCCAATAAATAAGCATCAGTATTAAATATCTTATCAATAACAGTTGGAGTAAGCTGTTGAAATAAAATTTTATAATGCTCACTAATTGCATGAACAATCTGGTTTCGTTTGAAGTTAATACTCAAATATGGACGATGTGGTTTACAGGGTAAACTCGGTTGTTTTTTTAAAATATCCTGATAAATAGGTGTGCTGGCAATTCTGTCCAATAGTTTAAATGTAGAAACTGGTGTAAAAAAACTGCGTAAAGCAAATTTCGCCCGATTGCTCGAGGAATGCCAGTGTAGCCCTGGTGTAATACGTTTCCCGACAAGGTCGGTAAACAGTTTTATACCTGAATACGTTTTAGTTTCAGATTGTTGTAGATACTTCATTAGTTATAAATCCAAAATAATAAAAGCAGTGGCGCTATTCTACCACTTTTTTATTGAATATATACTCATCATCTTTCAGATTTTCTCTTTGTTATCTATAGTTACTCGCTAAAGTTACTACTTTAATGAGTAGGTGATTATCGATGCTCCCTAGAAAGCTGGCTATCTGAGCATTATAATGTAGTTATGAATCTGCCAAATATACCATATTGACTTTAAAGCACTCTTTAATTTTATCTAAATTATTTTTACATAACTTTTCATTTTGCAGCATTTTCAATACAGACTGTTTTGTAATAAGTGTTGAGTAATTTAATTTATTAATCACTGATTATGCTTATTTCTTATTTAATGAGTGCATGAAATTTTGTCTGTAAATAATAATGCAATTTTTGATAAACAATTAACCCGGAATATTAATTCTTATTCCGGGTGATAAATATATTTTTTGCAGATAAGAAAATATTATGCAAGCTTCATATGAAGTAACGGGAATGGATTCCCTTGTCCGTCAGTTTCTGAACGGGAAAAAGTTTTAAACCCCATATGCTGGTAGAAACCGACACCTTGTTGATTCTGCTCATTCACATCCAGCTCATTAATTTCTAATTCACTGATTGCAAACTCTAACAACATTTTGCCAACGCCTTTGCCACGCATCTCTGGTGATACAAATAGCATTTCCAACCGATTTTGCTCGACACTCAAAAAACCTGCAACGTTATTCTGGTTGTTCACTATCTTATAAACGTTCAGATTGGGTAAGTACTCATTTACCAATGGACGCAACTCATCGATCATCCCCAGAGGTAAAAAATCATGAGTGGCGCGCACTGAGGCTTCCCAAATTTGGAGCAGTGTCGGGAAATCATGCTCGGTAGCTTGCTGTATCTGCATCAAAATACCTCCGTATTTTTAATTTGCCAGTACACGATCTTTGCGACAAATAGCAGCTAGTAGCATATAAACCGCAGTCGTCAGTAAGACCAAGAAGAAGAAGTCCATTAATCCATTATTCTGTATCGCACCGGTATGCTGAACCGCATGATGTTGAAACATGAAGTTCCCAGCTCCTAATGGCCCCATAGCAGAACCGATACTATAACTTAGCAGCATAACCTGAGTTGCGGCGACAATATAGGATGAATCCAGTTTGTCACAGGCCAGTGTGATGGCGAGTGGATAAAGGGCAAAAGATGACATGCCTAACAGCGCCAGCGCCACGATCATGACGATATAACTTTCAGAAAGATAGGTCATACCGACAGCAAATACACCTAACAGTGAAGCCATTGCCAGCAACAGGGTTTTACTGACTATAATGGACAGCTTGCTGATGATAGGCTGAATGGCCATTCCACCCAGAATAATTGCAGCCATTAATACACCGACCTGTTCGGTATTGAACTTACTTTGACTCAATGATAAAGGCATCAGGCCGTAGATAGTCCCCATCACAATCCCTGAAGTCAGACAGCCAACAATTGCTGGTTTACTGAAGCGAGTGATTTTTTTCAGTGACAGACGCTGATGCTGTAATGCCGGAGGCTGACCCTGACGTAAAAATAATGGCGGCAGAGTGGCAATCAGTAATAACGCTAAAATAACGACAAAAGGAATCACGCCCTGAGTGCCGATAAAGCCAATGCCCAGCTGACCGAGTGTTGTACCACCATATAGCGACGTCATGTAAAGACCCAGACGTTTTGCACGTTCTTTAGGGCTGTCGCCAATCAATAACCAGGATTCAACCACCACAAAAACACCGGCAACAGCTACTCCGGCTATGCAGCGAATAAGCAACCACATTTCTTTATTGGGAAAAAAAGGCAATACCATAACTGTTGCTGCTAAGAGCAGCAAAAAACTTACAAATGAAAAACGGTGCCCTATTTTGGCAATAACAGGTTCAATCATGAGTGAGCCTATTAATAAACCAACGTAATAAGAACTGGCTAACCAGCTTGCGTAGCCTGTATCGATGCTGAATCCCGCCATTGATAACGGAATTAAGCTCATCAGGTAACCAGAAGCAATCGCAAACACAGTCAAGCCCGCAACAGGTACAAATGCACTGTCATTCTTGCGCAGCAGTTTCACTACTGTCGTCTCCACATAAAAAAATCAGTCAGGTATGCGCTGCTTCTCATCAGGATCTTGCCGAATGGCAATAACGACATATACCAAGGACAGGGATATGTCGTAGTGATTCAAGCAGTGATATTTTGCTCAAGAGTCTTGAGTTGTGCGGACTATAGCCGTTTCTATTAAATAGATACAATGAGAAAAACTGATACTGATGAATGAAAAGATTTATGAAGACAGGGAAGATAATGAAAGGGCAATTATTAGCATTTATTGTAGTTGAAATCTAACAGCTCATGTCATTTTCTAAATGAATTTAAAGTTAATTTATTGTTTTATAATGAATTAATTGGGTTTGGCTAACCATAAGTTTAGTATTAAAGTTAATAGTCTAATTATTATAAGAGATCATTAAAATTACTATGTGGCATATGCTATCCCGATTTTATAGCTCTTAAATTCGGTTGAAAATGTAATGAGATAACCCAATGAAAAAAATCAACGCACTTAAATCAGGTGATGAATTCAATAATAAACAAGTTTGTGAGATTTTTGGTTGCAGTCCACAAGGTGGAATGCGTCGATCACATGGAAAAAACACCTTAATACTTGTTTCTAATCACATAAAATCTATTTATGACGATAGGTGGGATGGAAATATTCTCCATTATACGGGTATGGGGTCTAAGGGTGATCAAAGCTTAACATTTAGCCAGAATAAGACTCTTTTTGAGTCTAAATATAATGGTGTAAAAATTCACTTGTTCGAGGTGTTTAAAGATAAAAAATACACTTATGTCGGGGAAGTTGAGTTAGCGGATGAGACATACACCGAGAAACAACCAGATATCGAAGGAAATGAGCGCTTAGTTTATGTATTCCCGATTAAATTAGTAACAGGAAAGCGTATTGTCTCAAAAGATGATATTTGCTCTATCTATGAGCATAAAATACGTAAGGCAAAAAAAATTAGTTTGGATGAGCTTCAAAAACGGGCTAAATACGCACGTAAGCTTCCGGGAAGTTCTACTCAAGTTTCTATTCGATATGAACGTAATGAATATGTAGCTGAATACGCGAAACGCATAGCCAAAGGTGTCTGTCAGCTTTGTTTAGTTCCTGCACCGTTTTGTAATTTACAAGGAGAGCCCTATTTAGAAACTCATCATATTGAATGGCTTTCAAAAGGGGGGTTAGACACGATAGAAAACACGGTCGCATTGTGTCCAAATTGCCATAAGAAGATGCATATTGTTGATGCGGATAAAGATAAGGAATTTCTGCGTCAAAGAGTTATTGAGCTGTAGTATTGTGCGCTATATTTTGTGTTTAGTCTGTGTAGGATAAAAACAAGAAGTATCATTTTAACTTCAATTCGACTTCTTGTTTTTCCATTTAAATCATCACCAACGCTTGATCACCAGTGAAGTATTAATCCCGCCGAAAGCAAAGTTATTGCTTTGGATAAACTCAGTCTGGATTGAACGCGGCTGGTGTATAATGTAGTCCAGTTCACCGCAAGCCGGATCAACTTCATTAAGGTTGATGGTCGGTGCGAACCAGCCTTCATTCATCATTTCAATACTGAGCCATGCTTCCAGAGCACCGCAGGCGCCCAATGTGTGACCGAAATAGCTTTTCAGTGATGAGATCGGCGTTCTGTTACCAAAGATGTTAGCAGTGGCCTGACTTTCCGCGACATCTCCACGCTCGGTTGCTGTACCGTGAGCGCTGATATAACCAATATCCACAGGTTGAAGCCTGGCTGATTTCAGCGCCATTTCCATACAGATTTGCATCGTTTCTGATTTTGGCTGGGTGATATGGGAGGCATCACAGTTAGTGGCAAACCCGATAATCTCACCGTAAATTTTGGCACCACGTGCTTTAGCATGTTCCAGTTCTTCGAGAATAAGGGTACCTGCGCCTTCGCCAATTACCAGACCGTCACGATTAGCATCAAATGGGGAAGGTGTTGTTTTTGGTTTGCTATTTTTCTGGCTGGTGGCGAATAGCGTATCAAATACAGCGGCTTCTGATGGACACAATTCTTCTGCACCACCAGCAACCATTACCGTCTGATAACCATTACGAATAGCTTCCCATGCATAACCGATGGCCTGACTGCCAGAGGTACAGGCGCTTGAGGTTGGAATAACTCTGCCACGCAGCCCGAAAAACAAGCCGGTGTTGACTGCAGTAGTATGAGGCATCATCTGCACATAAGTTGTACCTGTAATATTATTGGTGTGTTTTTCGGTCAGCATGGTAGCGAATTCACTGACGGGTTTAGTACTGCCTGTTGAGGAACCATAAGCAATACCGGTTTCACCATTTGTCAGGATGGGATCGCCAATTAGCCCTGCCATTTCAAGTGCCAGCTCAGTTGCCCGAGTGGACATCAGTGAAACACGTCCCATAGAGCGGATACGTTTGCGGGTATAGTGATCAGGCAAAGTAAAATCAGTAACGGGAGCTCCAAGATGAGTATTAAGCCCATCATATTCTGCCCATTCTGGCATTTGCTGCACTGCATTCACGCTGGATTTTAACCCAGAGGAGACCGATTGCCAGTCGTGCCCCAAAGCTGTGATCCCACCCATTCCTGTAATGACGACTCTGCGTGTCATAGCATTCCTCCGTTGACCGAAATTACCTGACGGGTGACGTAACCTGCAATATCAGACATTAAATAGCTGGCAAGCCCGGCAACTTCATCTGCTTGTCCCATACGTTTCATAGGGATCATATTCATAGCTTCTTTTAAAGCGATTTCTTCAATTTGGATCATATCGGTATCGATTAATCCTGGTGCAATACAGTTCACGGTGATTTTTCGTTTTGCCAGTTCGATGGCAAGCGCTTTAGTTGCGCCAATAATACCGGCCTTAGCAGCACTATAGTTGACTTGTCCACGGTTCCCCATCAAACCGGAAACGGATGACAACGTGATAATACGACCACCCTGACGTAGTCCAATCATTGGCATCACGCAGGGGTGTATCACGTTGTAAAAACCATCCAGATTAGTATGAATGACACCATCCCAGTCACTTCCGTCAAGCGCTGGGAATGCTCCATCTTTAGCGATACCAGCATTACAAACAATGCCGTAGTAAGCACCGTGTATTTCGATATCTTTTTCTAATGTTGTACGGCAGGCATCGCGATCTGAGATATCAAAACTTAATATCCGTCCGTTGCCACCGTTAGCCTGGATCTGTTCCAGCGTTGCTTCTGCACCTTTCGCATCGCGATGATAGTGAACAATAGTGGTGAACCCATCTGCTGCTAATTGGCAGGCGATTGCCCTGCCGATCCCTTTGCTGGCACCAGTGACTAAAACTGAACGCATTATACTGCTCCACCCCGTTTAAATAATTGTTTAAGTTCTTCTTTTTCTGGTTGATAGGTATTCAGTCGGCCTGTTACCAGTACGGTACCGTTACAGCTGACTTCACCTTCAAAACTACCGAATTTTTCATCCTGCAATAACAGATTCATTCGAATATCCAAAATACTGCCGTATGTGAACTCAGAAACCTGACTGCGCACTGCCCTACCGCCAAGCAGCATACCCAGAGATGAATCTTCTTCCTGCCGTTCTTTGCGATGCCAGCCAGACCAAACTCCGATAGTTTGTGCCATCATTTCAATGGCAAACCAGTTTGGCAGATTCTTTTCTGCGTTAAGGAAAGGTGCCAGTACGCCTTCATGGTTAACTGTTACCTGACAATGTACGCTTTCACTGGAAACACTTATAACCTTTTCCAACAACACCATCGGCGCTTCGTGGGGGATATAGTGATGGATAGGTAAATAAGAGTGAGCGGGTGAGTAGTCAGACATTATACAGCTCCCAGAATCAGACTGGTGTTATTTCCGCCAAAAGCAAAGGAGTTGGACATGACAACCGGTTTTTCTAACAGCACAGGTTGTGTCAGAAGGCCGCAGCTTGCCAACGAAGTATCTACTCCCGAACGGGAGAAATCCTGTGCTGGTAATGGTAATTTCCGGCTTAGCAACAACCAGCACAAACCAGCTTCACAGGCTCCTGCGGCACCGAGAGTATGGCCTGTCAAATGCTTGGTTGAACTGCATGGGGTACGCTCGCCAAAGAGCTGATTGATGATCAGTGATTCCATCTGGTCATTGAGTTTTGTTCCCGTTCCGTGCAGGTTGATATAGCCAATCTCTTGTGTGGAGAGTCCTGCATTACTCAATGCCATATTGATAGCTTCAGCGGCACCCTTTCCTTCAGGATGAGGGGCTGACATATGCCATGCATCACTAGATTCCCCTGCACCAAGCAGTGCTACGGAGTGGGCTTCCCGTGTCAGCAGTAGCAGGGTAGAGGCTTCGCCGATAGTGATGCCCTGACGATCCTGGCAAAAGGGTTCACACAATGTTTCCGAGAGAGCCTCAAGGCTATTGAAGCCGTTGATCGGCATACGGCTAAGGGTATCGGCACCTCCCACAATGGCCACATCTGCCATTCCCATCTCAATGAGACGTTGACCACTGATAATCGCCCGTGAACTGGATGAGCAGGCGGTGGAAATGGTAAAAGCCGGCCCTGTTAGTTCAAGGTAATTGGCAATAAATCGGGAAGGATCTCCCAGCTCCTGCTGATAATAGTGATAAGATTCATTGGGCTGTTGGTTAACTGTCCGGTTGACATGGGTATCACCTTCGTTAAGGCCGGAAGTACTGGTTCCCATAATGACGGCGATCCGCTCCCGTCCATATTGCGCTATGGCTTTATCCACTTGGGGTTTTATCTGCATTAAGGCTGCCAGTAACAGCTGGTTGTTGCGGCTATTATGCTGATGCAAATGTGGGGGAATAGTAGGCAATTCAGCATCAACGCCTCCCAGACAGCAGATTTTATCAGGCTGTAACCAGCCTGAGCGCGCATACATGCCGGGAGCGTGCCCGGAAACCAGATTCTGTGCAATGTCATCTACATTATTACCCAAGGCATTAAGCATGCCTACGGCAGAAATATAAATCATGTTTTACTCTTCTAAATGCTGAATGGCGATGTCATAACCAAAAATAAACTGCCGGACGTGTACCGGATACCGTCTGCCATTTTGGGTGTCATATTGAATTTCAGTAATTAAATGACCTTTATTATCATGTAATTGTCTGATGTTATCCGTGTCCTGTAGCGCCCATCCTTCAGGCAGGAGTGGAAGCCATGAATAAACCGGCCAGTAGCTGAGCATGATATCGGCCAGAACCTGACTGGCAGGCGGAATTTCCGATAGTACCAGAGATTGTTCCGCATGGATGCCATTATGGTCGTAAGTTAGTTTGAACAGGCGAATACCCAGCGATGATAAGCCAGCCAGTGATAGCTGGTCTTCACTGGCGTTTAGCAGAACAATTAATGACTGTTGCTTGCCTTTCACTGTTGCGGTCAATAATTGTTGTTCATTGATGGCTGGCTTGATACCCGGTGCAGGCAATGAGACACGTACTCCCGGTTTCAGCCATGCTCTGGGGGAGCCATTCTCCGGTAAATTAGTACAGGCTGCCAGTAGACATACCAGTGGCAGGATAAATAATCGCATCATGCTTTTTTGTTCCTTTTGGGACGTTCAGGCATTGCCAGTGGTGAAAGTAAAAACGCCGTGAAAATTCCGCTACATAATACAATGCCAAAACTACTGATTGCTTGAGTACTGCTAAATACAAGCATGCCCAGAGTGAGCAGTGACGTGCACATTGCAACGGTGATTGCCAGTAGCGAAGTCAGTGGTGTACCACGAGGATTGCTGAAAAACAGGGTATAGTTAATACCAATCCCCAGAACCAGCACCAGTGCCAGTATTGAGAATAGATTGAGACTGTAGCCGCTGAAGCCAAGAACAGCCAGTGCGCAGCCGAGTGATAACAGAGATGGCAGGATACTGACTGCACCACGACGCAGGCCAAGCCTGATCATATAACTGACCCCGATTAAGATAATAGAACCCACCAGAAGCCAGCCAAGTATGGTGCGATAAAACTGGAACATCTCATCGAATGCCAGTTTGCGATCGACCCAACTGATACCGGTTTGTTTCTCGGCTAACTGACGCATAAGAATACTGTCTTTCACACCTGTTACCGGAAGCAGAATCCCAGTCTGGCCGTTTGGCAATGTGATCCACATCAGGCGCCAGCCTTCGCTGACTACACTGTTTAGCCAGTCATCAGGCATAACAGTCATTGGGTCTAAATCCGGCTGTTTTACCGGCAGCCCTGTTTCTGTCAGATGTGCCATGATATTCGGAACAGCGGCTTTGAGTAGCTTCAGATCTTTCTGTTGTTGAGCAAGAGAAGATAGCGGCAGCCGTTGATAGTTTTCGAATGTACCGCGCTGTTTTTCCAGCTCCAGTAGGGGAATAAAATTTTCCAGACGTTGTAGTGTCTGTTCTGCGTTATCGCCATAAACAACAAACCATTTCTGATCACTCCTCTGGCCGGTCAGTTCGGCGATACGTTTTTCCTGTTGGTGAATATCCTGAGGTAGTGCTTGTAGCTGAGCGATATCATCATTGATGTGTAAACGCGAAATACCGATTAGAGCAAATAGCGTCAGAGTGACAGGTAGCCCGATGTAAAACAATTTGTTACGTCGCCACAAGGCCAGCCAGCGCATTAGCATGATCATTGCCGGGATTGGGCGAACAGGCAGATTCTTAGCCAATATGGGATACCAGCAGATCACTGTCAGGCAAGAAGCGGTCAAGCCCGCAGCAGCAAATACAGCGAGCTGACGTAAACCGGGGAAGGGAGCAAACATCATGATCAGATAAGCAATGACGGTTGTTGCCAGTGCCATTAGCAGAGCAGATAATACCTTGCACATACTTTGCCATGGTGTAACTTCTTGCCCGTGAACCATACGTTCAGTCAAATAATAAATCGCATAGTCGGCAGAAATACCGATGATACTGATGCTCATAACCAGTGTCATAAAGTGAAGTTCACCGAATATACCCAGTGTCACAACCGTGCCCGCCAATGCGCCCATACTGATAGAGAGAACACACAACAGCAGTGGCTTCAGGGAACGAAACACACTGTAAATCAGCAGTAGAACTCCCAGTACGGTTGCACTGCCCAGTGTGGAAATATCATGTTTTGCCTGCTGACTGGCATAATCACTGTAAAACAGAGTTCCCCTTGAGATCACTTTTGCATCAGGGAAACGAGCTTCCAATGATTGCTCCAGCTTACTCAGCTCAGTGACAGCCTGATGTGCCTGCTGCATATCAAACGAAGAGCCGTTCAGTTCAGCATGGAGTAGATACCAGATCCTTCCTGTACCGTCTTTGGCTGTCAGCCAGCCATGCTGTAGCCGTAACCGGCTGGATGTCTGCTGAAGAGCTAGCTGCGACCCCCTGACCAACATAAGTGGATCATTGCTGAGTTCTTGCCCGCTGACACCTGAGAAAGTTGAATAGACCTGAGACAAAATCCAGTTTGCCTGTTGAGTACCCCCGGATTGCAGCCGGTCACGGGTCGCAGGATCAAGCATGGCATTACGGTGCTTATAGTAAAAAGTACCCCATTCCTGTTGTTGTTCTGCATTTATCGGCCCTTTGACATGAGTCAGAAACGGTGTTTTTTCCAGCTGTTTCTGCCAATACTCAGCTGGAGCTTCATTCTCTTCCGTTCCGGGGCTGATCATCCATACCAACTGGCGATCAAGTCGCTGCATAAATTCATCTTTTAATGCCGGCGGCATATCTCCGGCGCTTTGCGCAGGTAAGAGTGCCAGCACGCTGGTGGAAAGGCGCGATTGTGGTAGCAGGATCACTGATGAAATCACGAGAATAGTGCATATCAGCAGCCAAAACAGTGCCAGCAGACGCGGATTAAAATTTGAAGTGTTGCTCTTCTTCATTACTCAGCATCTCTGGTGTTAAACGGTGTTTGGTAAAAAAGAGTTCAGTGCGATCCCCTTGTTTGTCGAGCAACAGAATCGAATTGAGATTGTCTTTACCTTTTAGGGTAATGATGGTGAACAGTTTATCCAAAGGGGAGGTTTTTGGTGTGAGTTCCAGTTGCCATGTTTCCTGTTTTAGTTCTTTGAACTCAATTTTAAAATTTTCTTCCAGTACAGCACGATCTGCCTGAAATAGCGCTCGCATCAGGTGGTTGAACTGAAACATCTGAGGATTTGAATCCGCAGTAATAACCTGAGGTGCTTGCCCTGCGATGGCCTGAACCATCCGGTTGTCATCCAGCACTAAGGTGAGAGGAAAAGGTTTTTGCTGATGCCACCAAAGTCCTTTATGTTGAGCAACCAGCATCTCACCGCTGGAATGCAGTGGCTGCGGCATTCCCTGAATATGGCGCTCTTGGGTGAACTCGGCCCGTACTACAGGTTGTGTAGAAAAGCGTTGTTGCAGTTTTTCAAGCGTGACGGCATGAGCACTGTTATTGATAGCTAGGCTATTAATAGATAATAGAAGTATTGCCAACCAGAACTTTCTCATGGTTTGACTCCCATACGCTCAAACAGAATATCCGGGCTGACAAAGGACATTTCCTGAGTTTTCTCTGCAACAGCCACCTGAATGGTGTAACCCGTCGTTGTTTTGTTGCCGCTCTCAGCATCAAAAATTTGATAAACCAGCTTCAGACGGTTTTCAAACTCTTTAATGGTGGCTTGTACACGTATTTTCTGACCGAATTCTATTGGACGACGATATTTAATTTTTGCATCAACAACCGGCCAGACATAGCCTGATGCGATCATTTCACGGTAGCCATAATTGAGCTGTTCCATCAGTGCTTCACGAGCAATTTCAAAATAACGAAAATAATTACCGTGCCAGACTACGCCCATCGGGTCGGTGTCATGGAAGGGTACGGTTAATTCAACCTCGCTGCTAAAACGGGGCGCTGTCAGCATTCCTTACTCCTTGGCTTTATTTGTAGGTAATTGCCAAAAATCGAAAAAGTTAAACCAATCAAGCGGAGATAACAGAGCATAATGCTCGAGGCGAGAAGCATAGTGATCAACCGCTTGCTGTAATGCCTGCTCTCTCTGTTTACGTGGAAGCTCTAGTGGCTCGGCGAAAGGTTCACAATAAATTCTGAACCGATGATTTTGCTTAAGAGCAAACATCAGCAAAACTGGGCAGCGTAATACGGATGCCAGAATAAACGGCCCTTGGGGAAAAGGTGCTGAATCACCAAGAAACTGACTCCAGGTGACTCTATGCGTGCTGATACGGGATGGATTAACGGCGATGCGATCACCGACAATTGCCACCCATTCCCCGGCATCAATTTTTTCTTTCAGCGAGATAGCGGTATCTGCGCCTACATCCGTCACTGGCAATAAATTAATGCCCGCTTGTGGCGAGACTTCTTCAATAATTTGCTTAAAACGCTGGGCATGTTCAGTAAACACCAGAGCATTAATTGTCTTCTGTCCTGCATGCTGAGCCAGTGCCCGGCAAACTTCGATATCGCCCAGATGAGAAACCAGTAAAAGTTTTCCGCGAGAGTCGCCACCTAAAAGAATGTCCTCCGCGCCGTCGGCAAATTCGATATCTTTGCCCCATTTCAGATCACCGCGCCAGCTTGCTATTTTATCCAGCATGGCACCACCAAAGCGCAAATAATGACGGTAGCTGTTAAGTCCGGAAGGAATAGCAATCTTTTTGTGCTGCATGGTCTGTTTCAGACGGGTAAGGTATTGCTGTGATGCCTGACGCTGTAATCCGCCGGTTGCCCAGAAATAACCTACAACCGGATAAAGTAACCATTCAAATGGCTTGCGCCCGAGATGGCGGTAAACTGTCAGCATAAACTTCATGCCATACAAACCTTTACGCTCTTTAATATCAGACCAGTGACGGCGATTACCCCACCAACGGCTAAGTAAAGAACGTTTACGCCATAATAAAGCAGGAAGGCTTGGCAACATGGAAAAAAACAGGCGGGTGTGCATCCACGAAATGCTGAGATTGTCGTGTAAAGCGTGAAAATGGGAGAGTCCATTTTCGGGATAAGTTACTTTTGTCGGGACAAATTCACTTTCCGTCCCCTGCCAGTACAGACGAACCATGATTTCAATATCAAAGTCCATCCTGCGGCCGATATTCTTTTTTGTCAGCAAGTTGATTGTGGCAACTAGTGGGTAGACACGAAAGCCGCACATGCTGTCTTTAATGGAAAGAGAAAGAGTTTCTACCCAGACCCAGAAATGCGTTATATAACGCCCGTAAAGCCGGGATTTGGGCACAGAGGTGTCATACTGTGGCAGGCCGGAAATCAGACGATCCGGATATTGCTGAGCTTTGGATAAAAAAAGCGGGATATCTTCAAGACAGTGCTGACCATCTGCATCAACCTGTAGAGCATGACTATAGCCAGCGTTTGCGGCTGCCCGCATTCCAGCAATCACAGCCCCACCTTTTCCCTGATTTTGTTCAAGGCGGATTAGGGTAACACCGGGGGTTACTGTGGCCAGATTTTCGAGGCAATGCTGTGTCGTTATATCGCTGCCATCATCAACGATAATGCAGTGAAGCTGATAGTGTGATAACCGTTCCAAGACAGCGGACATCGTTGCCCCGTGGTTATAGCAGGGAATAATCACGCATGGCGTAATCGTGTTGACGCTCAGCGACATAATTTGATTTTCCCCTGACTTGCCGTTTTGCACCCGCCACTATCGGAGGATTCCACATCATACTGAAAAGTCAGCTGATGCTTAGTTTCTTCCCAGTGAATTTTTAGGCGTAGATTATCCTCGGGCTGTAAAGGTAACTGAAATTTTACCATCTCAATAGAAGCACAATTCCAGCCCGGAGCCAGCAAAGTCTGTGCATAATGCATAACCCAATCGATCTGTGCGACACCGGGTAAAAGTGCTTGAACGGAAAAGTGACCGCGAAACCAACTCAGGTCAGGATCTAAATACAGGCGAATAATGGCCTCGTTTTGAGTGGGTTGCTCAAGATGGGTTTCAATAGGTTTCATTAAATAGCTCCTGTAACTCAGGCCATGAACGTTTACTTTGAGCATTCAGGGGAATAGAGGTAGTTACTCGCCAGTAGCGAGGCAGTGCAACAGGTTCCAGCCAGGAAATGAGCTGACGGCGCCAATTTTGAGAGCACTTCCCGCTACCTTGTTGGAGGAAGTGCTGAAATGCTTCATCATCTAAAACAAGGACAGCCCCGATATAGTTGCGTTTTCCTCGATTGATGATCAGTGCTGCGGCATCGATAATCCCATCGATTGCACATAAACGACGCTCAATTTCAGACAGAGAAATACGTTTTTCTTCGATCTTAACTAAGCGATCACGACGCCCCTGAAGTGAGAAGTTCCCCTTTTCATCAAATAACAGTCGATCATCCAGAACCATTCCATCTGCGACAGAAAGTAGAGGGGAGTAAACGCGTAAGTTATTTTCCTTATCCTGCCGGAAAGAGACGCCAGCGAATGTCTTCCAGACAGCATGATCTTCCTGGCGAGCTCGCCAGGCTATAATGCCTGTTTCGGTACTGCCATAAATTTCATTTGGGATGGTCTTTAGCCATTGTGTGACCCGCTCTGCATCAGCAAAATTTAATGGCCCTCCGGCTGAAACTACGAAAGAGCAGTTTGGGGCAGGAAGAGTGTCATCTAATCGTTGTAGAAATGCCGGGCTACTGATCAGAGCGTAACGTGTCAAAGAGGCCTGTGGATATTGGGTTAATTGTTCAGGAAATTCCACCATTTTACGCTCAAATGGCAAAGCAAGAGACATCGGTAGCCAGATTCGGAAAGTTAAGCCGTACAAATGCTGGTGGCTAACCGAAGCACGGATAACACAGGATTGCAGTCTATCCTGCCATAAAGAGGCCAGCCATTGGGTTTCGAGATCCATTACAGTTACAGGTTTGATGACCTGTTTAGGTACGCCGCTGGAGCCTGAAGTGAACATGACCAGTACTGCATCTGGGGATATATCAGGCAGTGTTGTTTCAGGGACAATATTGTCTTGTTGAGCTGAGAAAATAGGCCAGCATGGACAAGATAATTTTAGGGGCAGATCGGTCAGAACCCCATCAAAGCTGGATTGTTGTTCCTGTAACTGTGCTTCACGGCAGTGTCCCGGAATAACCGGTGTTTTTCCGGCATGCAGAGTAGCCAGCAAAGCAACACAGAAATGATAACTGTCATCAAAGCATAATGCCCAGCGAGATGCGGTATGGTTCCTCAGACGGTGACAGAGTATCGTGACCTCCTGTCGGAGTGTACTCAGTCTGATACAGTGATTGCCCCAGGTAATGAGCCTGTCAGAGGCATTACCTGCTGATAACCATTGGGATACAGGAAAGGTTTTCATCTCTTTTTCACACGTTGGCGTACCAGCCATTCAATAACGATAAGTAGCCCGATTAACAGGTAACTGATCATTCCATTCCATAGTGTCCACAGTGTCATATCGTTATACAGGCAAGTACCGAGAGCGATTGTGCCATTTAAAATAAAAAATAGGCACCAGATGTAAGTCACCTTGCGCGTATAGGTGATCCCCTCAGTTGGCAAATTCGGCTCTTTGAGCCGGGCCAGCCTTTCCACAACAGGAGGCCCGTAGTACAGAGAACCGCCAAAAAGGGTAAATAAAACGATATTCACGACAACTGGGTAGTACATCAAAAGTTGGTGGTCACGCAGGATAAAACTTGCCAAACCCAGTAAAATTCCGGCAATTGACAGTATCCAGCCCGTATTCCAATTTACGTTTTGCTGCTTATCCGCTTTTTTTCTGTCTATGGTTTTACGGCTTAGTAATAAGCGCAAAACGAAAAACAGGATGATAATGGGCAATATGATATTAAATTGCCGATAGCTGACCATCGCCCATACCAAAAATGGCCAAGCGATTAACATCACGGTATTGGCAATACGAAACAATAAAATCAACAGGTTCAATTAGCTACCCAGCATGTTCCTATATTTCAAAGTGTATGGATGAGAGAAATTATTCTTCCTGCAATAGCTGCTCGACTGCATCCACCACATCTTGAACGGTGCGGACAGATTTGAATGCTTCGGGTTTAATTTTACGCCCTGTCTTTTTCTGTAAATGAACAACCATATCAACTGCATCAATGCTGTCGAGTTCCAGATCTTCATAGAGGCGTGAATCAGGCGTGATATCTTCGGGAGAAAGCTCAAACAGTTTGACCAAAAGTTGTGAAACTTCCTGATAAATTTTTTGTTTTTCCATGAGTTCCTCTGCTGTTATCCCTGTTGTGACTGGATATAAGATGACAATGTAGCAACAGAAGAAAAGTGCTGACGCATATCTTCACTTTCGGCGGATAGCACAATGCCATAGCGGGTTTTAATCGCCAGACCTAACTCCAGTGCATCAATGGAGTCTAATCCCAGCCCGTCACCGAACAGAGGTGCTTCAGTTTCAATATCAGCAGGCGTGATATCTTCCAGATTCAGGGTGTCTATAATTAGTTGTTTTATTTCGATCTGTAAGTTTTGGTTTAGTTCTTGCATGTTTGATTCTTGCATTATTGTATCCAACATCTAGTAATTTGATGGTGTTAATAACTGTGTAAGTTGGCGATTGAGCTGGCGGGCAGCAATAGCGTATCCGCTCTCTGTATCGGCAGAAAAATCCTCATTGGCGAGTTGCTCACCAACGGTAATGGTATAAATCGGTTTTTTGGGCGGGATTTGATACCACTTACTTTTTTTATCCAGCATCTTTTGGCTGCATGTAATGTGTACAATCCGGACATCACATTCACAGCGGACCGCAATATTGGCAGCACCGCGCTGGAGTGAAATAGGATGACCGGGCGTTGTACGCGTTCCTTCCGGAAAAATCAAGATATTGCCACCGGTAGTCAGCCTTTCGCGGCAGGCAGGCAGCAAGGTTTCGGCATCACTGTTGATGAGATAGCGAGCAGAGCGAACCACACCACTAAGAAAAGGGTTACGTAGCAGTGCCGATTTGACGATGCAATCCACATCCGGCAGATTCGATGCCAAGATGACGTAATCCAACAAAGTAGGGTGATTGGCGACGATCAGACAGCCTTTATCTGTGCGCAGTTTATCTGCACCATTAAAGTGATAATCCAATACTCCCAGTTTTCTGGTCAAAAATAGGAACAGGCGAAAACAGGTTGAGATGCTACGCCGTGCGATACGGAGCCGTTTCTCCGCGTTTCGCTGAAAAATCAATAGTAAATTAAACCAGATCAGAGAAAGTAATAACCCACCAATCCCAAACAGAGCAAAACAGAACCCTGTCATCAGCAGACGCCAGAGCCAGTTAGCCCGTTCAGTGATGCGGCCTATTATCTTTTCTTCCATGCTATTTGCTCCCGTTGCTCCCGTTGCTCCCGTTGCTCCCGTTGCTCCAGTGCCATGCACAATGATCTCCAGCTACGGTAAAGTGCTGTTTTCCGTTTAACCAGCCGTGTAGAAACTGAAGGCTTTGGGGAAGGGAAGGCTCTGTCTCCGGTGACGGGTGCTTTTCACAATGTAAGCTCTTTCCTTGCTCAAAAAGCAACGCAACTGCGAATGGAAAGGTGGGAGTATTTTCATCTATTTCATTGTGGTAGAAATCGGGGATCTTGCCGTCAAAATCGACAAGTAACACTTTGTTGTAACCAGCATGATGCAGAGTCGCAACTTCAAATAACCCCTGCTGAAAACTGTCAATTCCGGCAGAAACTGAAGAAGAAACCAGCGGTGCCTTGGCAACAATAGTGAGATTCCCCACAGACGAATTATGAACTGACATGGCGAAGTTAGTCGGGGAAACAGGTTCGGTTTGTGCCAGATTCATCAGTATCTGATAATTGCGCTCCAGTTCACCATGGCGGCTGGTATAGACAATGGCATCCACTTTATTCCGGCGTAAAATGCTTAAACCACAATCTACAGCTAGGCGGCTGCCCGAATTGAGACGGCGGGCTGTCATCATCGGGAGCTGAGAGCATTTTGCTAGAGAGTGTGAGCCATCTATGGCAGCAGGTGAAATGGCAGACCATTTTTCCCATTCTTCAGGAACAGAAAGGCCCGGAGCTACGGCTTGCCAATCTGTAATATCCAATGTCAATTTCATGAAATACCGTCAATTATTTTTTCTTGCAAACCAGTAGCGTATGCCCAAGTCCTAACTGATTAATTTTATTTTCTACTACAAATCCGGCTTTATCGAGGAATTGATTAAAATTGTCCATACTATAAAAACGGCTATTGCCATTTGCCATGCAGGTAAAATAAAGCGAAGTTGCATTGAGGCTATAAGCAGCCGCTTCAAATGGTTGACAGTCCCAGAATAATTCCATGATGCATACTCTGGCACCTGGTTTCATTGATGCAGCGATCTTACGTAAAATATCAACAATCTGTGTTTCGGAAAAACAGTCGAGGAACTGACTCATCCACCAAATATCGGCATCTTTAGGTAATTCACAATCCGACAACATATCAACAGGGTGGCCTGAAATACGTTCAGCCATTCCCTGACTGCGGATATTTTTTTCAGCCAGTTCAATTTGCTGGGGTAAATCCAGAATAGTGACGCTGACTTTACTGTCATATTGGCAGCAGCGCAATGCCCATTTTCCTGTATTTCCACCAACGTCATAAATCAATTTGGGGTTCAGAGAAAAAATGGCTTTTAATGCTGCATTGAAAGCAGAATCAGAGTAAAAATGGTCAAATGAAAACCAGCTTGTTTTGGCTGGTTCTGGTAGTTGGCTGAGTGCCGGGTAAATTGTTGACCATTCACCAAATACTTTTAAACCGGCAGGCTTATTTTCTTGCAGCGATTCTTTCAGATGAAATAAGCCCTGATAACATACGTCCTGAGTAAAATCCATATTGACGCGAGTCATTTTGTCATGCAGCAAATAATGACCAATTTTACTGAGGAAATAACGATCATCGCGCTTAAGAATAATTCTGCCACTTAACCCCATATCCAATAAAACACCTACTCCATAGCTGTCTGATTTTGAACCACTACAGATTTCATCTTTTGTTGCTCCCTCTTTATGGTGTTTATCCAGAAAAGATAAGATACCAAAATCACGCAGGCAAATTGCCGTCTGAAATAGCATTGGTGCAAAAGCAATGCGCTGAGCTTCAGTAATTGCTTCAAACGCACTTAAATCATCTTTGTCGTAATTATGGGGAGTGGTCATATATCCGTATATCCAATGGGATAGTTAAACCCTAATTAAATTAGGGTTAATATAATAATAGGGCTACGTTCGTGTGAAATACGTCAGTAACATGCAAAAATTATTGGTTGGCCATAGTAGCTAAACGCACTTGAATGTCATTATTCAATGTATTAGTCCACATATTATATTTACGGTGTATCTTCCCGTTTTTAGCCTTTAATCCTTTGCTGCTGACATAGTGAATAGAATAATTTTTATTCGTGTAAGTAATACGTATCTTAACTTCGTGCCCACGAGTATTCAGTAATCCGTCGATAACGCCCGGAGAAACTTCATTCATTATCCATTTACGTTTTTGCCCTGCCTCAAGGATCGCTTTTTTCACTGTAGGCAGTGAATTTTTTGTCACGATTGTTGTTTGTTGAGTATTAATTGGGGTTGTGCGGGCACAGCCGGCGAGCATAACGACACAGGCTAGGCTAACTAATATCTTGGATGTTGTTTTCATCATTTTTCTCTTTTGGGGTCGGGATGGGTCACAAGCAATATGTCTATTTTCGACGCTATATTAAATAAATAATTATGATATCGCTACACTTACTGCCCACCCTTAACGGAACAGTGACTTATTGAACATTAATTGACTCGTTGTTATTGCTATCATTTATAGATAGTTCGTTATAAAAGTTTGTTTGTAAAATAAAATTGTTTATATTTGCCTATAATTTTGTAGTTTAACAGGTTAAGTAAAATATAAAAAATATACTGATATTTTAATAAAAAATTGGACGCAATTTATTCTATTTCTAATAATGGTTATTCATATTTATTCTCTATTTTTATTCAAGTGACTTATGATTTATTCATAAGGTGAATAATAATCACCATATTTATTCTTATTATTGTCACTCATTTTCTTATCGTTAACCGACTGAGTTAAAAATAAGCACCATTATTGTTCAATCTATGAACCATAATAGTGCAAACCATTATCCCTGATATTTTCCCCAACCTTAATCAATTGAAAAAAAGCATATTATTATCTTGGCATGCGTATTGCTGTGTAAATCCAACTATATCCACTGGAGTATCACAGCATGACAACAATGACTGGCTATACCTTAAAATACTGGCATGAGCGGATACGACACGATGTGGAGTCCGTTTTTGCTTTACTGCAACAGCATCTAGATTCCTTTTTACCTGATGATAATGCCTGGATTTATCTTGCAACGCCGGAACAGTTACAGGCTCAGATTGGTTTGCTTTTACCTGCTTATCAGCGTAACCCTGACGAATTTCCTTTGTTCGGTATTCCTTTTGCAGTTAAGGATAATATTGATGTTGCTGACTGGCCGACAACCGCGGCCTGCCCAGCATTTGAATATATCGCAGATGAAGATGCGACAGCGGTTGCCAGACTAAAAGCGGCGGGAGCTATCGTCGTTGGAAAAACGAATATGGATCAGTTTGCTACCGGATTAGTCGGCACTCGTTCACCTTATGGCGTCGTTAAAAACAGTTTCAATGATCGTTATATTAGCGGCGGCTCCAGTTCTGGCTCTGCTTCTGTCGTTGCCAGAGGATTAGTGCCATTCGCACTTGGAACGGATACCGCAGGTTCCGGACGGGTGCCTGCTGGCTTCAATAATATTGTGGGTTTGAAACCAACAAAAGGCTGGTTTTCCGCCAAAGGTGTTGTTCCTGCCTGTCGACTCAACGATACCTTATCTGTTTTTGCCCTGACGGTTGAAGATGCTTTCAGTGTTGCGGATATTGCCGGAGGATTCGACGAAAATGATGCTTATTCCTGCATAAATCCGGCATCTACACCCGCAACATTGCCGGATCACCCTCTATTTGCTATTCCTGCCAATCCTGTATTTTGTCATGACACGATTGCCGAATCCGCATGGCAGGAGGCTTTGCACGAGTTGCAAAATATGGGAGCCACTCTTCAGCCAATTGATTTCTTGGTATTCAACCAACTGGGTGAGCAACTTTATCAGGGAGCATGGGTTGCTGAGCGCACGACTGTTGTGAATGGCATGCTCAGTTTTCCTGCAATGATGGATCCAGAAGTGCGCCAGATTATTGACGGTGGTAAAAATTACAGCGCCGTCGATGCGTTTAATGCCGAATATCTGCGGGCAGAACTGGCGAGGAAGATCCAGCACATATTAGCCGGTTTTGATGCTCTCATTGTTCCCACTACACCGACAATCAGAACGATTGAAGAAATTAAAAGGGCGCCGATTCACTATAATTCTGAACTTGGCACTTATACCAATTTCACCAACCTTGCCAATCTTTCCGCACTTGCCTTGCCTGCACCGTTCCGAACTGATGGATTACCCGCAGGTATCACCTTACTTGCACCAGCCTGGCACGACCGGGCACTTGCATCATTTGGTCTGCGTTGGCAGCAGCATCTCGCATTACCACTTGGCTCCACCGGCCAATTACTTGATGGTGAAGTGATGATGTTACCACCATCCGGGCAGCATATTCGTTTGGCGGTTGTCGGAGCCCATCTTCGGGGTATGCCTCTGAATGACCAATTAACCGAACGTAACGCCGTATTTGTTGAAACCACACAGACCGCGAGCTGTTACCGACTCTACAAACTAGCCAACACTCAGCCCCCTAAGCCCGGATTAGTGAGGGATGACACAGGTGCATCCATCAGCATTGAGCTTTGGGATATTCCACTGGCCTATTTTGGTGCATTCGTTGCTGAAATTCCGCCTCCGTTAGGCATCGGTTCACTGGAATTAGCCGATGGTCGCTGGATAAAAGGTTTTATCTGCGAACCGGTTGCACTGAACGGTGCAACGGATATTACAGAGTTCGGTGGCTGGCGTAATTGGGTTATCAATCAGGAGAAAGACAATGTTTAAAACGGTATTGATTGCTAACCGCGGAGAAATTGCCTGCCGTGCTATCCGTACTCTGAAACGGCTCGGAATTGTCAGTGTGGCTGTGTATTCAGACGCAGATAAAAATTCACAACATGTTAAAGATGCTGATATCGCATTGCCGATAAACGGGGAAAAAGCCAGTGAGAGTTACCTGTGTATCGATAAAATTATAAGTGCAGCACAACAGAGCCATGCAGAGGCCATCTGGCCGGGATATGGATTTTTGTCTGAATGCCTACCGTTTGCACAAGCGTGTGAAAAAGCGGGTATTGTCTTTGTTGGCCCGACATCACACCAGATTGGTGAATTTGGCCTGAAACACCGAGCGAGAGAACTGGCCGCAGAAGCAGGTGTACCGATGACACCGGGAACAGGGTTGCTCAATTCACTGGATGAAGCACTCAGTGCCGCTGAGACTATCGGTTATCCGGTTATGCTGAAAAGTACTGCCGGTGGTGGTGGGATCGGCCTCAGTTGTTGTTATGACGCAAATGCACTGAGTGAGGCATGGGAGAGTGTGCGCCATCTTGGTGAACAGTTTTTCAGTGATACCGGTGTTTTTCTGGAGCGGTGTATTAGGCAGGCCCGTCATCTTGAAGTGCAGATTTTCGGTGATGGTAAAGGGAATGTTGTGGCGCTGGGAGAGCGTGATTGCTCTTTGCAGCGCCGGAATCAAAAAGTCGTAGAAGAAGCTCCGGCACCTAATTTGCCGGAGCAGACCCGAACAGCGTTGCTGGATTCCGCAGTACAATTGGGCCGGTTGGTGAAGTATCGCAGCGCAGGTACGGTAGAGTACATTTACGATGTCGAACAGGATGAGTTTTACTTTCTTGAGGTTAATACCCGTCTGCAAGTCGAACATCCTGTGACGGAATGCGTGACCGGGCTTGACTTAGTGGAGTATATGCTGCGGGTTGCGGCTGAGCTACCCATTGACTGGGAGGATTTAAAGCGGGCACCAGTCGGAGCAGCGATTGAAGTGCGCCTGTATGCAGAAAATCCCCTGAAAAACTTTCAGCCTGCTCCGGGAGTCCTGACGGAAGTTAAATTCCCTGAAGGTATACGTATCGATAGTGGTGTGCGCACGGGCAGTGAGGTTTCTGCATTTTATGATCCGATGATCGCTAAAATGATTGTTCATGCAGAAAATCGAGAAAAAGCACTGATTAAACTGCGTGAAGCACTGGATTCCTGCCAATTGCACGGCATTACAACTAATCTGGAATACCTGCGCCAAATCACAGCCAGTGAGCTATTCCAACAAGGACAAGCCTGGACCCGAATGCTTGATAGCTTTGAACCTCAGGCAAGAGCTATTGAGGTTCTGCGAGCGGGAACATGGAGCAGTGTTCAGGATTATCCCGGTCGGTCGGGGTATTGGGATATCGGTGTTCCACCATCCGGCCCGATGGATGACCTGGCTTTTCGGTTAGCGAACCGAATTGTCGGTAATCATGAATCGGCCGCCGGATTGGAGTTTACGCTGGAGGGGCCAACCTTACAGTTTCATTGTGACGCACTGATTGCGCTGACCGGCGCAGAGAGTACCGCATTATTAGACGGGACAAGCGTACCTTATTGGCAACCACTGAATATCAAAGCCGGGCAAATACTTGAGATAGGGCGGGCACAATCCGGCTGCCGTACATATCTTGCGGTCAGAAATGGCATTGATGTTCCCTGTTACCTTGGAAGTCGTTCTACCTTTGCTCTCGGACAATTTGGCGGACATGCTGGCCGTATCTTAAAAATTGCCGATATGCTTCCCATCTCACAGCCAGCCTTACCTGCCTGTACAACTCCCGCACCAATCAGCCTACCACAGGCACCGGAACCTGCCGCGATCCCCGTTTATGGCGATATATGGGAGATTGGCGTACTTTATGGGCCGCATGGTGCGCCTGATTTTTTCGCTCAGGATTATATAGATGAATTTTTCTCTGCCGAATGGCAGGTGCATTACAATTCAAACCGTCTGGGTGTACGGTTGATAGGCCCAAAACCTGTCTGGGCGCGTCCTGATGGTGGTGAAGCGGGTTTGCATCCTTCAAATATTCATGACTGTGAGTACGCCATTGGTTCTATCAATTTTACGGGCGATTTTCCTGTCATCCTCACCCGTGACGGGCCTAGTCTCGGTGGCTTTGTTTGCCCTGTTACCATCGCCAAAGCTGAATTGTGGAAAGTCGGTCAGGTTAAGCCGGGAGATCGTATCCGTTTCCATCCCATCAGTATGGAAGAAGCGGTTACTCTGGAAGAGCAGCAAAATCGTCTTATTGCCACGTTGAGATCAACGTCGGAAGCCCCATTAAAACTAGAGCGAACATTACAGATAGCAGAAGAAGAACATTCTGGTGCCGTGCTGGCTGTGATTGCTTCCACGCATTCTGCTCCGGCGGTTGTTTATCGTCAGGCGGGAGATAACTATATTCTGATCGAATATGGTGAAAATATTCTGGATTTGGCGTTACGCCTGCGGGTACATCTGTTGATGGAAAAACTACATGCTTTAGCTGAACCGGGAATTAAAGAAATTGCTCCGGGTGTCCGTTCTTTGCAAATCCGCTATGATAACCGGCAAATCGAACAGCAGAAACTCATCGCTTTGCTGCTCTCTTTGGAGAAACAGCTTGGTAATGTCAGCACCATGAAAGTGCCGTCTCGCATTATCCATCTGCCGATGGCATTTGAAGACAGTGCAACACTGGGTGCCGTGAACCGTTATCAGAGCACGGTTAGATCCAGCGCTCCGTGGTTGCCGAATAACGTCGATTTTATTCAGCGTATTAACGGGCTGGCTGATCGTGAAGCCGTGCGCCGTATTCTATTTGATGCCAGTTACCTGATCCTCGGGTTGGGAGATGTGTATCTGGGTGCTCCGTGCGCTGTTCCCATTGATCCTCGCCATCGCCTGTTAAGCTCAAAATACAACCCGGCACGTACTTTTACCGCAGAAGGAACTGTCGGTATTGGCGGTACATATATGTGTATCTATGGCATGGATTCTCCCGGCGGTTATCAGCTGGTGGGACGAACCCTGCCGATTTGGAACAAATTTCTGAAAAATGAACAGTTCGAGGAAGATAAACCGTGGCTGTTGCGATTTTTTGATCAAATCCGTTTTTATCCTGTTACTGAAGCAGAGTTAGAACAGTTACGGGAAGATTTTCAGGAGGGGCGTACTGCTATCCATATTGAAAATACACAGTTTGATTTTGCCGAACACCTGCACTTTCTGAAAGAAAATGCCGAAGATATTGCCTATTTCAAACTAAGACAGGCAGTGGCTTTTGAAACCGAGGTTATGCACTGGCAACAGGAACAGCCGGAAGAAGAGAGTTCTGTTCAGGATGGAGAGGAACAGCTACAAGAAGAAACGGATCTTAATGAGTATGGTTTGCAGATTAGTGCGGATATGAGCGGGAATATCTGGAAAGTATTGGTCAAATCAGGCGATGACGTGGAAGAAGGCCAGCCGCTGATTATTGTAGAAGCCATGAAGATGGAGCTGGCGATTCATGCGCCACAGGCGGGCCGGGTTACAAAGATTATCTGTCAGCCGGGTAGTGCCATTAGCCCCGGAGATGCGTTGTTGTGGTTGGGAGCGGGAGATAGCTGATGTATTAGTGATATCACATAGCCGTAATAAATAATAATACCCTCGTCTGAGGGTAAAATACGCTCTAGTTAGCCAATAAAAGAAATTCAGATGGGTATGAGAATATTATCTCTTCACACCTACTATTAAAAATATGACTTCAGGAAACTTTATTGTCATTGATAATAAAAAAAATATGAAATTTGAGTTATAACTGCATGAAAAGTAGATAGAGTTACATTCTAGAACGGACTATTTTTCCATTCACCTCAAATTTGGTCGTGCTGCCAATAGTTAGATGCGTATTTTTTTAAGAGGAACATTAGTTCGTAATTCACTAATTCATTTGCAGTTTTCTATCTTTTGAAAGCCATAGAGCATATGTCAATCTAACTATTGGAGTCATGACCCTATTTTATCGAGCAATCTAATAAAAATAAATTAACTATTTCGAATGGTGATAATATAATTTGATGAGCCTTGATATTTTTTGATGCCTTGGATATGAGGTGTCTTGAGCAACCAAATTGACAATATATACTCTATGGATTTCAGGATAGGTTAGAGGGAAATTACGTGAGTATGCTGGCACTGAAATTTATTTTTGAGTGTATCTATTCAGGGGAGTAAAGCCGATCAGAAGTACAAATATCACCTGCAATCATTATTCGTAGAAAAGGTGAATAAATACGATGCGTTACAAATACTGGCTTAATTCTAGAATAATTAAGCCAGTTTCTTTTAATTATTATCAGTAATTTTTTCTTTAAATATACAATCCATTTTTAATGCTCTCGGAAAGCATTCCGGGGTCTCCAATACTTCTAATATTCTTTATAAATGGAAGGTCCAGTTTATCTGCCAATTCATCAATATTGATACCATCTTCAATAGATTGCTCAAATGTCAATCTCGTTATCTGGTTCCATAAATTTCCTGCAAACCACGAGCAGTTTGTTATAGGCGTGTATACCCCATTTTTCATATCCTCAGAGGTAAGTTGCATTAATTTTGCCAACTGATTACTTTCATCTATTAACTTAGGTATAAGTTTCATTTCTATTAATTCAGGGTTTATAGCTTTGCTATCAACCTTTACACAGCGCTGAAGGTGGAATTTTCTCCCTGGAGAATCATTGGTATATTCTGAGTTTTTTACGAATCCATATCCTGCATGAAAAGCATATGATGTATTATCCCCTTCTTTTGCACTATTGAAGTAAATAACCCATGCATGACCAAAACCACCTCCGCCAAAGTCACTTCCCAATACTTTAAATACTTCTTTAATTATTGTGTCTTTCTCACTCCAAGGATATTGTTGTACTATAGCCATAGCTTTTTCTATTATTGGCTTCATATTCGTACGATCAGCCGTTCGATTAGTCCTAATGCATATTTGTGGATAGTCGACACTTTCGTCTCCAAATGGTTGATACTTGTCTGCCTTGATCATAATTACCTCCTTGAGATTGATATATGATGAAAAATAATTTAAATAAATAGCACGGTGTATTGTCACCTAAATACTGAGTCTTCGTGTTATTAGAAGATTTCGTATTTTTGAATAGTGAACAACTCTTAAAAATTCAACTAAAAATAGACTATATTTTATTGAGGCATACTCCATCCTTTTGTTCATATTTAAAAACAAGTATTATTCAATCGCAATACTTGTTCTGGTTGGTAATATTACTGACTTTATTTTTTATAATGAAATAACCACCACTGTATGACATATATTACAATTACCCCATAATGGATTGATGATATTCAATTCAAACAATAATAAATGAAATAATATCATATAGTTATTATGAAATTAAAAGACATCAACCTTAAAAATTTAAAAACCAAAAATCCTTGCGATAAATATCATAAGGCGTAATAAAGTGAATGGTTATTGAAAAGTGATATATATTTCTATTAATTTAAAAAATAGCCCAGATATGATATATGAACATTTTAAATAAAAATGATGCCATTCATAAATCACACATCTTTATTTTCACCGAACCTAAATCAGATTAAATAATATATAACGTAATTATCTATAAAACATTCAAACAGAAAAAATTGATATATTTTATACATTTCATGAATTAAATATAACTTAACATTAATTATACAAGCATGAGTTTTTACTTGTTTATTTTATAAATCATCTATACTTGACTCAGATAATAAACATTAAAGGTATATAATCATGGTAACAAAGAAAGTACTTATAATAACTCTGGTAATGCCGTTCTTTATATATGGTTCATTAGCTAAGGCTGATACTCAGACTTTCGGCATAGGATATTCAAATAGTCAAATATCAACGCCCGCTAATACCTATCTTGATGGGGTTAATATTCATTACCGTTATGAATGGGACTCGCCAGTCAGTATTATAGGTACATTTACTCACATGAGGGGTAACACAAACCAAGTCGTACAATATACAAACTCCGCATCTGAAGCTCATCAAAATACACTATTTGGGCAACCAATAGCGTTTAAGTCAAAATACTTTTCCCTAATGGTAGGCCCTGCCTATCGCATCAATGATTATCTGAGTATTTATAGCCTAATTGGTATTGCTCATGTAACAAATAGTGCACATAAAATCTCCATAGATACTAATGATGGGTCTGTGGGTACTGGTGAAGCTAATCCAGCAGCTTCTGGTGGTTTTGATATTTTACCGACCTCTGATGAAACGCTGAAGAGTAATGAGCTTGCTTATGGTGCAGGTATTGAAATTAATCCGGTGAAAAACTTTAGTGTTTATCTTGCCTATGAAGTTACTAGGTCAAAACATGCTCCCAGAGGATCGCGCAACGAGGGAGTAAACAACTTTATTAATGGATTTAATGTCGGTGTAGGGTATCGATTTTAAGAAAAAATGAGTGCTAGTGCTTTAGCCTTTATTCACTTTTGTAGAAACAAAGCGCTATTCAGGGCTAAATATCATTTAATCCTGAATAGCGCCTTATTACTTTATGTTTTAATAAGCACTACTTCGTTCTACTGGTCTCTATCTTGTTGAGTCAGATGATTTTTTAAAGACCCTTATCCCTTAAAGGTATTGGCTTATATTATAATGAAGGAAGCTCAGATAATGGCCAGCGCGCTTTCACAGTAACGCCTAAATTGTTCTTTGTTCCGCTTGCCAAACGGATCATTCCAGCAAATGCGATCATTGCCCCATTATCAGTACAAAATTCAGGGCGGGCGTAAAAAACTTCACCGTGCAATTTTTCCGCCATATTTTGCATTCTGATACGCAATGTGCGGTTTGCGCTTACTCCTCCCGCCATAACCAGCCGTTTGAAACCCGTCTGCTCTAATGCCCGTTTACATTTTATTACCAGAGTATCAACAACAGCCTCTTCAAATGCGTGTGCAATATCTGCTCTGGTCTGTTCATCCTGTTCAACATCACAGCCCGTTATATGATTGCGAATCGTATTCGCTGCAAACGTTTTCAAACCAGAAAAGCTGAAATCTAGCCCCGGACGATCGGTCATTGGACGGGGAAAAACAAAACGTCCTGCTTTACCTTGCTGTGCTATACGAGAAAGAACTGGGCCTCCGGGGTAATCCAGACCCAGTAATTTTGCTGTCTTATCGAAAGCTTCACCCGCGGCATCATCAATCGACTCACCAAGCAGAGTATACTCGCCAATACCTGTCACGCTAATAAGCTGAGTATGACCACCGGAAACCAGTAAAGCGACAAATGGAAATTCAGGTTTATTCTCTTCCAGCATGGGTGCTAATAAATGCCCTTCCATATGATGGACAGGAATAGCCGGTACATCCCATGCAAAAGCCAGTGAACGACCAATAGTCGCTCCAACCATCAACGCTCCCACTAAACCGGGACCTGCGGTGTAAGCAACCGCATCAATATCTTTACTTGTCAGACCCGCTTCTTTCAAAGCCGCCTGAATCAGGGGAACTGTTTTACGGATATGATCACGGGATGCCAGTTCAGGCACAACTCCACCATAATCGGCATGTAGTTTTACCTGACTGTACAATTGATTGGCTAGCAGGCCGGATTTGTCATCATAAATTGCGATTCCAGTTTCATCGCAGGACGTTTCTATACCTAAAACTCGCATTGTACTTGTTATCTCGTCACGGTAGTTAAAGCAAATAATTAAAGCGGAGGCCAGTGTATCACTATCTATTTATAACCACATCTGTTTACAACCACTATTCAGATAGACCCAATAGATTTCGGCTATACATATTTAACTCAATGACAGACAATAGATTCCATTTACATGCTGACTCTTTGCTCTGTTTAGTCTATAATCAGTCCCCTACTTGAATATCCAGTGTGGTTAAGTTAATAACGTCGGCTCAGATTGCTTACTTTGCGTACAAAAAGGCAACCTATAACCCACGACGTTGTGTGTTTCAATTTTCCGCGGCCCTTTACAAAGCCGTGTTCATTGAAGTAAAATTCCGCACCATTTTAAAGACGGCTGGCACTATCACGCCAGCGACAAACCCGATTTCTATTGAGGTGAGAGGCACATGCCAGTAATTAAAGTACGTGAAAACGAGCCATTTGACGTAGCTCTGCGTCGCTTCAAGCGTTCTTGCGAAAAAGCAGGCGTATTAGCAGAAGTTCGTCGTCGTGAGTTCTATGAAAAACCAACGACTGAACGCAAACGCGCTAAAGCATCCGCGGTTAAACGCCACGCTAAAAAGCTGGCTCGTGAAAACGCACGTCGCACTCGTTTGTACTAATCTTTGCGGCCTGTCCGCAAAGTGTTTGTTTTAACAAACTACTGCAGTTAAAGGCCGTGCTTTCTCTGAGAAAGCGCGGCTTATTCTCGTTCATCAACAGGCGTAAAAGGGCTTATGGCTGGACGAATTCCACGCGCATTTATCAATGACTTGTTAGCAAGAACCGATATCATTGATCTAATTGATGTCAGAGTGCCTCTCAAAAAGAAAGGTAAAAACCATCAGGCGTGTTGTCCTTTTCATAATGAAAAGACCCCTTCATTTACTGTTAATGGCGACAAACAGTTTTATCATTGCTTCGGTTGTGGAGCCCATGGCAACGCCATCGATTTCTTAATGAATTATGACAGGTTAGATTTTGTCGAATCCATTGAAGAACTGGCCACAATGCACGGACTGGAAGTCCCTTACGAAGCAGGCTCAGGCGGCGGACATATCGAACGTCACCAACGGCAAAATCTTTATCAGTTGATGGATAAGCTAAACAGCTTCTATCAGCGTTCACTGACGACACCAAATGGACAGGCCGCCCGGCAATATCTGACCAGACGCGGGCTCAGTGAAGAGGTCATTCAGCGTTTTGCAATCGGCTTCGCCCCTGCGGGGTGGGATAATGTCCTGAAGCAGTTTGCCCATAATACCGAAGACCGCAATCAGTTAAGCGATGCAGGGATGCTGGTCACGAATGATAACGGCCGCACTTATGACCGTTTCCGTGAACGTATTATGTTCCCTATTCGTGATCGCAGGAGCCGTGTCATTGCATTTGGTGGCAGAGTCTTGGGGGATACGCTTCCCAAGTACCTGAACTCACCGGAAACGGAAATTTTCCATAAAGGCCGCCAGTTGTATGGTCTTTATGAGGCACAGCAAAGCCACAATATCCTTTCCAGGTTATTGGTGGTTGAAGGTTATATGGATGTCGTCGCATTGGCTCAGTTTGGCATTGATTATGCTGTAGCCTCGTTAGGAACATCTACGACAGCCGAACACGTTCAGCTACTTTTCCGGACAACCGATAGTGTTATCTGTTGTTACGATGGAGACCGTGCAGGCCGTACTGCCGCATGGAGGACGCTGGAAACAGCATTACCTTATCTGAATGATGGCCGGCAATTACGTTTTATGTTCTTGCCTGATGGCGAAGATCCAGATTCACTAGTACGCAAAGAAGGGCGAGAAGTATTTGAACAGAGAATGGAAAAGGCACTGACTCTGTCTGAATTTCTGTTTGATTCACTATTGTTACAGGTTGATTTAAGTACCCCGGAAGGGGCAACTAAACTTAATTCACTTGCGATGCCACTGATTAGCCAGATCCCGGGTGAAGCATTGCGGCTTTACCTGCTAAAGGAACTTGGAAAACTGCTGGGTATACCTGATACTACACAATTGGAACGATCTTTAGCAAAGCTTGTCAAAAAAGATACCAATACTTATCAGGCGCTAAAACTGAAACCAACGACAATGCGCATACTCATCGCATTACTGGTGCAGAACCCACATTTAGCGACATTAGTCCCTTCATTACAGGGAATGTTTTCTGCTCAGGTAGCGGGATTACCGCTATTTATGGAGCTTGTCGACACATGCCTTGCTCAGCCGGGGTTAACAACCGGTCAACTTTTGGAGCAATATCGCGATAATAAGTACGCAAAACAGCTTGAAAAACTCGCCGCATGGAACGATATACAAGTAGAAGAAATTGCTGAAAAAACGTTTAGTGATGCGTTAAATCATCTTTTCGCATCAGCATTGGAAGAACGTTTTAAATTTTTGGTGGCTAAAGAAAGAACTGAAGGTCTGACACCGGAAGAACGTAAAGAAGTCTGGTTGATTTCTGAATCCAGCGCTAAAAAATGAATCCAGAATTTACGGCTTAAGTGCCGAATGAGGTAGGGAGATAGCCCTACAATTGCCGCTATTGAGGGCAGTGGCAATACAACGAAATGCCCCCTAAATGTTATTGTTGGCATATTTGTTTCGCCGACTGACACCAACCAATACTCTGAAGTGTGGATACTGTCTTATGGAGCAAAACCCGCAGTCACAGCTGAAGCTACTTGTCACCCGAGGTAAGGAGCAAGGCTATCTGACCTATGCTGAGGTCAATGACCATCTGCCGGAAGATATCGTCGATTCTGATCAGATAGAAGATATCATCCAAATGATCAATGACATGGGCATCCAGGTAATGGAAGAGGCACCTGATGCCGATGACCTCATGTTGGCAGAAAACACAAACGACACAGATGAAGATGCGGCAGAAGCAGCTGCGCAAGTGTTATCCAGTGTCGAGTCAGAAATCGGTCGTACAACCGACCCGGTTCGCATGTACATGCGTGAAATGGGTACAGTTGAACTACTGACTCGTGAAGGTGAGATTGACATTGCGAAACGCATTGAAGATGGCATCAACCAAGTACAGTGCTCCGTTGCCGAATATCCTGAAGCTATTACCTATCTGCTAGAACAGTATGACCATGTTGAAGCAGGTGAAAGCCGCCTGTCTGATCTGATTACAGGATTTGTTGATCCTAACGCAGAAGAAGATCTTGCACCGACAGCTACTCACATTGGCTCTGAGCTTCCTCAGGAAGAGCTTGACGAAGACGATGATGAAGATGAAGACGGGGAAGATGATACTGACAGTGACGATGATAACAGCATCGATCCGGAGCTGGCTCGCCAAAAATTCATGGAATTGCGTGAGCAATATGAAGTTACCCGTCAGTCAATAAAAAGCCACGGCCGCAGCCATCCAAGCACTGCCGCTGAAATTTTGATGCTGTCCGAGGTATTCAAACAGTTCCGTCTGGTGCCTAAGCAGTTTGATTATCTGGTCAACAACATGCGTTCCATGATGGATCGTGTACGTCTTCAAGAGCGTCAAATCATGAAGATGTGTGTTGAACAGTGCAAAATGCCGAAGAAAAACTTCATCACTCTGTTTTCCGGTAACGAAACAACTGAGACATGGTTCACTGCTGCAAAAGCAATGAACAAGCCTTGGTCTGATAAACTGCCGGAAGTTGAAGAAGAAATCATGCGCAGTCTGCAAAAACTGCGTCAGATTGAAGAAGAAACTGGCCTGACAATTGATCAAGTCAAAGATATCAACCGTCGCATGTCAATTGGTGAAGCAAAAGCCCGCCGTGCGAAGAAGGAAATGGTTGAAGCTAACTTACGTCTGGTTATTTCAATTGCCAAGAAATATACCAACCGTGGCCTGCAATTCCTTGATTTGATTCAGGAAGGTAATATCGGCCTGATGAAAGCGGTTGATAAGTTCGAATATCGCCGTGGTTATAAGTTCTCAACTTATGCTACCTGGTGGATCCGTCAGGCGATTACTCGCTCTATCGCCGATCAGGCGCGTACTATCCGTATTCCTGTGCATATGATTGAAACGATTAACAAACTCAATCGTATTTCTCGTCAGATGCTACAAGAAATGGGGCGTGAACCATCACCGGAAGAGCTGGCAGAACGCATGCTGATGCCGGAAGACAAAATCCGCAAGGTACTGAAAATCGCCAAAGAACCAATTTCCATGGAAACGCCAGTTGGTGATGATGAAGATTCACATCTGGGTGATTTCATTGAAGATACTACGCTGGAACTGCCGCTGGATTCTGCAACTTCAGAAAGCCTGCGTTCAGCAACCCACGATGTGCTGGCAGGGTTAACTGCGCGTGAAGCGAAAGTCCTGCGTATGCGTTTTGGTATCGATATGAACACCGACCATACACTGGAAGAAGTTGGTAAACAGTTTGACGTAACCCGCGAGCGTATCCGCCAGATCGAGGCGAAAGCTCTGCGCAAACTGCGCCATCCAAGCCGTTCGGAAGTATTACGTAGCTTCCTTGATGACTAATCAAAATATTTACTGATAAGTCTAAAAAGCGCCTGTTTCGACAGGCACTTTTTTATTACTCACGAGCTTTTTAGCTTTCACGAACAAAGGCCTGACATTCAAATAACGACTTAAAACCAATGCGACGATACACACCATTTCCCTCACAGGAAGCTTCCAGATAGCAAGCTGTTGCGCCTTTTTTCCTAGCTTCACTCAATACATAGTTAATTAATGCTGAAGCATATCCTCGCCCCATTTTTTCCCTTACTGTACTGATATCATCAAGACGGACAATATTATTGAGCCTTGATAGAGTTAAAGCACAAACTGGCTTTTCATCGACATAGAGGGCGTAATGTTGCAAGCATTTCCCGGCAATTAACGCAGCCTGATGGCATTTCATATACTGTCCGGAGATAGAATCACCCGTCTCAAATGCACTTTTAATCGGAAGAACCCAATCAGACAAACGATGATCAACACACCTGATTTCATATTCAGCGCAATGCTCATCCTTTATCTGCCAGTTGATTAAATCAAGCTCCATAACCGTTGTAATACTATCAGGATCAAACACAAACCCGGCCTGTTCAATAACCGCTAAAACCTGATGACTGGGCTGTACAGCAACAATCAGAAAAGGTACATCAGATTGCTCATCCATTAACTGAATCGCTGCTTTCAGCTCCTCTGCTATCTGGTTATGTTCATCAAGCACCTGTAAAAAATTTAATGAATCAGTTCCAACACCAGTTACATAGAGCCGGATACCAGCTCCAATATGTCGATAAATTTGACTGATTGATGAAAAAAAGTAATCTTCCAGTTTACGATGGGACAAAACCGAATTTGATAAGTTAGATAGGCTCATATTGTTGAGTCACAAAAATATTTTTATAGGGAAATACAGATATGTTCTGAAATTACAGAAAGCAGAACATGACCGGTAAAATTTTTATGTCCAAACAATAATCAAAAGTCAGTAAATGACCAGAAAAATTAATCAAAAAGACCATCAGTATCACTAAAAAATAGTTTAGAGCACTTAAAAATAGTTTAAATCAGTTAAAAGATACTTATTTCTGTATATAAAACGCGCATATGAATTTTCGGGGCTAGACCTAATGCCACACAGTACCGTATAATCTCCCCACTTCACTGGCCCCTTAGCTCAGTGGTTAGAGCAGGCGACTCATAATCGCTTGGTCGCTGGTTCAAGTCCAGCAGGGGCCACCAGAATTATCAAGGGGTTGCATCAAAAGTGCGACCCCTTAGTTTTTTCTAGGATACCCATAGGATACCTTCTGGCAGTAGCGCGAGGTATAACCAATTAATACAGCTACGGTAATGAGCCGTTGTCGTATTCCTCTCTGTGATATTTATCACATCACTTGAAAATACGATGTTTGCCTTTCTTCTTCCCTAATCGCCACTTGAAATGCAAAACGCCATGATTTCTAAAATGGCAAAATTTGAATCTCAAGACTGATAAGTAATTATTCCAGTGGCTTACTGCGAGCATGACGCTCAATTAACTGACCATAAGAATCAAAATAGCGACTCGGCCAGATTTCTGAGGGATGTATTTCGAGATAGTTAGCAATGATCCATTCGCCCTTCGGCCACGGACGACTGAGAGTATTTGCTAGTGTAGATGAACTGAGGCCAGATTCACGAGAAACAGCGGCTAAGGTTGTACCACGTTTACGTAATGCAGCGATGATATCAGCTTGATGCCAGTCTTTTTTTATATCAATCATTCCTGCTACCCCTTCCATTAATTGAACATTGATGGTGGCAATTCAGACAGGGTTAGCACTACTGGGAGCTACCTTCCAGCGAGGCCGAAGCCTCCCCTGCCTGAATCGCCATTGAAAGGGCGATAGCAGACACACTGGTAGAAACCTCCTACCAGTGGATAGCTCTTTGCAAGGGTGCTAATCCTTGACCATTGGAGTTTGCCAATGGCGGGGCTACTTTAACTGATTGGTTTATCGGACTCAATAAGCGAACGAGTATAACTGCTTAACTTTTTATGTTATATGCTGTCCAAATGAGATTTGATACCCTTGCTACTCTGAGTCCAAGAAAGTGTGACAGTCAGCTCCGTGCCAGAAACGAGAATTTGCGACTCTGGACTAATCTATCTGCTAAAGAAGATCCTTAAGCAAAAACAAACTGTCTGGTCTAGCTTTTTAAAATGACGGTGATCTATGTATGCAATGATATAAAAACTTAGTAGGTCTAAGGAACTCTTGAATGGTAGTTTCTTCCTTCATGATGTCACTGTTAAGCTAGATAATTACGACAGACGAGCTCATGATGAAATTGGTATATCGCGTTTATTTCAACTTTGTTAGACATAAATCGGAGATGAAAACATGGAGTCTGAAAGTTCTTTTATCGCAAGGCAGCTAAGGTATTTCACAGCGATTATCTACGCACAAATTAAACTAAGTACACGAGATGGTTTAACTGATTTAGCTAAAAACCAGGAAATTTCTTTACTTCCCTTAATCAACTTAGCTTATGGAGCAGACTTTAGAGATTTAAATGCAGTCCAGAGAAACTATCCTAGTTTTGATTATGGTAGTTTTTCAACGAAAACTGGTCTACAAATGACTGCAACAGTAACCAAGAAGAAATTTCAAGATACAGTTAACACTCATAATGGAAATCCCACTTTAAAAAAAGACTACCCTAACATTCTGTTTTTCTTGCTAACTGTTGAACCTGTTAGTTCATCGGTTAAACTTTCCGCACCTAATATCAACTACATCACGTTATTCGATATGGTTAGCGTAGTTATTCAAAAAGACACTCAATTTCAGAAACATTTTCTTAGTATATTAAAAAGTGAGCACAGTCAATATTTTTCATCCTATTCTGCTCAGAGTAATACTTTTTCTCTACCCGCGAGGATTCCGGTTCCAACGGACTTGATGTTGTTCAACGAGTCGGTTTCTACTCAAGAGTTTTTTCCGGACAACCCCGGTGATGGATATCTTAAAGTTTTCGACTTGATTAATAACTTCCATAAACAGCTCAGTAAATGCACTTACAAAGCGAGAGAGCTTCTTGTTTCCATGATTAAGATCGCTTCACCACCTACCTTTCAGAATGAGAAGATTGCTGTCTACGCTGATGAGGTCTTGGGCAGTCTTGATATTAATGAAGAAAACTTCTCCTCTTTTGAATACCATTACAATCTTCTTAAGGTAAATGACCTTGTCGAAAAATTCGATGAATATCAGGGCATGTATACACGTGGAGATGATGTGTATATGGATAACAGAGCCAAATTAGAACTAAATTACTGGATATCTGAGCCAGAAATGAATCTTTTTTCCGCATTGCTCATTTTTTATCTAAATCGACATAATATTAATGATTTTGAGAACGCTTTTTTGAATTGCGATTTTTCTAAGTTATCAGATAGCCTTTGTTAATTAGCTTATTTTACACGGCCGAGCAATATGCGGCCGTAATGTGGTTAATGAGTTATTAATGAGCTCTGCATCCATGCCCTCTTTCCGCTCATAGCTGACTGTCAGATAGAATAACGACTAATCCAAATCAAGGTGTGATATCTAGCCTTACGAGCAATTGATTTCATTAATGCCTATTCTTAATAATCTTTAAAAATAAACTAGTTATCTAAATTCCATCAAAATTAGCCAGTCTCTGTTTCTGTCCATCACTGAGGTTGAATGCAAACTCTTCATGCTCTGCTTGCCATGTACCAAAACTCATCAGGAACGCAATCGCAGGGTCAATCTTGTTCGCGGATTTCTTCTTATTCGGCTTGATATTGGCGTTTGCATCCGTTTCCATAACCACATTAGACATTGCCCATGCCAGCACCGGATCACCGTTGTGACGAATGATTTTGCGGTTAACGAACACCTCAGCCGATTTTGCCACAGGGCTAAAGCGCATATAGGTTTGCGGGAACGGCTCAACATCCAGCCCCGCGCCTTGTAATTGAGTGCGTAGGTGTGTGGCGTTCCATGTATCAAAGCCCACCAGCTTAATATCAAAATGCTGGCTGTCTTTGAGAATATCATCACGGATGCGGTCGTAATCAATGCAATCGCCTACGGTAGTGCGTATCCAACCCATTTGTACCCATTGTCGATATACCGCCCGATTCTTATTGGCGGGATTCTGTAGCCGGGCTTCTGGCAGGTAATGGCGGGTCAGTAATAACAGTTCGTTATCCACGGGGAACGTGTAGCAAATACTAGTGATATCGCCTGTGGAAGATAAATCTAGTCCGGCGTAGCACTCTAAGCCTTTCAGGTCGTTTTCATCATAATCTGTCTGGCAGGCTTTCCATGTCCCTTCTCCCATCCACGGCGTTTCACCCTGACACCAGATATTAAAACGTTTAGTCAGCATTTCTGTCCATTGTGAGGGAATGCCCCGCGCTTTCTGGATGGTGTCACGCAAAGCGGCACTGTCCACAGAGATATTCAGATTGGGATTGGCCTTTATCCAGAGTGCTTCATCATCAATCTCGTTCTCGTCGTCCAACTCGTAGATCAGGGCAAACAGGGATGCGTTTTGCTCTTCACCATCCAATATCTGGCAACAATAATCATAGTGCTGCTTACAGGCTGAAATTACATTACTGCCTGCCGTGGTAATGGCAAAAAGAATACCCTCGGGACGTGCGCCCATTCCCAGCTCAAGGGCAGAATACACCGCGTTATCAGGGTGTAAATGGTACTCATCGACAATCGCCAGACTGGGGTTAGTACCTTCGATGGTAGCAGCTTTGGCTGCCAGCGGTTTTAGCAGGCTATTGCTCTTCGGATAGGTTATTTTG
>NZ_CAWNQH010000003.1:0-1056 GCF_963876495.1 Xenorhabdus sp. KJ12.1
GAGTTATGGCCATCGTACCACCAATTCCGCGCAATGAGCGGCGTCAAATGAGAAAAATTGTCCAAAAAACGGCAGATAAAAACTATGCTCGCCGGATTATGGCGATACTCTTGCTACATCAAGGTGCATCTGTGTCTCAAGTCGCCAAAACACTTTGCACCGTGCATTCCTCTGTGTGGCGGTGGATTGATCGCTTTAAGGCACTTGGATGGGCCGGATTGTATCCTTTATCCGCGGGGCGCCACCCTCGGTGGAATTTAACGCCACTTTTGCCCGTTCTGTTTTATTTGTTGGAACATTCACCTCAGCAATTTGGTCATATTCGTTCTCGTTGGAGCCTCTCTTTTTTTATCTTTCAAATCAAAAAATTATTTAATATCAAACTGTCAATCAGCACACTTTACCGATTTTTCTGTAAAAATCGCATTGTATGGCGACGAGCAGCCCCGACATTACAGGTGCCTGACCCTGAATATGATGAGAAAATGAGGCTCATTACCAAAGCGTTATCTCTGGCCTCAGAGAAACATCCCGTGGTTTATGAAGATGAGGTTGATATTCACTTTAATCCTAAAATCGGCGCTGACTGGTATTTTAAAGGACAACAAAAGCGGATTATCACCCCGGGACAAAATCAAAAATACTACATTGCGGGCACTCTTGACGTTCAAACAAAGCACGTTCTCTATACGGGAAGTTCAAAGAAAAATTCACTCTTATTTATTAAAATGCTGGAAGTCTTAAAAAGATATTATCGGGGTGTGAAAACGCTGACCGTGATTTTGGATAATTATTGCATTCATAAAAGCCGGGCAGTTCAGCGTTGGTTGGCTCAAAACCCCACCATTATCCTCTTATTCCTGCCCGTCTACTCGCCTTGGTTGAACAAAATAGAATACTTATGGCACACGTTACATGAAACAGTCACACGTAACCATTGTTGTCGGTATATGTGGCAACTGCTCAGTAATGTGAAAAAATTCTTGAAAAAATCTGCAAATAGACTCTTTCAGAGAAAGTAAATCGAGTGTCTCACTATTATGAAAAGTTATTTAG
>NZ_CAWNQH010000004.1:0-1016 GCF_963876495.1 Xenorhabdus sp. KJ12.1
TAAAAAGCGTTTTATCATTGAAACGATTAATGGACAATTAAAAAACGGCTCTCAATGAGAACATTCTCGTCACCGAAGTATAACCGGTTTTTTGTTAACGATTTTAACGGGATTGATTGCTTACTGCCTTATAATGGCTTCAGCACCTTTGGAAGAGAGATCTTGGATAATATTCAAATAAATCTGCCGTGAATTTGCTCTAATTTCACCAACACATAACTCATCATAAATTATACGATGGACTAAATCTCTCTGCTCGTCGTCTGGCACAATGACTTCAATATCAAATTTATTAGTTAATCTTGCTTTATAGAAATCTTCTTCCATTGTGAATCGCGTTCCTAATAAACCTACTTTCTTGATGCCATCACCAATCAATACTTCTGCGGTTGCATCTGCGATATGAAGTATGGGAATAGAAATGGATTTTTCTATATCATCCGCAATCTTATGCATTGTATTGGTGCATATCACCAAAAAATCAGCTCCACCAGCTTCAACAGATTTAGCCGCAGCACTCAATAACGTAGCTGCTTCATTCCAGCGAGAAGAACGTTGTAATTTTTCAATTTCATCGAAATCCACACTAAACAAACATATCTTGGCAGAATGAAGGCCTTTTAATTCCTCCTTGATTCCCCGATTAATTGCTTGGTAATAGCTCACCGTCGATTCCCAGCTCATTCCCCCTAGCATACCGATTGTTTTCATTCATTATCCTCAATGTTTTTAAATGTTCTTGCCCCAATTTGTAATTAATCTTAATAAAAGAGAGATTAGATAATGACATTAGCATTGAGGATTTTTAATACAAATAAAATTTATTATATAGATCTTAATTCAACCTGAGCTTCGCTTAAGAAGGGAACTAAAGTGCCTGAGGCACGATCAAAGTTTTTGCTAAAGAAAACAAAATAGTGGAGATCCTCAGGCATGTATAATTTAGAAGAACTTTACTGCTGCGTCGATGACTTTTGTCAAAAATTTATCCTTCTCTGGCATCAACAACTCATTGA
>NZ_CAWNQH010000005.1:0-943 GCF_963876495.1 Xenorhabdus sp. KJ12.1
GTGCTACTGACGCACTTATCTGCTCGTCTGCCGGACTATATGCTGCCCGCCAGTTTTACCTTTATGGAGGCTATTCCGCTAACGCTGAACGGCAAAGTGGACCGCCGAGCCTTGCCGGAGCCGGTTTTCGGTGACAGAGAAAATTATGTTGCACCCCGTAATGCCTTAGAAACCCAGCTTTGCACTATCTGGCAGGATGTTTTAGAACTGGAGCGGGTCGGTATTGACGATAATTTCTTCCGTCTCGGCGGCAATTCTCTGAGCGCCATTAAACTGATTGCCGCTATTCGTCGTACCCTGTCTACGGATATTTCACTGGCACAACTGTTTGAGCTGAAAACCATCGCCGGATTAGCCACGCAGATGGACGAGCATATTTGTACCGTTATCCCGCCGCTGGCACAAACGCGCTATCCCTTGTCATTTGCGCAGGAGCGGATGTTGTTTATCGAACAGTATGAGCAGGGTTCCGATGTCTATCATATCCCGTACCTGGTTCAGTTGACTGAGGATACGTCACTGCCGGTACTGGCAACCGCCATTAACCGCTTAGCTGAACGTCATGCCGTGCTGAGAACCGTGTATCGCAGTGATGATCAAGACCAGATGTTCCAGCAGGTGTTGGACACGCATTTGCTGATTCAGTCTCAATCCTGTGACGACCGGGAAATGCTGCTGGCTAACGCGCGTACCGAGATAGCCACTCCCTTTGATTTAACCACTGAACCCAGCCTACGCCTGCGGCATTATCAGGTCGCAGACAGCCATTACTTATTACTGTTATGGCACCATATTGCAATGGATGGCTGGTCCATCGATATCTTTATGGCGGAACTGGCGGAGATTTACCACGCGCTGCAAGCAGGCCGTGACAGCCAGCTCCCTGCGCTGGATATCACCTACGGGGATTACGCAGCATGGCAACGGGATTATTTACAGGGAG
>NZ_CAWNQH010000006.1:0-934 GCF_963876495.1 Xenorhabdus sp. KJ12.1
TCCCGTCGCCATTATCAAAAGGGATGACTTCTTTTTCTTTAAAGACTAAGACATTCGACATCGCGTTTTACCTGCTCTATGAAATGAACCTTCGCCGAAATAGGAAACCAGCCCACCGAAGGCTCGCCAGCCATAACTGGTGACCTCGAAGGCTCATTTCGATAGGGTTAGGTTCGGTGCAATTGAGATGCGCTTTCGGTGCGCGGTGAAAATAAAAATGCCACCAGTTCGTATGCGTAGGGTACGCGGTGAGAACGAAGTGGCAGCATGAGTTATCTGTATTCCTTTAACCACTCAGGGAATGGGTATGGGAATAAAGGCCTGCTTTTAACCACATCAGGCAAGGTGGTTTCCTGCTTTCCACAGTCAAGAAAAACTGATAGGTTGGTTATTCCGCAGTCAAAAAAGGAATACTACTTATGAGTGAGATTTCGTTTAAGTGCCCTGATTGCCATAGTGACCTTGTTGTAAGCTCCAGCGTCGAAATCAAGGAAATAGACGACCTCAACGGCACCACCTGTACTTCGTGTGGCAGGGTTATCAGTGAAGATGACATTCTCGGACAGGCCAGTGATTACGCCGAGAAAATCTTCATGGATATCTTCAAGAAATAGGGATTTCAATTCATCTATTTTTTTATCTAATTTGCTGGTATCAAATTTTATTGATGCCAGTATTGGTTCTTTCATTGTTCCACTCCTCATTTACACTGCGCCCTAACATAATCCTGCAAATATCTCAGTTTTGCACGGTCGTTGATGATGCCTTCTCGGATATCGAGAACAGCTTGTCCAGTTTCTCTAGGGAGTTCGATGGTGGTTGCATCGCCCACGCTGACGGAGGGAGTGGCCTCACGCACAGGACAGGTGGCCTTGATGCGCAGCTTGCGACGACCAGCGGCAACATCAGCCCGAAGAGTATCGATTTCAGTCTT
>NZ_CAWNQH010000007.1:0-838 GCF_963876495.1 Xenorhabdus sp. KJ12.1
AAGGAATTATGCGCACAGGGATTACTGTGTGTCACGGATCTTGTGGTACTGGAACGCTGGTGTGTGGCTTACCAGTTCTGGCGCAATGCTGTGATGAATATCGCCCGGCAGGGCAATACCGTGATCGGTGCAACCGGCGGGCCAATTAAAAACCCGGAGCTGACTGCCAAAAAAGAGCAACAGGCTGAAATGGATACCACCGGCTCGATGTTGGGACTCGATCCGAGCAGCCGTCAGCGTCTGATTGGGGCGGCAGGTCAGGCTAAAACGGACAATCCGTTTATGAGGATGATTGCATCATGAGCTGTAAATCTTACCTGAATGTCAATGCGGCGAACCAATATGCCCGTGATGTGGTGCGCGGCAAAATTGACGTTAGTCGCTACGTCAGAGAGGCCTGTCAGCGGCATCTGGATAATCTGAATCAGGAAAAGAGCAAGCTATTCAAATATCGGTTCGATAAAGCGCTGGCCGAACGTGCCGCGAAATTTATCCAGCTCCTGCCACACACCAAGGGTGAATGGGCGTTTAAGCGGATGCCGATCACACTGGAGCCGTGGCAGTTATTTATTGTCTGCTCGGCCTTTGGCTGGGTACATAAAGGCAGCCGGTTACGACGCTTTCGGGAAGTGTATACCGAAATTCCGCGTAAAAATGGCAAATCCGCCATTTCAGCCGGCGTCGCCCTCTATTGCTTTACCTGTGATGACGAATTCGGCGCGGAGGTTTATTCCGGCGCGACCACGGAGAAACAGGCGTGGGAAGTGTTCCGTCCCGCGAGATTGATGTGCAAGCGCACGCCATTGCTGATGGAGGCATTCGGCATTGAAGTGAATGC
>NZ_CAWNQH010000008.1:0-827 GCF_963876495.1 Xenorhabdus sp. KJ12.1
AAACCGCACGTTAACGTTGGTACTATCGGCCACGTTGACCACGGTAAAACTACCCTGACTGCTGCAATCACCACCGTTCTGGCAAAAACCTACGGCGGTAACGCACGTGCATTCGATCAGATCGATAACGCACCAGAAGAAAAAGCACGTGGTATCACCATCTCTACTTCTCACGTAGAGTATGATACTCCAACTCGCCACTACGCGCACGTTGACTGCCCAGGCCACGCCGACTATGTGAAAAACATGATCACCGGTGCTGCTCAGATGGACGGTGCAATTCTGGTTGTTGCTGCAACTGATGGCCCAATGCCACAGACTCGTGAGCACATCCTGCTGGGTCGTCAGGTAGGCGTTCCTTACATCATCGTGTTCCTGAACAAATGTGACATGGTTGATGATGAAGAGCTGCTGGAACTGGTTGAAATGGAAGTTCGTGAGCTGCTGTCTCAGTACGACTTCCCAGGCGACGACACGCCAATCATCCGTGGTTCTGCTCTGAAAGCGCTGGAAGGCGACGCAGAGTGGGAAGCTAAAGTTGTTGAACTGGCTGAAGCACTGGATACTTACATCCCAGAACCAGAGCGTGACATTGACAAGCCATTCCTGCTGCCAATCGAAGACGTATTCTCCATCTCCGGCCGTGGTACTGTTGTAACTGGTCGTGTTGAGCGTGGTATCGTTAAAGTTGGTGACGAAGTTGAAATCGTTGGTATCAAAGATACTGCGAAAACAACTTGTACTGGCGTTGAAATGTTCCGCAAACTGCTGGACGAAGGCCGTGCGGGTGAGAACGTTGGTGTTCTGCTGCGTGGTACTAAGCGTGA
>NZ_CAWNQH010000009.1:0-815 GCF_963876495.1 Xenorhabdus sp. KJ12.1
CTGTAATTAAATTTGGTTTGTTGTTTTTATTATTAATCTAAGTCGGCTATTTGCATTTCTAACTCAGATATTTTCTCATGTAATGAATTAATTTTACTCATTGCCTGAGAATACTTTTTCTGTAGGGCTATCTTTTCTCGCTCCCGTTTAATATCCGCTTTCAGTTCTTCCAAAATTTGAGAATGTCTTTCCATAAATTCAGGACGCATCTTGCCAAACATCAATTTAGTCGTTCCGTCTTCTTGCTTAACTTTTTTGATAGGATAGTTACTTGGCCTCTTTTCTTTGTCGAATTGCTCTTGTGCTCTAACATAAGCTAATTTATTCAGTGCACCGCTTTCACTTAAATAAGCCCGGCTAGCACCGTCAACAACATAGACTTCACGTATTTCAATCACGATGTCAGCATTAGTGGCAATTTCTATGGGTTTTAATGTTGTCATAATTCCTCACCTCTGATTCGTTCTATTTCTTTTATTGCGGTAAATACTAAATCGGATAAAATAGAAAGCTCGACTGCTCTTTCATCATTTTTCTCATTTTCAATAAGTGCATTAATAAACACTCTTGATTTATTGATGGCTACATGAGCGGGTTCTAATTCGAATCTCATATCACGGAATGAATGTATTTCACCTTCCATGATATAATCTTTTTTTATCTCCCTTAATTTTTGCGCTAAATTAATTGCCTGTCGATGAACTCCCCGACACATTAAATAAGTATCCGGTTCTGCTTCATTCTGAGTTGCAGTCAATACAGGGAATATAGATGATTCAATTTCTTCTGCAATTTCGACGGCGGTTTGTAAATAA
>NZ_CAWNQH010000010.1:0-799 GCF_963876495.1 Xenorhabdus sp. KJ12.1
TCGATCAGCTCAAGAATATTTCTCAGATAGAGCATTCAAGGCATCGCAGTCAACTCGGTTTTTTATTGGAAGTTACTGCCGGCCTTATTGCTTATACATTCCAACCTAAAAAACCGAGCTTGAATCTACGGGATAATGAGATCGCTATTTTTAAGCGAAGCTGAGGTTAATTATTTTGATTTTGCTATATGGTTTCAAATTACACCTGATTGTTAACCATCTGGGCGACATTTTAGCCCTTAAAGTGACCCCGGGTAATGTGAATGATCGGCAGCCTGTTCGCGAATTATCAAAAGTTTTAACGGGTTCTCTTTACGGAGATAAAGGATATCTGAGTCAAGAATTAGCGGATGATTTAGCTAAAACGGATATCGCCTTTATCACGAAAAATCGCCGCAACATGAAAGCACGTGCATTGGCTGAGTGGGATAAAATCATGCTTAAAAAACGTTTTATTATTGAAACGATTAATGGCAGTCAAAAAATATCGCGCAAATAGAACATTCTCGTCACCGAAGTATAACCGGATTTTTGTTAACGATTTTAACTGGATTGATTGCTTACTGCCTTCAGGAGAAGAAGCCATCACTGAAAATTTTCTACTCAGAAGAAGATATTTCAGCAATAGCTTAAGCGGAATTGGGGTTAACTATTGGGAGCATGACCCAAATCCGTTGTCTTGTTCTTTGGTTGAATATTTGGTCATGCTCCCAATAGTTAGATCTGTTATGAAAGATAGTATTCACGCTCAATGAACGTACCTACCACTTTGTCATGCATCTCTTCGGATTTGGAATAA
>NZ_CAWNQH010000011.1:0-794 GCF_963876495.1 Xenorhabdus sp. KJ12.1
TGTTTCAGGTGCGCACCCTGAAAGACAGTCAGGGCAACTACCTGTGGCAGCCGGGCCTGCAACTGGGGCAACCTTCCGCCTTGCTCGGCTACGGTATTGCCGAGAATGAGCAGTTCGCCGATTTGGGGGCAGGTGCCGTGCCAATGGCGTTCGGGAACTTCAAACGTTGCTATACCATTTTAGATCGTCTTGGGGTACGTATGCTGCGCGATCCCTACACGCACAAACCGTTTATTCACTTCTATACCACCAAACGGGTGGGTGCTCTGCTGGTGGACAGCAACGCCGTGAAATTGCTGAAAACGGCAGAAGGTAAGGCGTAATTATCAGGAGTTCATATGCCATTCCCCTCTTTGGATCTGCTCAGGCAGCAGTGCCGACTCGACAGTGATAACCCCGCCGACGATGATTTATTAAACACCTATTCCCGTGCCGCCATCAAACGTACAGAAAGCTACCTGAACCGTCGCCTGTATGAGAGCGCGGTACCGGAGGATGATCCCGATGGCCTGCTCGTGACCGATGATGTGGCACTGGCGATTATGTTGACCGTGGGATTCTGGTATGACAGCCGGGACGGCCAGTCATTGCCGCTGGGCTTTCAGGCCTTGCTGGAACCCTATCGTTTTATTCCGTTATAGGAGAATCACGATGAAAGTAGGAGAACTGCGTCATCGCATCCGGTTACTTCGTCCGGTTATCCATCGGGACGAACTGGGTGCAGAAACGTTCAGCCACAGTGCTGTTATCACCGTCTGGGCAAAAGCCGAGGCCGTGTCCAACCGAAAGCTCCG
>NZ_CAWNQH010000012.1:0-788 GCF_963876495.1 Xenorhabdus sp. KJ12.1
TTTGGTTATGACCGCCTGACCCGGTTGAATTCTGTCACCGCCTCCACCGGTGAAACCTATCGCTATGAACGGGATGCCGCCGGGCAAATTATCCGGGAAACCGATTTTACCGGGCGTACCCTTGAGTATCAGTACGATAAGCTGGGGCGCCGCACACTGACTCAATATCCTGACGGCCAACAACTCCGCTGGTATTACTCTGCCGCCGGTTCACTAATAAAACAGGAAAGCTGGCAACCGGAAGATGGCAAGTTAGAACTTAAAGCCACCACCACTTATGAATACAACAAACGGTATCAATTGGTGAAAGCCACTAACGCCGATGCTGTCGTCGAATATGAGTATGACAAAATCACTGGCCTGCCAATTTGCGAACGCATCAACGGACGGGAAATTACCCGTGAGTGGGATAGCCTGACCGGGCGTCCGGTCAGCGAAAGTGTGGATGGCAACACCCTGCATTTCGGTTATAACCTGTCGGGAAGTCTGAATCACTTTCAGCTTAACCAGCATGCACCACTGACCTTCCAGCATGATGCACTGGGGCGGGAAATCGTGCGCGAAAGTGCCAACGGTTTTATCCTTGCCAGTCGCTACACCGCAACTGGCCTGCTTGCACATCAATCGGCAGGACAGGCGACTCAGTTTTTCAGGGAAACGCTGGCACAAAATGACCCGCACTTCCCACCGCAAGCGACCGCCGTTAACCGGAGCTGGCAATACGACCGATCCCATAATGTGCGGGTGATTGACGACAGCCGCTGGGGGCAAACGCGCTACCGTTACAA
>NZ_CAWNQH010000013.1:0-160219 GCF_963876495.1 Xenorhabdus sp. KJ12.1
ATTGTTAGCCGTGAAACTCACCGCAGGAAACACGGATGATCGCCAGCCAGTCAAAGCGCTGACAAAAGGATTAACAGGCTGTTTGTATGGTGATAAAGGATACTTATCCCAGGCTTTATGTGATGAATTGGAAGCGGAAGGTGTCACGTTAATCACGAATGTCCGGAGTAACATGAAAGCCAAGGTATTATCTCTCTGGGATAGATTGATGTTAAGGCGGCGGTTTTTGATAGAAACCGTCATCGATCAGCTCAAGAATATTTCTCAGATAGAGCATTCAAGGCATCGCAGTCAACTCGGTTTTTTATTGGAAGTTGCTGCTGGCCTTATTGCTTATACATTCCAACCTAAAAAACCGAGCTTGAATCTGCGGGATAATGAGATCGCTATTTTTAAGCGAAGCTGAGGTTAACTATATCAGAAAATTCGTTAATATTATCCGGGCCTTGGCAAATCATCACTCTGCTCCGGAGATTTTCGGGAAGACTATTCAAGAAATATTGATACTCATCATGCAAGCCTTTTAAGGACGGTACACTTGAAGAGACGATCTTAAGGAAGTTAAAAGAAAAAACAGGCGTGATCCCTCCCTATATTGAGCAGCTATGTACTGTTGGTAACAGTCAGCGCGATAAACGGGGCTGGTCCGTCACTGTATGCTATACCGCGCTGATTGCTTATCAATCCTGTGAACATCATATTGATGCTGTCGAATCTGTTAAATGGGTTCCTATTGACGAAATAGGAACAATGCCGCTGGCCTTTGACCATACGCAGCTGTATCAGCAAGCTAGGGAGAGACTACAACAGAAATCACTGTATTCCATCGTACCAGGATTTGCGCTGCCTGAAGTTTTTACGCTGACGGAATTACAGCATGTCCATGAAGTTCTAATTGGCAAAACATTACAAAAAAAATCTTTCAGACGCCGTTTAGAGCAAGCCGACTTATTGATTGATACTGGTAAGAAACGCCATGAGAGAGGCCGCCCAGCTAACTTGTACCGTCTCAAGGCGGAATCTGCCGATTACCGCTTTATCCGTAACTTAGAGTTTTAATTTATCTACAAATATGATTCAGATGTAGTGACCAATGAAAATTGGTGCTCATAAATATTGAATTAGCCCCACTCACTTACAGTGGAGCTAATTCTTTTTCTTACCTTATCTAACAATTAATATCAGAGCTATTTACTCCAATAGTATGATTTTGATCTATAACTTCAGCCAATTCGCATATTGTCGGATGAGAAAACAGCAGTGCGAGTGGGATTTCCATATTCTGTTTCTGCATACGGGCTAATAATTGCACCGCTGTTAATGAATGGCCCCCCAGTGCAAAGAAATTATCATGACGACTTACTTGTTTCTGTTCCAATAATTCCTGCCATATCTCTGCCAGTGCAATTTCAACATTACCAAGCGGCGCCTGATAGGCTACAGCAGCAGGTTGAGGTGAAATTTGCATAGCGGGTGGCAGGCCAGTTTGAGCGGCGGTAAAGTCCTCCAGTAATTTCCGGTGTTCAGTGGTCGGCAGAGTAGAAATATCCATGATCGGTTTTTGTGGTTCATTTTCCAGTGCGTGTACCAGATCGGACAACGTTGTGGTCATACAGGTAATCAGATAGGCCGGATCAATTCCCGTAACTGACTGAGCACTCAGCAGGAAGCCTTTACTTAAATCATCTACTGCCAGATAAAGAGGATAATTCGTTCTTTCTTTGCCGGTCACTAGATGTATGCCTTCCCATAGCGTGTTGGTGACATTTGACTGGCTATGACGATAGTTCAGCAACGTATTAAAAAGTGGCAAAGGTGGTGCTATGTTGCTACAGCGCTGTGCTTGTGCTAGTGATGCTTGCTCGTGTTCAAGTAACTGTGTCAGACTGCGATAGGTTGCTTTCACGGTTTCCTGCACACTGTTTTTTACCAGCCGAATACGCACAGGCAGGGTGTTAATAAACAGCCCCAGCGTTTGTTCAATACCGGCATTTTCCTGCATTCGTCCCAGTAAAACAGTACCGAAGACCACATCATCCCGTCCGCTTATTTTTGCCAGTACCTGTGCCAGTGCTACGTGGAATAATACGCCGGGGCTGACTCCCTGACGGCTTGCCTGCTTACGGATGTCTCTGGACAGAGATGCTCTCAGTGGTTTGATGACCTCAGTTATCTGCCTGTTTTCACTGTAGATGTCCAATATTCCGAAAGGAGCGGTAGGCGTATCCACGTCGGCAAGCATTTCACGGAAGAAGGCTTCGTGATCTGCTATCGGCATACGCAGAGACTGGGCGATAAAGTGACGATAGGGCAGTGCCGGAGGTAGTGGTTCAATGCGTTGGTGCAGCAGCTCCCTGATTTCAGCGATGATATGATCCAGCGACATATGGTCATTAAGTATGTGGTGACAGCAGAAAGCCATCAGCCACTCATCCTGATGTGGGTCATAGGTAATATCGACGGAGAATAATGGTGCCTGACTGATATCAAGGCGGTGCTGACAAGGCTCAGTGTACGCTAACAATTGAGCCGGAATGCCTTCGCTACTATCTGTATCCGGTATAAAGGTCTTGATATGCAGGGATGCCCGACGCCAAACAACCTGTACCGGTTGAGCTAATCCTTCCCAGCAGATGGCGGTGCGTAGGATATCATGGCGATTAATGAGGTGTTGTAAAGCGTTCAGGAAATCATCAAGACGTTTACGACTATCGAATGCGAACAGGGTATGTAGTAGATAAACATCTCCCTGTGTTTGCATCAAATGATGGAATAACATACCTTCCTGTAATGGCGCAAGAGGGTAGATATCCTGAATATTAGCGGCTCCACCTGAAATACCAGCAGCAATCAGATCAATTTCATCTTGTGCCAGAGAAACCAGCGGCAACATGCCAGGCGTAATCGCGGTACAGTTATCAGGGATCAGGTTAGGAGGGATGGCGAATGTCGCTGGGTTATCCTCTGTGACTTGCATCGTTTTTGCCATTTCAGCCAGAATCGGCGTGACGAATACCTCACGGATATTAAGGCTCCAGCCACGGCAGCGTAGTCGTTCGACTAAGTTGATAATCATCAGTGAATGACCGCCCAGTTCAAAGAAATGGTCATAACGTCCGATTTTTTCCAACCTCAATAATGCCTGCCAGATCTCAGCCAGCGCTGTTTCTGCTTCACCCTGCGGTTCTATGTAAGTACGGGTAACGACAGCAGCCAGATCCGGTGCAGGCAGTGCCTGACGGTCGAGTTTTCCATTAGGGGCCAGCGGGAACGCATCCAGTATTACAAATGCGCTGGGCAGCATATAGTCAGCAAGATATTGTGCAAGTTGTCGGCGTAGCTCCGCAGGTTCCGGTTTTGTATCGGGTTCTGCGATAAGATAGGCAATAAGGCGTTTATCATGCCCTGCTTTTGAATAAGAACTCTCTTCGCGGGCCAGCACGATAGCTTCACGTACACCCTGACACTGGAGCAGTCTGGTTTCAATTTCGCCTAGCTCAATACGGAAACCACGGATCTTGACCTGAAAGTCATTGCGTCCGAGGTATTCAATATTACCGTCAGCGCGCCAGCGAGCCAGATCACCGGTCTTATACATACGGGCATCGGGTTGCTTGCTAAAAGGATCAACAACAAATTTTTCGGCAGTCAGTTCTGGTTGGTTTAAATAACCCCGCGCAACACCCATGCCACCGATGTGGATTTCGCCACTTACACCGACAGGAACAGGTTGACCAAGCGTATCCAGAATATAGACGCAAGTATTGGAGAGCGGGTGCCCAATCGGGATACTGTGAATGATGGGGGAAATATGATTGTTGCTGCCCATCATCATTTCCCTGTTGACCATGGTCGCAGTTGCTGTAATGGTGATTTCTGTTGGGCCATAAGCGTTGAACCAGCGGCAGTCTGCTGTTTCCGGGCATGAGAACCAGTCTATTAAACAGCGGGGTTCTACTTTATCCCCCCCAACAATCAGAGTGTGAATGCAAGAACTGAAACCGCTGCGTCCGGCTTTTATCTCCTGTCCCCAATGATGCCAGAAAGCAGTCGGTACATTAATGATCGTGACTTTCTGTGCACGGATGAAATCGACAAAAGTACTGTCCGGTACTTTGAGATAAGAAGGACGAAGTACCAGCGTAGCGCCGGAGACCAGGGTAGGAAAAATATCTGATACTGAAATATCAAATGCGAAGGTAACAAACTGAAGCACACGATCTTTCGGGCCGGGTTCACTAATTTGGCAGTGAGCGCCTATAAGGCTGACCACATTGCGGTGTTCGAGCATAACGCCTTTTGGCTTTCCGGTTGAACCTGAGGTGTAAATGATATAAGCCAGATGATATGGCTGAATTCCTGTTTGCTGGCGGTCAGGATTATGAGCAGGTTGTTTTTGCATCTTATCCCGATGAGTTTCATCATCCAGTAACCAGATAGGGATATTTTGTATTGGTAAGCGAGTTTGTAGGTGTTTCTGAGTCAGTAATATGACGGGCTTACTGTCAGTGAGCTGGTATGTCAGCCGTTCGACGGGATATTCCGGATCAAGCGGAACGTAACCGGCACCTGCTTTTAAAATCCCAAGCAGGCCAACAATCATATCCAGCCCCCGCTCAATATGAATTGCCACCCGATCGTCAGGACGAACGCCAAAGGCAATCAGGCTGTGGGCCAGTTGATTGGCGAGGCGATTAAGTTCGCCATAACTCAATGATTGTTCTTCAAAGATCACTGCCGTTGCATCGGGTGTGCGTTGTACTTGTTCTTCGAATAGCTGATGAATCAACATATTCTGTGAAAAACCGGTAACAGGGCTTTGGGTTGGTTTATTACACTGAACCGGTGGAATACTGTTGAAATCAGTCAATAATTGCTGACGCTCCCCAACCGATAACATCGGCAGGAAGCTAATAGCCTGCGTTTCGTCTAACGTCATGGCTGTCAGCACATTGGTGAGATAACCCACGATGCGTTGAACTGTTGCTCTGTCAAACAGGCTTGATGCGTATTCCAGATAACCTCTGAGTCCATCCTGAGTTTCGGTCAGTGCCAGTGTCAGGTCAAAATAGGCGGTGCTGTGCGGCTGTTCCATTAATGAAGCGGATAATCCCGGTAATTCGAGGGATGGTATGGTTGTATTGTTCAGTGCCAGCATAACCTGAAAGATCGGGTTATGGCTCAGGCTGCGCTCAGGATGCAGAATTTCCACTAACTGTTCAAAAGGCAGCTCCTGATGAGCGTAAGCTGCAAGCGAGCGCTCACGGACATGGGTGAGTAAATCCGCCACGGAGTGGCACTGTTCAGTTTCGATACGTAAAGGCAGGGTATTGACGAAGAAGCCGATTAATCCTTCGAGTTCACTGTGTGAACGGTTGGCAACGGGGGAGCCGATAACAATATCGTTCTGCCCACTTAGCCGGGTAAGTACAATTCCCCAGGCAGTGAGCAATGTCATAAACAAAGTTGTGTTTTGGCGTTGTCCGAGCGCTTTGAGTGCAGAGAGCAAATCAGCACTCAAGTGAACAGGAATATGATCTCCTGTGTAATTTTGTTCTGGTGGGCGTGGGTAATCAGTAGGAAGAGACAGTAATGCCGGTGCTCCCTGAAGCTGGTTTTGCCAGAACTCTTTTTGTACAGCAAAATCCTCGCCTTGTAGCCATTTTTGTTGCCAGACAGCATAGTCAGCATACTGGATAGAAAGCGGAGACAAGGAAGTCTTATTTTCTCCCAGAGCAGTGGAGTAGAGCGCGCTAAGTTCGCGGAGCAATATTCCCAGTGACCAGCCATCAGTAATGATGTGATGCTGGATCAGGATCAGTACGTGTTCTTTATCAGACAGTTGCAGTAACTGGCCCCGAATCATGGATTCATTGGCGAAATCAAACGGTGTTTGTCTTTCGATTTTAACCAGTTCGTTGATGCGGCTCAGGCGGGTTGTTTCATCTAAGCTGCGTAAATCGTGATGAGTCAGAGAAAATCCGGTATTCGCGTTATCGATATGCTGATAAGGCTGTTCATCCACCAGTACAAAACGGGTACGTAAACTTTCATGTCGACTGACGAGATGGTCAAGTGCTGTTGCAAACGCAGCATGATCGAGATGTCCGCTCAAATGCAGGACAGTCGGAATTTGATAGGCCAGACTGATTTCGCTATTAAGGCGAGTAAGAAACCACAGACGCTGTTGCGAGAAAGAGAGCGGCAGGAGTTGGTCGCGTTCAGCGGCGGTAATGGTGGTTTGAGTTGTCACAGAAGTATTGGCGATCAGCACAGCTAAATCAGCCAGAACAGGATGAGAAAAAATCTCCTGTAAGGGCAGTTCCCGCGCAAGTTTCTGGCGTATGCGCGTGGCAAACTGGATGGCGAGCAGGGAGTGACCGCCTAACTCAAAGAAATTGTCATAACGACCAATTTGCTCCAGTTTTAGCAGTTCCTGCCAAATTTTGGCCAGCTCTGTTTCGGTTGCTCCGATAGGTGCCTGATAATGACGAGTTACCCGTGCAGCCTGATCCGGCATTGGCAGTGCCTTGCGGTTGAGTTTACCACTCGAGGTTAATGGAAAGGTATCAAGGATCACAAAGGCGCTGGGCAGCATATATTCGGCAAGGTGTTGTGCGAGTTGTTCTCTTAGTTTTGCGGGATCAATATTTGTATCAGGTTCTGCAAGCAGATAAGCAATTAACTGTTTACCACCCACTGCTTTTTCACAATTAGCGGCTTTTTCATGAGAATCGTCTTCACGGGCAATGACAGCCGCTTCACGTACACCATGACATTGCATCAGTTTCGCTTCGATTTCACCCAGCTCAATACGGAAACCTCGTATCTTGACCTGAAAATCGTTACGACCGAGATATTCGATATTACCATCAGGTAACCATCGAGCCAGATCGCCGCTTTTATACAGACGGGCATCAGGATCTGAAGAAAATGGATCAGAAATAAAATGCTTATTCGTTAACTCAGGGCGGTTCAGATAACCACGGGCAACAGCGATCCCACCAATATACAGCTCACCTGAAACACCAACAGGAACCGGGTTTTTCTGATTATCGAGCAGATAAATGCGGATATTATCGATGGGTTTTCCGATAGGAATGCGACCGACATACCGATCCGCCACACATTGCCAGGCAGTGACATGAATTGCTGCTTCCGTCGGGCCATATAAATTATGTAACTGGCAGTGGGCAAAATAGGCCAGACATTTCTGCTGTAAGGCATAAGGAAATGCTTCTCCACTGCATAAAATATGACGCAACGAAAGACAGCGACCGGCGGGGATCGCACTGAGAAAGAGCTGTAGCATTGAGGGCACAAAATGGATGAAGGTAATTTTGTGTTTTTCTGTCTCTGACAATAAATAATGTGGATCTTTATGGCCTTCCGGACGAGCCAGAATCAGCCGGGCACCAAACATTAGAGGGGGGAATAACTCCCAGACCGAAACATCGAAACTGAATGGTGTTTTCTGTAAAACCCGATCTTGCGGTGTTAACTGATACGTTTTTTGTGCCCAGAATAAACTATTCATCACAGCACGATGTTCATTCATCACCCCTTTAGGCACACCGGTTGAACCAGAGGTATAGATCACATAAGCCAGATGGTGTGAGGTTAAACCCAGAGTGTCAGGGTTTGGATTACTCTCTGGCATATCTGCGATACAGCATTCACAATTGCTCAGATTGACAATCGGTATGCTATCGGTCAGCCGATTTGTGAGATTAACAAAGGGTGTTTGAGTGATCAGGGCAACAGGTGCCGAATCTTCAAGCATGTAAGCCAGACGTTCAGTTGGCTGGTGGGGATCGAGCGGAACATAAGCTCCTCCGGCTTTTAGAATTGCGAGCAATCCTACGATCATTTCCAGACTGCGCTCAGTACAGATGGCTACCCGATTGTCAGGGCGTACACCGAGGGTCAGCAGATAATGAGCAATCCGATTGGCCTGACGGTTTAGTTCGGTATAACTTAATGACTGTTCTTCAAAGATCACCGCAATCGCATCAGGCATATGCTGAGCCTGTTTTTCAATTGACTGATGAATAAATTTTTGCTGGGAAACGGTAGCTGTATGGAGGGGAAATACCAAATTCGGGTAATTTTGTGTTTCTTGATAGGATTGTGTTGTGTTGAAATCCACCAGCAGTTGTTGTCGCTCTCTGGCTGGCAAAATCGAAATACTCAGAATTGGCTGGTGGGGTGCGGTTTCCAGCGCATTGACCAACCCCGTCAGGGTGGTAGTCATATAGTTGATCAGACGAACGGGTTCTATATCTGATACGCTCTGAGCAACCAGACTGAACCCATCGCCCCAGTCATCCACAAACAGACCAAACGGATAGTTAATTCTCTCTTCCTGCATCAGCAAACGAATCCCTTCCCATTTATTAAAAGTGAAATTCGACTGACTATGACGATAGTTAAGCAAGGTGTTGAAGAGCGGTAAAGAGGGCGCCACGCCGCTACAGTTTTGAGCCTGTGTCAGAGTGGCCTGCTCGTGTTCCAGCAATCTTATCAGGCTGTGGCTGGTTTCCTGAATAGTTGCCTGTACGCTGTTATTCGCCAGTTTAACCCGGATAGGCAGGGTATTGATAAGCAAACCCATCGCCTGATTGATACCGGTGCTGCCCTGCATTCGCCCTAATAAAACCGTGCCGAATACGACATCATCGCGCCCGCTGACTTTTGCCAGAACCATAGCCAGCGCGGTATGAAACAGGATACTGGGGCTTATTCCCTGACGTTTGGCCTGTGTACGGATAGCTTTGGCTAGTTTGGCATCAATAGGTTGTCTGGCCTCTGCGATTTCTTTATTTCCGCTATGAACATCCAGTATCCCGAAAGATACCGTTGGTTCCTCCACATCAGAGAGGACTTCACGAAAATAGTCTTCATGAGATGAGGCCGGAACATTCAGGGATTGGGCAACAAAGTTGCGGTAAGGTAATACCGGAGACAGTTCTTGAGCATGACTGTCTAATAATGCGCTGATTTCATTAATGATACTTTCCAGTGTTACATGATCACAGGCTAAGTGATGGATACACAATGCCAGTAACCATTCATCACGTAATGGATCATAAACAATGTCAGCAGAGAATAACGGAGCCTGACTGATATTAAGGCGATACTGATGAGGATCAGTGTGTGCCCGTAATTGTTCAGGAATATCCGATTCACTATTTGTTAAATGACGATTTGGCGAAAATGTCTTAATACTCAGAAGAGCCTGACGCCAGACAACCTGAACGGGTTGTTCCAATCCTTGCCAGAAGATAGAAGTATGCAGAATATCGTGACGATTAATAACCTGTTGTAAGGCTGACAAAAAGCGGTCCAGTCGTTCACGGCTGTCAAAGGCAAGCAAATTGCGTAGCAGGTAAGTATCGCCCTGTTGCTGCAACAGATAATGGAACAAAATCCCTTCCTGTAGCGGAGTGAGAGGATAAATATCCTGAATATTGGCAGCGCCTCCGGGAATGGCAGCAGTAATGGTATCAATCTCATGCTGAGACAGAGAAACCAGAGTCAGCATGTCGGGAGTAAGGGCAGTGCAGCCGTCAGGAATGAGATTAGCGGGTACAGTGAATGCAGGTATGTTTTCCTGCTTCATATTTCCCTGAGTGGCATACTGCTGAGCTGAGAGTATCGCTTGAGCCATCTCATTCAGTACTGGTTTAGCGAATACAGTCTGGATGCTGGTAACCCAGCCCATATTCCCTAGTTGCTCTATCAGACTCACCGCTAATAGTGAGTGCCCGCCCAGTTCGAAAAAGTGATCGTAGCGGCTGATATATTTCACTCCGAGCAATTTTTGCCAGAGTTGGCTTAGCACTGTTTCAAGCTCTCCTACCGGAGCTTGATAACTGCGTGTGACGATTGAAGTGTGATCGGGTTTGGGCAGAGCTTGTCTATCCAATTTTCCACTGGGAGTCAGAGGAAAAGCATCAAGTGTCACAAAGGCGCTGGGTATCATATATTCTGCAAGGTGTTGCGAGAGTTGTTGCCGTAGCGCCATGGGTTCCAGTCTGGCATTGGTTTCAGGCAGCAGGTAGGCAACCAGATGTTTTGATACTGAACTATGTTCATCCGGTGCGTCTTGATCGGCAAGCGCCTCACAAGAAGTATTGTCATAAGGCAGTACCACGGCTTCGTGTACGCCATCACATTGATGTAGCCTCGCCTCGATTTCACCCAGCTCAATACGCAGGCCACGCAATTTAATTTGAAAATCATTGCGGCCGAGATACTCAATTCTACCGTCTGGCAGCCACCGTCCCAGATCGCCGGTTTTATACATACGAGCCCCGCTATCAGCAGAAAACGGATCGGTGAGGAAGCGCTCGGCAGTCAGTTCGGGACGGTTCAGATAGCCACGGGCAACACAGGCACCAGTGATATAAATCTCTCCTGTAATATTTGGAGGAACGGGCTGGTGGTATTTATCAAGAATATAAATTTGGGTATTGGCGATGGGATAGCCGATCGGAGGTGCTTGGCTTTCCTGACTGTCACACTGGTACAAGGTGGCACAAATAGTTGTTTCTGTCGGGCCATAGGCATTGATCATCCGTCGCCCTTGCGCCCAGCGCTTAACCAACGTAGGCGGACACGCTTCACCTCCCACGAGCAGAGTTTGCAGCGTTGCAGGAAGAGAATCCATTGTCGCCAGTACACTGGGGGATAACAGTGCAAAAGTAATGGCATGAGTTTCTAAATAATGAGACAGGATTTTTCCGGGCAGAAGGTCTTCCCGTCTGGCGAGGTAGAGACGCGCTCCGGCCAGTAATGCCATGCCGCATTCCCAAATACAGGCATCGAAACTATTTGAGGCAAATTGTAAAAGCCGGCTTTCTGGCGTGATGTTAAGATTCTGCTGAGTTGTAAGCAGATTACACAGGCTGCGATGCTCAACCATGACACCTTTTGGTTGCCCTGTTGAACCGGAGGTATAAATCACATAAGCCAGATGACGGGAGGTGAGTCCCAGTGCCTGAATATTCGGGTTTTCTGCCGAGTTTTCATCTAAAACTGAATATGGCGGGTTATCAAGCAGTATGGTTGGCAGGTTCTTATTCCATTTTTCTGTTATTGCTGATTGAGTCACCAGCGCGACAGGCTCTGCATCATTGAACATATATATCAGCCTGTTGCTCGGATAAGCCGGATCGAGGGGCACAAAGGCACCACCAGCCTTGAGGATCCCCAATAACCCGACCATCATTTCCAGACTGCGTTCAATACAAATAGCGACACGATCATCAGGCCGGATACCAAGCGTAATCAGGTGGTGTGCCAGACGATTAGCTCGTTTATTCAGCTCGGCATAGGTTAATGACTGGTTTTCAAAAACCAAAGCAATTGCATTTGGAGTGCGTTGTACTTGTGCTTCGAACAACTGATGAATCAGGGCATCCTGCTGAAATTTCGCCTGAGTGGTGTTGAAATCCACTAATACCTGCTGACGCTCGATATCGGACAGAATAGGCAGGTTAACTATTTTCGTATTTTTTAGAGAGGGTGTTTCCAGTGTAGTGAGAGCGGCATCAAACAGAACGGCAAGGCGGGAGCGGAGTATTATGAGTTCCTGATGGCTCAGATAATCAGGAGAAGCATGGAGCTCAATGGAAATAGGAGGGGGGGTATTATTAGAGCAGGCTATATTTGTATATTGCTTTATTTTTACAGTCAGTGGATAAGGTATCCCGGACTGCATGTCAAAAAGCTTGATTTTGGTATCCTGTCCTTCTATCCCCAAATTAACTTCAATCGACTCCAGAGATAAGGTGATATGAAATAACTTCGTATTCTCCGCTTTTTGCCGGGAATGGCGTTGTCGGTTAAGTTCTACAATCGGGAAACGTTGGTGTTTATGACAACACTGCATTTCAGCGGCGACTTTATCCATGAGATCATGAAAAGTATCTTCTGGCTCAATGGTGATGCCAATCGGGAATACTGCCGCAATCATCCCTACAGTCTGCCTTTGTTTTGGATTTTTGCGATTATGTAGGGGAACACCTATAACAATTTCATTGATATCTGTTGTCCGTGCAAAATAACAGGCCAGAACAGCATACATAAAATACAGGAGTGGTCGTCTCCGCCCGCCTATAGCTTTTTCTAGGCGCTTAAAAAGAGCCTGTTCCAGTGGCCAGATAACGGGTTGTGTGGCAATAGGTGCGGGTGGTTTCTCACTTGACGGATGACTGACGTGGACGGGTTTAAGTAATGGAGGTGGTAATTTTTCATACCGTTGTAACCAGAATTGCATGTCGTGAGAATAGTGTTCTGAAGAAAAATAATTGAGCTCATCTCCAACGAAATCCAGATAAGAGAAAGCAACCTTATCCGGTATTTCCCCTTGCACCAGTCGGTTATAGGTATCGAGAAGTTTTTCAGAGAATATGAACATACCTGCACCATCAATAATCAAATGATGGCAGCAAAACTGCCAATATCGGCAGGTATTGCTTATTCGCAGTAAACTGGCTCGCCACAGCACATCATCCAGTTTAAATGGCTGTATCAACTGAGCATTTATATGCTCTTTCGCTCGGATTTCTGCATCAGAATATAATGAAAAATCGAGGATATCCATGGTAATAGATTGTGGCCTGACAACCTTTTGCGCGGGTAAGCCGTGTGTACTGATAAATTGCAGATTCAGAGAATCATTACTATAAACAACCTGTTCAAAGGCGCGGACAAATATTTCTTCATTCAACTCACCTTCGACACAGATAAATATGTTGATATGGTAGTCGTAAGAGTCAGGCCGAAGAGCCTGATCAAACCAGATGGCCTGCTGAGGAGAGCTAAGAGGATAGGTATTCGAAATAGGTTGATGCTTATCACGAATTGCTGAGGTAATTTGTGAAGAGTTCTCATGTAACATTCTCATTTCTCCTTGATAAGAGTCCGACTTTAATTCTTATCCATTTGAAAAATAGATGTATATCGCCTTAGACTAACCTTGATGCAAAGGAATATAATAAGGCTGGATGACGATATCCATGTAAAATACTTAATGAACTATAACTTCAGAAAATTAAATTAACTGAAATTAATATCAGATGTCGATATTTTTTGTTGAAGAAAAGTTAATTTTAAGTGTAGGTACTGTGATGAGTGAGGCTCGGGCAAAGCGAGCCCCAGAAGTTATTTTCGATTCAGAGAATAGCAGATGAGGGTTGAGACCAAGGCAAGCCCAGCTAAAAGTAACATCAGAACCTGATAGCCTTGAGCTAAAGCATCAAAACGGGCTAATAAAAATACAGTATCAGTAAACTGTATATCAAAATAAAATCTAAAGCAGATTACTGCGTTGGGAATAAAAATGGTGCTCTTTACAGCACCATATAATTAATAATCACTGCCAGACGATCGAACATTTCACTGAATAACCGTTCTGTAAATGGTACCAGCATCGGGAACAGCAGGGAGAGGGTGAAAATGCCGACTGTCAGCGTCAGGGGAAAGCCAACTACGAACACGGAAAGTTGAGGCGTCATGCGGTTCAGCATACCTAACGAGAAGTTCAGAACTAACAATAAAGTAATGAGTGGCATTGCCAGCATCATGCCATTGATAAATATCAGGCTGGCACTCTGCGCCAGTAACAGAAAACTTTTTGAATTTAACTGGGTAGTCTGAATAGGGATGGAATAGAAGGTATCAGCCAGAATGGATAATATCCATAAATGCCCGTCAAAAGCCAGAAATAGCAGCATCATCAGCATATTCAGAATACGCGCTAAGATTGGCATATTCGGGCCACCGGTCGGATCAAAAAATGTGGCGAAAGATAGCCCCATCTGTAACCCCAGAACTTCACCGGCATGACGCACCACAGCAAAGGCAATCTGGATAGTTAACCCCAGAGCAACGCCAATCAGCACTTGCTGGATCAGAACCCAAATTCCGGCAACGGAAAAGATCGGAATTTGGGGTGATGGAATAGTCGGAACCAGCAGAGCAGTGATCACTAATGCCAGCCCGATGCGGACTTTTATCGGCATCTGCTTTTCGCTAAAAATCGGGGCGATGCTGAACAAGGCCAGAAGGCGCGCCAGTGGCCAGAAAAAATCACTGACGAGGCGGGAAAGTGTTTCACTGTCAAACGGGATCATGATTAACCAATAATCGTAGGAATACTGCTGAAAAGTGTGCGCATGTAATCCAGCAACAGATTGAGCATCCACGGGCCGGCAACGATAATTGTGACAACAACGGCCAGAATTTTAGGAATAAACGACAACGTCATTTCGTTTATTTGTGTCGCTGCCTGCAACAGACTGATCACTAAACCACATATCAAAGCAGATAAAAGCAGTGGCGCGGCCAGCGCCAATGCGACTTTCATAGCTTCAACACCAAGTGCCATTACCGATTCTGGAGTCATAATTTTTCAAACCGTTTTCGATCTTTTTAAGAGAAGTTCTGTTAGACGTAAAAACTTTGCGCCAACGAACCAAGCAATAACTGCCAGCCATCCACTAGAACAAATAGCATCAGTTTGAATGGCAACGATATTGTGGCGGGAGGAACCATCATCATCCCCAGAGCCATCAGAACACTGGCAACAACCAAATCGATGATCAGGAAAGGAATGAAAAGCGTAAAACCAATCTGAAACGCCGTTTTCAGTTCGCTGGTAATGAAAGCCGGAACCAGAATCCGCATCGGGACAGAATCGGCAGTTTCAAATGCTTCCTGATTCGCCAAACGGGCAAACAGTGCCAGATCGTTTTCCCGGGTCTGACGCAGCATAAACTGGCGTACAGGATGAGAACCTTTTTCCAGTGCCGTTTCCAGCGTGATTTTATCTTCACTGAAAGGCAGATAGGCATCCTGATAAATCTTATCGAATACCGGGGCCATAATGAAAAAAGTCATAAATAACGCTAAGCCCAGCATTACCTGATTCGGTGGGGCAGAAGGTGTTCCCAGTGCATTACGCAGTAAGCCCAGTACAATGATGATGCGGGTAAAACTGGTCATCATCAGCAGTGCAGCGGGAATAAATCCCAGTGCAGTAATGAAAATCAGAGTCTGAACCGGCAATGACCAGCTTTGGCCGCCATTTGCCAGTGGCTGGCTGATGATGCCCGGTAACTCTGCGGCTGCATTCATGGGAAACAGAGGCAGCAAGAGCGCCATAAACACAGATGCCAGACGCGCCGGAGAAATATGTGCGGCGAATTTCCGGCTTTTTATTTGATTGCCTATCATAAGGAAAACTCTATTTTTCATCGCCGTCCCTGTCGTTTCTGGTTTTTCGCTGAAGCTTATTTTTTAATAACTGACCGAAAGGAAGTGTTTTGAGCACGGTTTCCTTTTCCGTGTCATCAGGTGGTACAGGCAACTGATGTAGCATAGTGACCTGTTGAGGTGTGACACCCAGTACCAGCCAGCTATCCTCGATTTCAACCACGACAACCCGCTCTTTTGCCCCAAGTGAACAACTGGCTTTTATGTTGAGTAACCGGTGATTTTTATTTTTAGCAGGAGCAAGCCCCAGACGGCGGATAAACCAAGTTATGAAAAATATCAGTAACAAGATCCCGCCCAGAGCACTACTGACCTGCATCAGTGTCTGACCGGCCGAAAGGGGAGGGGTATGTGTTACTGCTGTACCAATTGGTGCGGCATCTGATGCCGCACCACTTTGGAAAGAAGTATGAAGAGAAGGCTGGTTCGCCATCATGGTTAACGACTCAGGCGACGCATGCGCTCAGAAGGGGTAATGATATCCGTAATACGGATACCGTATTTATCAGATACGACGACCACTTCTCCTTGTGCAATCAAATAGCCGTTGATCAGGATATCCAGTGGCTCACCCGCCAGACCATCAAGTGAAACAACAGAACCCTGAGAAAGTTTCAGCAGTTGTTTGATAGTCATTTTGGTGCGTCCCAGCTCAACAGAGAGCTTAACGGGAATATCCATAATCAGGTCAATATCAGAAAGCTGGGAAAGCGCATCCTGCGGTTCAAGGCTTTCAAAAATTGACGAGCCGCTGTCAGAGGCAAGCTGTGCAGCCTGTTGTTCCAGCGCCTCTGCCCACAAGTCTTCAGTCAAGCTGGTATCTGCGGGTTGTTTAGCATCACTCATTGGGCTTTTCCTCATCCAGAGCATTTAAAACAGGGTTAATCAGGTGTTCAACGCGCAGGGCATACTGCCCGTTGAGTGTTCCATATTGGCTGGTGAGCACCGGCACACCATCAACGTGAACGATCAGACGTTCAGGTTTTTCAATCGGCAAAACATCTCCGCGTTTTAACTGGAGAATTTTTGACAACCGCAGAGGGATATCAGCAAAATTTGCCACCAGTTCCAGTTCGGAGTTCTGAACCTGTTTCACCAGAATGTCACGCCACTGCCCGTCTTCCTGCCGTACATTTTCCACCGGAGGATTCGTCAGCAGTTCACGCAGAGGTTCAATCATGGCGAATGGAATACAGATGTTGAATTCCCCGTACAGGTCACCAATCTCCACTGTAAATGGCGTGGTGACCACGATATCGTTAGGAGACGTCGTAATATTGGTGAATTTCACCTGCATCTCAGAGCGCACATATTCCACGTCAATCTTAAAAATGGAATCCCATGCGTCACGATAGGCATCCAGTGCCAGTTTCAGCATCCGATTGATGATCCGCTGTTCGGTATAGGTGAATTCACGGCCTTCCACTTTAGTCGGGAAGCGTCCGTCACCGCCAAACAGGTTATCAACGGCGATATAAACCAGACTGGGGTCAAAAGCGAACAGTGCGGTTCCTCTCAACGGTTTCAGGTGAACCAGATTGAGGTTGGTCGGCACGGCCAGATTGCGGGCAAAGTCATGATAAGGCTGGATCTTAATGGCACCGACCGTAATATCCGGACTGCGGCGCAGCATGTTAAACAGCCCCATCCTGAATTGGCGGGCAAAGCGTTCATTGATGATTTCCAGTGACTGCAAACGCTCGCGTACAACACGGCGCTGTGTATGCGGATCGTAAGGACGAACCTCACTTTCCACTGACGACGTAGTTTGTTCTACGTCATCCGCAGCAGCACTGTCACCATTGAGCAGAGCATCAATCTCTGCCTGTGAAAGAATATTGTCACTCATCGTGATTATCGCAGAATAAACGTAGTAAACAACACATCGGTGATCTCTTGATCAGGTTCACCGGGGATCAGTGTTGGGCTCAGTGTCTGTTTAATGTCTTCCACTAAACGTACTTTGCCGTCATCTTTTGCCAGATCAGTTGATCTCTGGCGGGATAGTAACAGCAGCATACGGCTACGAACTTCAGGAAGGTAATCATGGAAGCGCTGACGAGTTATTTCATCAGACAGACGCAGCGTCACGCCGACATACAAAACGCGATCAAAATGATCTTCGTTGTCTATCAGATTGACGGTAAAAGGTTCCAGTGTCATGAATACCGGAGTACTTATGATTTTGGCTTTTTCTGTACTGTTATTGCCGGATTGCTTCATTGTCCACCAGCTATATCCTCCGATGGCGGTACTCAATACGGCAATCAGTATTAGCAGTATCATCCAAATTGTTTTTGTGCGCTTACGCTCGTAGCTATAATCAGACATGGACAGACAAATTCCTGTTTTCTGTAGTGGAGTAAGGCACCGCGCATTCCGTGGCGGAGTTCCTTATCCAACAAATTCAACATCAATTATCCCGCGTCTTTGTTCCGGCAATGGCAGGAAAAAGCGCGGAAAAAACCATTAACTCACTCGTTTGTTATCGGCTCTGTTTCATTTTTTTGCAGTGTTCTGATAGCAAATGATGAAATCAGGCAGATAATCAGGCGAAAATATCAACGCCTCCCCGGCTTGAAGCTAGTTGCTGAGGGGTTAGCCGGATTGTGGATTCATGAGTTGCCGGTGCCTGTGTTGCTGCCAGTGCTCTGTGATTTTCAGTATGGCTACCGGTATTGGCATGCTGTTGAGGATCAGCGGCCTGTTCCTGTTGCCAGTTTCCTGATGTATCACTGCCCACACTGCTTTCAGCCAACTGAATGCCGTTTTCCGCCAGTGAGTGGCGAAGGTTAGGCAGAGCGGCTTCCAAAGCAGCACGAACATGTTGATGTGCAGAAACAAAATGCAGCTGTGCCTGATTATCTTCAACATTCATACGGATATGCAGTGCGCCCAGCTCCTGTGGATGTAAGCGTAATTCTGCCTGTTGCAGCCCGTTCCGGTTAAAAAACAGTACCTGCTGATTGAGTTGCTGCTGCCACTCTTCACTGCCGAGGTGAGCGCTCAGTAAAGGTGCGGGAGCATTATTCAACTGGATCTGTCCGTTAGCCTGATGGCCTGTAGCGAGCAGGGGAGCATTGAACAGATTGTGTAGTGTATTTGAAGAGGACGTTTCTACAGCAGCTGAAGCCAGTGCTGTTGCTCCTTGTGTTGATAGAAACGCCTTCACGATATCCCCTTTTCCGCTAACTGATGATTCTGAATTTTGCTCAGTGCCGTTAGCCGTGGCTTTTACTTTTCCGGTAGCTGTTGCCAGAGCCGCACGGTTTGTGGCTGAGGCTGTATGCTGTGCGGTAAAAGAACGGATATCGCTATCCAAATCATTTTCTTCAGCCGGATCTGTTGCCATCAACGTCATATCGGCTTTAGTCTTTTTACCAGAGAGTTTCCTGTCGGATAATGTATCTTCAAGACTATTTTCAGTACTCAGTAAATCATCTGAGTTTTCTGAACCCTCGCCGGTCGGACGATGGTTGATTAATCCCGCCAGCTGAATAGGCATCGCATTGATTAACATTTCAGCAGACAGAAGATCATCCTCTTCGGATAAGGTGAATTCTGCATCATTGTCGGATGCAAAAGCGCCTGAAACAGAAGATTGATCCAGTCTGGCGACCTGACCAGCGACAGTCAGTGAAGAAGATAATTTTTCTTCGTCCCGGTTATCAGTGGAACGTTTCTCTCCAGATTCGCTATTGCTGCCATCTGCGCGATTTTTAGCGGTCTGAACAGCGGTTTTTTGTTCTGCACTGAGAAACTGGCCGAATTCAGTCAACTGCTCTTTAGGGGCGTTACTGCCCTGAGAGGAGTTCAGTGCTTGCTGATTTTTCCCCACACTTTTTTCAAGGGTTAAATCAGTAGGCAAAAGAGTGAGATTCATTGTTTCATTCTCCGTTGTGCACCACGTTGTGCGTACTCATCCATTTGTTTTTGCTCCATGCGATTCTGGTGTAACTTCAAACTATGTTCTGCCCGTTGTTGCAGCGTATCAAACGCGTTCAGACGCTGCTGTTTTTCCTGCCACTGCGACATAGCCTGCTCAAGCCGTTTTTTCCATTGGTTGAGCTGTAATCTGTGTTGCTCGATTGCCATTTCCAGTGTTTTCATAAACTGCTGGTAATTCTGCCAGGTCGAGCTGGACATGCCGCTGCTTAGTGTGTCGTTCAAACGTGTACGATATTCATCCTGATAACTCATTAACGCCGTGAGTTGTTGCTCCATTTGCTGATGGCTTTGTCGTATCTGTGCCAGTTGGGTCGCGGCTTTTTCCGCTGCGTCCTGAGCAAGTTCGCGCAAAGTCACAAGAGGGGAGTGTTGTTGCATGTCTATCCTCAGCGTTTTATACCTTTCGTCTTTCAGGCTGCTTCTGGCTGGACAAATTCGTTTCTGACGAATTTGTCATTCCCTTGCTGCCGCAATGCAAACCCGAAATCCATTGGGTATAGTTAAGTTGCGTTCTTAACTTGGTAATAACTGTTGCAGTTGGGCACATGCTGCATCGTATTCACTGCGTTCCTCAATGCTTTGATGCAGGAACTGAGCCATATGCGGATACAACTCAATTGCCCTATCCAGCAAAGGATCACTGCCGGCAGCGTAAGCACCGACATTAATCAGATCCCGGTTGCGCTGGTAGCTGGAAAGCAGCTGTTTAAAATGTTGCACCCGTCGATAATGGGTATTATCAATCAGCGATGTCATGGCACGGCTGATTGATGCTTCAATATCGATAGCCGGATAATGCCCGGATTCAGCCAAGGCACGGGACAGGACAATATGACCGTCCAGAATAGCTCGTGCTGAATCAGCAATCGGGTCTTGCTGGTCATCACCTTCGGTCAGGACAGTATAAAATGCGGTTATTGAACCGCCATCACTGACACCATTACCCGCCCGTTCTACCAACGCCGGTAATTTCGCGAACACAGAAGGGGGATAACCCTTAGTTGCCGGTGGTTCACCAATAGCCAGTGCAATTTCACGTTGCGCCATGCTGTAACGGGTAAGAGAATCCATAATCAGCAACACATGCTTCCCGCGATCACGGAAATCTTCTGCTATACGGGTTGCATAGGAAGCTCCCTGCATTCGCAGTAGTGGCGAAACGTCAGCAGGTGCCGCAACAACCACGGAACGGGCTCGTCCTTCTTCACCTAAAATATTTTCGATGAAATCTTTAACTTCCCGGCCACGTTCACCAATCAGGCCGACTACAATAACGTCTGCCTGCGTATAACGGGCCATCATGCCAAGGAGCACACTTTTACCGACACCAGAACCGGCAAATAACCCCATTCGTTGTCCACGCCCGACGGTTAGCAGAGCATTAATGGCACGTACACCCACATCCAGTACATCGCTGATGGGAGTACGTTGCAGGGGATTGATGGGTGGTGTGGTCAGGGGGGCGCGATATCCGGTATCCGGGGCAGGTAAACCATCGAGAGGGCGACCTGCACCATCCAGCACCCTGCCGAGTAATTCCGGCCCCAGAGGTAAACGCCGTCCACCACCCGCTTCCTCACCATAAGCACGGGCATAGACACGGGCACCCGGCACAATGCCTTCAAGTTCTTCCAAAGGCATTAACAGCAATTTTTCACCATTAAAGCCGACCACTTCACTTTCGACTTCTTCAAGAGTATTACCATTTTGCCGTTCAATAAGGCAGGTTGCTCCCAGTGGCAGATGTAAACCTGTGGCTTCAAGTACCAGACCCGTGGCGCGGGTCAGACGTCCGTAACGACGTACTTTCGGCGTTTTCTCCAGACGTTTTTCCATGCAATCTAATGTCGCCAGCCAGCGCCCAAGTCTCGCAGTCATCACAGTTCTCCTGATACCGCCAGACGGCACATCTCATGCCAGCGCGTAGCCAGACTGGCATCCAGATCACCTTCATCAGCGCTGACCTTACAGCCTCCCGGATGCAATTTATTATCAGCAACCAGACGCCAGCCATGCAGAGCCAATATCTCGCCCAGTTGTTGTTCAACCAGTGGGATATTTTGCGGATGAACACGCAATTGAGGCTTGCCACTGAACATGGGTTCCTGCTGAATAAATTCACGGATTTGGTTCAGCAGGGCAGTGCCGTCACACACCGCCGGTTGGCCGAGAATATGTTGCGCGGCCGTCAGAGAAAGCTGCATCAGGCGTGATGCAACAACCGTATCCAGACCATCCAGTGAATGACTGAAATCACTCAGCAGATCTTTCCACTGCTCAATAACAACCTGCTGTTGTTCCCCGGCTTCCTTGAGTCCCTGTTCAAAGCCGGCTTTCCGGCCTTCTTCAACACCCTGCTCATATCCACGGGCATGACCTTCAGCAACACCTTGCTCGTGACCAGCCTGACGCGCTTGTTCTTTCAGTTCGTCGAGTATTCTGGCCTGCTCCTGCAAGCGCTCCTGTTCGGTAAGCTCCTGTATATCATCCGATGATTCCAGTTTCGCTTGTAATGTTTCCCACGGAGTCAATTCACCCGGCAGCCATCGCTGCCAGTTTCCATTATTCGAATTATCAGACATAGGTATCATCACCACCATTCAGGATCATTTCCCCGTTTTCGGCCAGACGACGAACTACAAGCAGAATGGCTTTCTGTTCAGCTTCCACCTGAGACATACGAACCGGACCGCGGGTTGCCAGGTCATCACGCATAATTTCAGCAGCACGCTGCGACATATTGTTGAGGAAGTGATCGCGCAGTGCCTGATCGCAGCCTTTCAATGCAACCAACAGCGAATCGGTAGTAACTTCCTGCAACAGACGCTGGATACTGCGATCGTCCACACCGATAAGGTTTTCGAACAAGAACATTTCATCGATGATTTTCTGTGCCAGTTCGCCGTCATAGGTACGGACAGCATCGATAACGCTCTCTTCCTGCTGGCTCTTCATCAGGTTGATAATTTCAGCCGCAGTACGAATACCACCCATTTTGCTGCGTTTCAGATTCTGACCATCCAGCAGGTTGTTCAGAACTTCGGTCAGCTCGGCCAGTGCGGCTGGCTGAACACCACCAAAGGTGGCAATACGCAGCATGACATCATTACGCAGACGATCATCAAACATGGCGAGAATATCTGCGGCCTGACCACGGTTCAGGTGAACCAGAATCGTGGCAATGATCTGCGGATGTTCATCGCGGATCATGTCAGCCGCTGCCTGCGGCTCCATGAAGTTGAGTGTTTCGATGCCGGTTGTGGTATCGCGTGATTCAAGGATATCCTCGAGCAGGCTGGAAGCCCGCTCTTCGCCCAGTGCTTTCACCAGCACACTGCGCAGATAGTCGTTGGCATTGATGCTCAGAGCTGCGTACTGCTCAGCATCTTCCTCAAACTGGGCCATGACTTCAGCCAGCTGCTGGTTGGAGACTTGTTTCATCCCCGCCATTGCAATACTTAATTGTTGTACTTCCCGGGAGTTCAGGTGCTTGAACACCTCAGCCGCCTGATCTTCTCCCAGAGTCATTAACATAATGGCGCTTTTTTCTGTTCCGGTCAGACTCATTGTTCGTTACTCATCCATTGGCGGATCACCAGCGCAACTACGCGAGGATCTTTTTCCGCAAGTTCACGGATACGCTGGCTTTGAATCTCAGCATTGACACGCTGGCGAGCCAACTGACGGCGCACTTTTTCATCCATTTCAGCATTGGATTCAGTCGCAGGCTTATTCTGTTTCTTCTGCGCTTCCAGTGCGGCTTTTTCCGCAGCACGTTTTCTGGCAATTTGCGGCACGATCATCTTGCGCCACAGCAGCCATGCAACCAGTGCTAACAGCAACCAACGGCCCAGCTCCAATAATTTCTCCAGCAGGACAGGGTGTTGCCAGAACGGCAGCGTTTCTATCACTTCGGCGGTATTATTGAACGGTGTGTTGACGACGTTCAGGCTGTCGCCACGGTCGGCAGAAAAGCCCATTGCCTCACGGGTCAGTGACTCAATCTGGGATAACTGCTCTGGTGTCAGCGCCTGAGTTTCCGGGCCATTCTCGCCCTGAACAGTGGCATAGTTGACCACAACCGCAACAGAGAGACGCTCCACGCCGCCAGCCTGTAACTGGGTATGGCGGATAGTGCGATCCACTTCATAGTTGATGGTTTCATCATGACGATTATTGCGGTTATTACTGATCATGCGCTCATAGCTGTTATTGCCATTGCGCCCCTGAGCAGATTTGTCGTCACCATTACCTTTTGGTTTCTCAATTGGCGCACTTGGTGCGGCACTTGGCTGATTCGACAGCGCTCCCGGAACACCACCTACCAATGGTCCGCCACTTTGTTCGCTGGCACTGGTCTGTTTAGAACGGACGGCTGCCTGATTCGGTGGCTGGTTAGGCTTATACTCTTCCGCAGTTTCTTCACGGCGGGAGAAATCGACTTGCGCGGTGACCTGAGCATGAACATTGCCACGACCGACAACAGGTGCCAGAATGGTTTCAATGCGATGCTGGAAGCGGTTTTCGACTTCCTGTATGTACTTCAACTGGGTGGTATTCAAATCCCGCCCGTTGGCATCGGATTGAGTCAGCAGGCGTCCGGCCTGATCCACAATAGTGACATTGCTTGGTGGCAATCCGGCCACACTGCTTGAAACCATATGGACAATGGCGTTGATTTGCCCTTCATCCAGAGCACGGCCCTGCAACAACCCGACTGTTACGGAAGCAGAAGGTGATTTTTGCTCACGGACAAACAGGGAAGGCTTTGGCAATGCCAGATGAACGCGGGCACTTTGCACCGGGCCGAGAGACTCGATAGTGCGCGCCAACTCGCCTTCCAGCGCACGTTGGTAATTAACCTGTTCACTGAACTGGCTGATGCCGAACTTTTCTTTATCCAACAACTCAAAACCCGCAGCGCCACCTTTTGGTAAGCCCTGTTGTGCCAGTTTAAGCCTGATTTCATGTACCTTATCCGTCGGTATCATGATGGCGGCGCCGTTTTCGGCAAACCGGTAAGGGACATTCATTTGAGTTAATTGTGTAACGATCTCGCCGCCATCTTTATCACTCAGATTGCTGTAAAGCACCCGATAATCAGGGCTGCGCAACCAGAGAAAAAGGGCGATGATAATAGCGATGGCAGCAGAGCCAGCAACTAATAATGGAACTTTTGGATCAGCTTTTATCCTGTTGATGATAGCGCTGAAACCCTTCTGTGGATTCTCAGCGTCGGTTGTTGCTGCACTCATAGACGATCCTTGCCTTGCTGGTCAACATGAATACTAAAAGCGTGGCGTAACAAAACAGACTCCCCATACGCAAGCGAAAAAACTATCTCTATACCTTTCATTTTATTACAAATTGCCTCTTTGCTGACTGCATCCGCCTCAGTGACATCGTTATCTGTGTCACCGGGAATTGCTTAATTTGCCGCCGTGATGCAACTTAAATACAATAGATATAATTAATCCCGTCATTATTCGCTGTTCACACATCTTTTAATGGCACAATAAGCTTCGAATTTTTACGTTAATTACCCGCTTTAGTTTGAAAGGGCTATGTTACGGTGGCAGCCTGAAAAAACTGCCAACCAGCCCACGGCTAATATGGCATTTAATCACGTAATCAATAGGGTGATTTAACACGAGGTTTTTATGTCAATTCAGGCAATTGAAGGTGTATTGCAACAGATGCAGGCGCAGGCATTACAGGCAGCAAGTATTGCCAAGCCTATGCCGGTAAAAGGAGGCTTTGCCAGCCAGCTCACCGCCGCGGTAGAAAAAATAAATCTGTCCCGCGTAGAAGCAGCTAAACAGGCACAGGATTTCACACTGGGCGTACCGGGCGTGGAACTGAATGACGTGATGGTCAATATGCAGAAAGCCACTATTTCACTGCAAATGGGTATTCAGGTCAGAAACAAGCTGGTCAGTGCGTATCACGAAGTGATGAATATGCAAGTTTAACGATAGATACACTTTGTCTTTCACGTTGCTTCTTTGTTGGTTGCGTTCGTTCACCCCAGTCGCATAGTTACCTATGCTCCCGGGGATGAACTCCCTTGCCGTCGCGACGCATCTTGAAATTCATGGTGTATAATAAATTGATTTGTAAAAATTTGTTGTTTTAAGTTAGTTGATTGGGGCACATATGGGCAATAGTGATTTTTTCGTTTAATAGCTTAATTTGGTCATCGCTATTTTTGTTCATCCATTCTTCATTTGTGTCGTAATTAATGAAGGACAGATACCAATAGATAGTATCTAACTAGCATATATATTTTAGTATTTTTACATTCGGATTATCTATTTCAATTTCGTGTTATACTGCGCAAGGTAAAAACCGATTAAATAAAAAATATTTCACTTTATCTTCAAGGAAGATAATGTTTATTTTTATTATCTTAAATATGAAAAATCTAATTAAAATAACTGTGCTTGATAAACAGGTATCAGTGCCTGCGCTATAGGGTAAAATATACGGGGTTTTTCTTTACAAATTTCTGAGGCCGTAATATTTATTTTAGACTGAGATGAAGGTGAACCACCACATGCATTTTCTGTTGCTATAGCGTTTAGCTCTAATTCTGATGGGGCGATATCGTTATATTCTAATTGCCTACCTAATTGGTTACGTAATCGGAGAAAATAGGTATCATTACCTGTCATTAATGGTACTCTGGCATTTGCTTGTCCCTGTTCAAGTTCTGCTGTAATCGCTACAGCAAAAAAGTGCTCGGGGTTTGAACTATCTAATTGTATTTGACGTTCTTTTTCATTCGGCTCCCCCAATTCAAGCAATCCAGGATGCGTCAGACCTAAAGCATGTCCAAACTCATGAGCTATGGTATGGTAAACCAATATTTTTGCAACGTGGTGTTCTGAATAATGTTCATTTAACGTTCTTCTAATGTTGTCGAAAGTTTCTCTTGGATAATTGAATGTATTAGTTAGGACTATTCCAGGTCTATTAAAAACTTGATTTGTTATATGCCCTTGGACTTCCGGTGGTAAAATTAAAGTTGTTTCAGCTAAATCTGAACCCAAACTTGTCTGTTGAGCATCATTCGCTCTGGTAATTTGAAAATCAGTATCACTAGATGAGCCCTGAGGTATTTCTGTAAGACGAATAGGGCTATTCCTTGCTATAAGGCGTTGATTCCACATATCTGCCGCATCTCTTACTAATGGAGCAACCTCGATAGCAATATTTCTTGTTGTTCCATCATCATTATGAATAGCAATTGTCACTGATCCTATATTTTCAGCTATTCTATATCTTAAATTATTATTAAAAAAATCAGATGGGTTATAGATTTGATTGTTTAAAGCTATAGAACAGACGTGCCTATTAGGGTTTGAGTAGGCAGAGGGATCATAAGAATAAGCATAAGATACTGATAAAGATAAAATTAGCACAATATATTTCATATTATATTCTCTTATTTTTATAATGTGGTAGATATGTTATTTTTATTAATGTATTTGGATTTAATTATCTAATGCTTTGGATTTTTCCTAATGTTTTTATTTTATTTGGTTTATTGCGACGGTCTAATTAATTTGGATTTTAAATCCCTGTCTTAATTTTTATCTATAATATTAAAAGAGATACTACATAAGAATGTTTAATAAATGCATTAATTTTTAAAGTGAAATGAGCAAAACAGCACTTTTAAGAAATTTAATATCTATTGTTTATTATAGTACCTGATTGGTGTTTTTGTTATTTTTTATAGAAAAAACTCAGTGTTTTCTTTGTCACAACAATAATGATAATAGCTTATTATACTCTTTCATTTTTCCAGCTATTTGATTTTTAATCTAAACTAGAAGTTGTGTAATCATCTATGGGGTACAGGTTATTCTATGTTTATAGCGATAAAAAATGGGACAATTGAATCAAGTTAACGTGGGGGATAATCCGAAAGAAGAGGGTGCTAACAAGCAAAAACAGACCCCTTATCACCATTGATACACTAAGAGGTCTGTATATAACACATGGATTAAAAGGTTTTAAAAATCAAACGCTGATTTTGTGACCTGATAATGCAGAATTACGGCGAGCCTGACCATCAGCACCATAAAAAGAGGGGCTGTGATGACTCTTGAGAAAAGCGATTGCCTGACTATTCTGATCAATATGCTGTTCCAGCAGAAATCCGTTATGGGCATTTAAATCACGGATACGTTCAACCGTCTGGCTGATTTGATCCCACAATACAACCAGTATTTCATGATCGGCATAGGGGGCACTTACTTTTAGCGTTTCATTTAATTGCTGGCGTTTTCGCTCAGAATGATCCAGTGCCGAGAGTAAGAATGTTTTTTGCTCTGTCACACGATGTAAATGATTCGCTTCAATAAAGCCTTCACTCAGGATACGTTGTTCTTCTGCCATCGTTATCGAAAGCGAATTTAAATGTGCGCTTTGCTGCTCAAGCAACAGTTGAAGTTCTTCCATTTATGGCCTTTATGATTTTGCTGGTTTATCTGTTTTAAACAACCACTGAAAGTATACCTAATGGATTTCAAGTTGCATTGTGGCAGCAAGGGAGCGACAAATTCGTCGGGAACGAATTTGTTCAGCCAAAGGCTGGCCTCCGATGAGAGACTGAGCCTCTCGTTAATCCCCCGGGAGCATAGGCAACCGTATATTCATAAAAATGCTGACCGGGGTGAGCGAGTGCAGCCAACAAAGAAACAGCTTGAAAGACGAGAGGTATTATCAGTTTTCAAGGGCTTCTCTGATTAGGGCATCAGCAATTTTGCCGCTATCCATGGTCAGAGTTCCTTTCGCTATCGCTTCTTTCAGCTGTTGTACTTTCTGGATATTAATGTCTTGGCTACTTGGCTGAACCAGTTTTTTCTGTGCCTCGCTCAGTTTAACCTGCGTATCGGCGCTTTTTTCTGCAACAGCCACGGTCCTGCGAGTGCTATGGACACCTTCATTGGAATTGCGTTGCTGTAAAGCCGCAATAGCCAGTAGAGGTTGAGTGCGTTCAATACTCATAATCGTAATCCTTTATTCAGGCATTATTTATTTGTCTTAGGTAGCAGGCGATATACCGCTGGCATGCCTGTAAATCATGGTCTGATGGTTATATCGGCTGAAAGCAATAAAACTTTAGACACTTATAACATCATTTTTACACTGCCATTTTCCTGAGCTTCACCGGTAATAACCTGCCCGGAAACCAAACGGATACGGATATTATCAAAACTGGCAGCATTGTTAATCGCTTTTCCTTCATAACGTACCCGGAAATTTTGCCCATCTACGATGACGATGACATTTTGTCCGGCTTTAATCACCCACGGACGCCGGATCATATTGCTTGTGATGAGTTGTCCGGCGGGGATATTGCGGATGGCAATTCCATTTTTTACGGCCTTTTTGTTATGAATGATGTTATTCGGTAGTTTGTCCAAATGACCCGTCTTGCTCTGAAAATCTTTTTCTGTCAGTACAGCGTTGCGCTGAATAGCCCGGTTTGAGACCAGATACGGGCCGGTAACACTAACGTAAATCTGCATAAAACGACGCTGTTGACCACAATTAACAGGCAGTGAAATATTGCCCCAGTTTTTATTGCCCATAGGGGGATGTATGTCAGGCGATTCACACGTCGGCCATTGTTGTTCCGGTGTTTTGATTTCAACGGAAACTTTATAGTTCGTGCCGTGGTGAATTTGTCTGAAATAATCATTTATTGAGCGAGGCAAATCACTTCCCCATGCCAGAGAGCAGCCTAAAAATACATTAAGGAAAAAAGTAACGGATACGATAAATTTTAATACAGACATTTTATCACCTTAATTTTCCTTACCTGACATACCTGATACCCAACTCTAATAGGGTAGACCATGATTGCAAAAAATAATCAGTACCTGTTGCCGTTCTTCATTTCATTAACTCTATCTGACTAATTAATAGTGTAACGCGCTTGATTATTAGTTAATGGGATAAATAGCAAATCAATTTGTGTCTATTCTTCGAATCGGCTTTTTCTTCTGCGTTTATGCTGTTATCGCTCTTAATGCGTTACGGGGCTTGGTTCTACGGAATTAGCCCTACAAGAAAGGCCATAAATCTGGCTTAAAAACAGGCGAGGGAGGAATATGCTCGATAAATTAGACGCCGCCTTTCATTTTCGACAGGAAGCTCTGGTGCTCCGCAACCAGCGGCAGGAAATTCTGTCTGCAAACATTGCCAATGCGGATACCCCCGGCTATCAGGCACGCGATATCGATTTTGCCGCTCAGTTAAAAAAAGTGATGGATCACGGGCGGGTAACTGGGAATGGAATTGGGCTGACTCTGACTTCCAATCGACATATTCCCATTCAGCCCCAGCAACGTCTGGAGATGGATCTGTTGTATCGGGTTCCTCATCAGACGGCTATGGATGGAAATACCGTTGACATGGATATGGAACGCAGCAATTTTGCAGATAACAGTCTGAAATATCAGGCTGAACTTACGATGACGAATGCTCAGATCAAAAGCATGATGTCAGTTCTACAGTCACAAGGATAATGGGAATGTCTCTACTCAGTATTTTTGATATTGCCGGCTCCGCGCTTTCTGCTCAGTCCCAGCGACTGAATGTCAGTGCCAGCAATATGGCGAATGCCGATAGTATCGTCGGGCCGGATGGCGAGCCTTATCGCGCCAAGCAGGTGGTCTTCCGTGTCGCTGCTCCCGCAGGGCAGGAGGTTGGCGGCGTGCGTGTCAGCGAAGTGGTGGATGATCCAACACCTTTCCGCCTTGAATACCAGCCGGGTAACCCACTGGCGGATGAAAAAGGCTATGTGCGTATGCCGAATGTGGATGTCGTCGGAGAAATGGTCAATACCATCTCTGCTTCCCGCAGCTATCAGGCCAATATTGAAGTACTCAATACCACCAAGTCCATCATGCTGAAAACCCTGACTCTGGGTCAGTAACAGGAATTCCATTATGGCAGTTACTGCTTCAATCAATGATTCTCTGGATAATTCAACGATTGGTGAATTAGCCAGTAGCCCCAAAAAAAAGCAAGACAGCAATGATATTAAAGATAACTTTCTGAATCTGCTGGTTGCGCAACTTAAGAATCAGGATCCAACCAATCCCATGCAAAACAATGAACTGACTACGCAGCTTGCGCAGATCAGTACAGTGGAGGGGATTGAAAAACTCAATAAATCGCTGGGCGCTGTTGTCAGCCAGATGGAAGGCAATCAGGCCATGCAGACGACCCAGTTGATCGGTCGTAAGGTCATGATCCCAGGCGATAAGATTTTAACCGGTCCCAGTGAAGATAAAGGCATTAGTGTATCGACATTCGGTTTCGAACTGGCTCGTCCTGCTGAACACGTAAAAGTGACCATCAGAAATAAGAGTGGTGTAGTCGTTCGGGAAATAGAATCAAAATCAGTACAAAACGGTATACATAAAGTTAACTGGGATGGCAAAGACGCAGATGGCAAGGAAGTGGAAAACAGTGCTTATAGTTTCACAGTTTCCGCAAGCTATCGAGATCAAGCGTTAGTGACACTTCCGTTGGTATCTGCCGAAGTAAACGGCGTTACGCGGGGTGAGGATGGCACTAAATTAGATTTAGGGCTGGCGGGTACGGTAACCATGGATAAAGTTCGTCAGATTCTTTAACAAAACGGAGGACATATGGCTTTTTCACAGGCAGTCAGTGGCTTAAATGCCGCAGCAAGTAACCTGGACGTAATCGGTAACAATATTGCGAACTCAGCGACATTCGGTTTTAAATCGAGTTCAGCGGCGTTTGCTGATGTATTCAGCGGTTCTGATGTCGGTTTGGGCGTTAAAGTTTCTGGCATGGTTCAGAACTTTAAAGATGGTTCAACCACTACTACTAACCGTCAATTAGATATGGCCATCACGCAGGGCGGTTTTTTCCGCATGCTGGATGAAAACGGTAACATTTTTTATTCCCGTAATGGTCAGTTCAAAATGGACTCAGACCGTACCCTGATCAATATGCAGGGCATGAAACTAACGGGTTATCCGGCCGTACAGGGACCAAACGGGCCTGAAATTCAACGTGGTGCAGCACCGGGACCGATCGCTATCGCAACAGATATGCTGGATGCGAAAGCGACTACGAAGGTTACGATGACAACTAACCTGAATTCGATGAATAAAGCTATCGACGCAGCTGCAAACCCGTTTGATCCAGCCAAAAAAGACAGCTTTAACTACAGCACGGGTATGTCCGTATACGATAGTCTGGGTAATGAACATAACGTGAATGTTTTCTTTGTTAAGACCGAAGATAACAAATGGGAAATTTATGCACAGGATACTTCTGTAGCAGGTTCTGCGGCCCAGAAACTGGGTAATGTGGAATTCGACAATAATGGTCGTATTAAAGGCAATGACAACGCATTTGCATTTAATATGCCAGCACTGAATGGCTCTAATCCTGCGGCGATCACTATCGATTTTAACGGTAGCAAACAGCAGAGCATTCAGCAGGATTCTGTTTCTAACCTGCAACAAGACGGCTATGAAGCCGGTCACTTCACTAATTACCGTGTAGATGCAGACGGCAAAATTTACGGTATCTATTCTAACCAGCAGACTCAGGTTCTGGGACAGGTTGTTCTGGCTAACTTCTCTAACCCGGAAGGTCTGGCATCACAGGGTGATAACGTTTGGGTCGAAACCGGTGCATCCGGCAGTCCGGTTGTGGGTACAGCGGGTTCTGGTAACTTCGGTAAGCTGATCAGCGGCGCGCTGGAAGCCTCAAACGTCGATATGAGTCAGGAACTGGTTAATATGATCGTCGCTCAGCGTAACTATCAATCCAACGCCCAGACCATCAAGACTCAGGATCAAATCCTGCAAACTCTGGTCAGCATGCGTTAATAATCTCAGGCGGATAGCTTTTTTGGAGATCGCTTTATGGATCACGTTATATACACCGCTATGGGAGCCGCGCGCCAGACACTGGAGCATCAGGCTGTTACTACCAACAATCTGGCTAACGCTTCAACGCCGGGCTTTAAAGCCCAGCTTGCTGCGCTGCGTGCTGTCCCCATTGAAGGTGAAACCCTGCCAACCCGTACTTTGGTTGTGGCTTCGACTCCCGGTATGGATAGCCGTCAGGGGCCGATGAATTATACCTCCCGCCCGTTGGACGTTGCTGTCGGACAAGGCGGTTATCTGGCTGTTCAGCTTGAAGACGGGACAGAAGCCTATACCCGTAACGGTAACATCCAGATTTCACCGGAAGGGCAACTGATGGTACAGGGACGCATGTTGATGGGCGAGAACGGGCCGATTGATGTTCCGCCACAGGCTGAACTGACGCTTGCCGGAGATGGTGCCATTTCTGCTCTGATTGCCAGCGATCCTCCGACTTTATTGGGGCAGATTGGCAAACTGAAAATTGTCAAACCGGAAGCGGGTCAGGTTGTGCGTGGTGATGATGGATTATTCCATTTAACGCAACAGGCACGGGAACAGCAGGGCGATGAGCTGGCAGCAAGCACCGAAGTAAAAATCATGCCGGGTGTACTGGAAGGCAGCAATGTAAATCCGGTGGAAAGCATGGTGAATATGATTGCCAACGCGCGTCGTTTTGAGATGCAGATGAAAGTCATACACAGTTCCGATGAAAACGCTCAGCGAGCTAATCAAATTCTCGCAATGAGCTGAGTCGGAAACAGAGGATAAATTCATGATCCGTTCTTTATGGGTTGCTAAGACTGGGCTGGATGCTCAGCAAACAAATATGGACGTTATTGCCAACAACCTGGCAAACGTCAGCACGAATGGTTTTAAACGTCAGCGCGCGGTGTTTGAAGATTTGCTTTATCAAACTGAACGTCAGCCTGGTGCGATGTCGTCTGAACAGACTAACCTGCCATCCGGTTTGCAGATTGGTACTGGGGTTCGTCCGGTAGCGACTGAACGACTGCATAGTCAGGGTAATCTGGCTCAGACCAACAACAGCAAGGACGTGGCAGTCAAAGGACAGGGTTTCTTCCAGATCCAGATGCCTGATGGCACAACCGGCTATACCCGCGATGGTTCATTTCAGGTGGATCAGAATGGTCAGCTGGTGACAGCGGGCGGCTTTCAGGTCATGCCTGCCATCATTATTCCGGACAATGCCACCAAAATGAGCATTGCCCGTGATGGTATTGTCAGCGTCAACGTACAGGGGCAGAACGCACCACAGCAGATCGGGCAACTGACACTGACGACTTTCATTAACGAAAGTGGTCTGGAAAGTATTGGTGAGAACCTGTATCTGGAAACCAACAGTTCCGGTATTCCGGTCGAAAACGCGCCGGGCATCAATGGTGCCGGATTGTTGTATCAGGGTTATGTTGAAACCTCTAACGTCAACGTGGCGGAAGAGCTGGTCAATATGATTCAGGTTCAGCGAGCCTACGAAATTAACAGTAAGGCAGTATCAACATCTGATCAGATGCTGCAAAAACTTACCCAGTTATAATCTAATCATTAATCAGTAGGGATTTATACCCAGAGGGTATAAACCCTTCATGATTACTGCGATAAACATAAGAGCATCGAAGATGGATACAATGCCCGTTGCTGAAAGCCATACTGAAAATCCTATGGCTGATAGCTGTGCCGGTTTACGGAAAAACCGGGGAAATAAGCGGCGTATCAGCAGAACTGCGGCGGTACTCGCATTGTCAGTACTGACATTAGGGGGATGTGCTTATATGCCGCACAAACCACTGGTGAAAGGGGTGACAACTGCCAAGCCAACCGAAGCACCTGCGCCAGCGCCGAATGGTTCTGTTTTTCAGACCGTCCAGCCAGTTTACTATGGTTATCAGCCATTGTTTGAAGACCGTCGTCCACGCAATATCGGTGATACGCTAACTATTATCCTGCAAGAAAATGTCAGTGCGAGCAAAAACTCTTCCGCCAATGCCAGTCGTAGCGGTAAAACGGGTTTCCTTGCTGCTGTAACGCCTCGTTTCTTAGAGGGTGTGATTGGTGGGGGGAAAACCGATATTGAGATGGAAGGTAACAGTGAGTTTGGCGGCAAAGGTGGAGCGAATGCCAACAATACTTTCCGGGGCACAATCACTGTGACAGTGGATCACTTGCTGGCAAACGGTAACCTGCATGTTATCGGGGAAAAACAAATTGCCATCAATCAGGGAACGGAATTTATCCGCTTCTCCGGTGTTGTGAATCCTCGCACCATCAGCGGCAGCAATACAGTCAGCTCCAATCAGGTTGCGGATGCTCGCATTGAGTATGTTGGCGATGGTTATATTAATGAAGCGCAGCATATGGGCTGGTTACAACGTTTCTTTATGAATATCTCACCGTTTTAAAAGAGGATGGTCAGGATGAAAAAATTAGTCGCCAGCCTTTTTACGTTGGTGCTGGTACTGTTCAATACGTTCGCACCAACCAGCGCTTTCGCTGAACGCATTCGTGATTTGACGACGATTGAAGGTATCAGGGATAACGCGCTGATTGGTTATGGTTTAGTGGTGGGGCTGGATGGAACGGGTGACCAGACCATGCAGACACCGTTCACCACGCAAAGCCTGAATAATATGTTGTCACAGCTGGGGATCACTGTGCCCCCCGGCACGAATATGCAGCTTAAAAACGTGGCTGCTGTGATGGTGACAGCTAAGCTGCCACCTTTTGCACGTTCAGGGCAGAATATTGATGTGGTGGTTTCTTCACTGGGTAATGCCAAAAGCCTGCGAGGCGGTACATTGCTGATGACGCCGCTGAAAGGGGTGGATAATCAGGTATACGCACTGGCTCAGGGTAATATTCTGGTTGGCGGGGCTGGTGTCAGTGCCGGTGGTAACAGCGTGAAAATCAACCAGCTGGCAGGCGGACGCATTTCTAATGGTGCAGTTATTGAACGGGAGTTACCAACGCGATTCGGCCAGAAAGGAACACTGAATCTGCAACTGAATGAGGATGATTTCAGTCTGGCGCAGCAAATCAGTGATGCGGTCAACCGCCTGCAAGGTGTGGGTACGGCAACAGCGCTGGATTCCCGCACGGTACAGCTGCGTCTGCCGATAGAAAACAGTGAGCAGGTGAAATTTCTGTCACAGGTGCAGAATCTGCATATTCGCGTTGATGCCGGTGATGCCAAAGTGATTTTCAACTCCCGTACCGGATCGCTGGTGATGAACCGTAATGTCACACTGGATAGTTGTGCGATTGCGCATGGTAGCCTGTCTGTGATTGTCGAACGTCAGACCGCAGTCAGCCAGCCGGATACTCCGTTGGCGGGAGGTAATACTGTCGTAACACGCAACACAGGTGTTGGTATTCAGGAGCAGGGCGGTGTACTACAGAAAGTCAATTCCAGCGCAAATCTGACTCAAGTTATCCGTGCCCTGAACGCATTGGGTGCAACACCGACAGACTTAATGTCGATTCTACAGGCGATGGAAAGTGCAGGCTGTTTGCGGGCGAAGCTGGAGATTATCTGATGAATGATTTTCTGTCGATGCCGACCGCGGCTTATGATGTGAATTCACTTCATTCACTGAAAGCCAAATTGTCACAGGAACCACAACAGGGGCTACGGCAGGTAGCCCAACAACTGGAAGGCGTATTTGTTCAGATGATGCTGAAAAGTATGCGTTCCTCGTTGCCGCAGGACGGCATGTTAAGCAGTGACCAGACGCGTTTTTATACTTCGATGTACGATCAGCAAATTGCGCAGGATCTCTCCCAAAAGGGGCTGGGATTTGCCGATATGATCGTTAAACAGGTTTCCGGTGCGAACAGTGCTCCCAGTGAGCTGGCCGGAACCGTGCCGATGCCGCTGGGCAATGACATCCTGCATACTCTGCCGACACAAGCGCTGGAGCAGTTTCTACGCCGGGCGATGCCCGACAAAAACCAGTCTGATAAATCTTCTTCAGGGGGGGCGCAATCAAAATCCCTGCCAATAAACAGTTCCAGTTTTGTCTCCATGCTTTCCATACCGGCACAGATAGCCAGTCAGCAAAGCGGAATTCCTCATTTGTTGATTATTGCACAGGCGGCGCTGGAATCTGGCTGGGGTCAGCGGGAAATACTGACTGAAGAAGGCAAACCGAGCCATAACCTGTTTGGTATCAAGGCGGGTAAAAGCTGGAAGGGGGCGGTCACCAATATCATGACAACCGAGTATGTGAATGGTGAGCCGCAAAAAATGCGTGACAGTTTCCGGGTCTATGATTCTTATCTGGAAGCCGTCACGGATTACGTCAAGCTGCTGACGGAAAACCCCCGCTACGCCAAAGTCGCACAGTCAGTGACCGCAGAGCAAGGGGCTCATTCCTTGCAAGAAGCAGGTTATGCCACAGACCCCGGTTATGCCCAGAAACTGGTATCACTGATCCAGCAATTAAAGAGTAACGGCACCCAGATGGTAAAAGCCTACACCTACGATTTTGATGATTTGTTCTGAGTCACCGTCTAAATCATTTTTGTTCAAGGTTCAGGTTCTTCTGCCGATAACTTTTACAGAGAATTTATACCGATAACGATAGCAGTCATGTCTCTCTGAATAGAGGCAGAGCGAAAACGTAAAAGGATCTACACATGTCCAACAGTCTTATGAATACTGCGATGAGCGGTATTAATGCCGCTCAGGTGGCAATGGGTGTAGTAAGTAATAATATTGCCAACTCCAAAAGTGAGGGCTACAACCGACAGAACACCGTCATGACGCAAAATAATGGAACTATGTCCCCGGTGGGTTTTATAGGTAACGGAACAGCGGTTACGACTATTAACCGTGAATACAGCGAATTTATTAACCAGCAGTTCAATTCAGCTCAGACCAAACATTCTGCGTTAAAGTCATATAACGAACAGATAACTAAGATCAACAATCTGTTGGCTGATAAAGACACCAGCCTTTCCAATTCTTTCGAAGATTTTTTCAAAAGCATTGGTACCGTTGAGAGCAATGCAGAAGACAGCGCGGCAAGAACCACGGTTTTAGGCAAAGCTGAAGGCTTGGTCAGTCGTTTTAAAGAAGCTGATGAATTTCTGCGTCAGCTTGATAGTGGCATCAATTCTCAGATTGAGCAGAATGTCAAAGAAATCAACAAATATGCAGAAGAAATTGCCAAGCTGAATAATGAAATCATCCGTATGCGCGGTACTGGCACGGGTGAACCGCTGGCATTGTTGGATAAACGTGATCTGGCAGTCAATAAATTAAACCAGTTGGTGGAAGTGAATGTGACACAGCAGGATGGTGGCGTTTATAACGTCTCATTCGGTGGTGGCATGTCACTGGTATCAGGCAGTAAATCCTACCGTATGGAAGCTATTCCATCCAGTGCTGACAGCGGCCGTATTACGCTGGGTTATAACAACGGCACAGTGGGCACGAGAGAAATTGATGATCGTTTCATTTCTGGTGGCGCGTTGGGTGGTGCATTGCGTGTTCGTAGCGAAGTGGTTGATTCAACCCGTAATGAACTGAACCAACTGGCGCTGGTGATGGCGGATCAGTTTAATCAGGTACAACACGGTGGTTTTGATCTGAAAGGCGAGAAAGGGGTTGATTTCTTTAATTTCAAATCGTCAGAAATTATTTCAAATAGCGATAACAAAGGCACAGCTGAGATTAAGGTGGAATATGCGGATTCCACGAAAGTTAAAGCCAGCGATTACACCCTCAAATATGAAGGTGGAGACTGGAAAGTCCAGCGTGTTTCTGATCGTGAAATGGTTGCTGTAACCAAAAATGGCAATACGCTGGAATTCGATGGACTGAAAGTCGAAATCACAGCGCCTGATGTACAGGAACACGATAAATATACTCTGAAAACTGTCGGCAATGTTATCGCAACACTGGAAGTGAATCTTAAGGATTCTTCCCAACTGGCAACCGCCAGTGAGAAAGGTGCTGGCCCAAGTGATAACCGCAACGCGAAGAAATTCCTTGAATTACAGGATAAGCGTCTGGTGGATGGCAAGGCTTCTTTTTCCGGTGCTTATGCATCACTGGTGAGTACAGTCGGTAGTAAAGCCAACAGCGCACAAATCAGCGTTGAAACACAGGGCCATATTGTTGATAAGCTGAAAGAAACCCGTGAATCAATCTCCGGCGTTAATATGGATGAAGAGTACGGCGAATTGCAGCGTATGCAGCAGTATTATCTGGCAAACGCCCGTGTGATCCAGACGGCGACGACGTTGTTCGATGCTATTTTAGGCATTCGCTGATAAAAGGAATAATAAGGAGTGATACTGTGCGTGTAAGTACGAATCAATTATACGGCCAGAAAATGGATGGGATTTTTGGCGCTCAATCCAAATGGATGAAATATGGTGAACAATTGTCCAGCGGACGTCGGGTTATTAACCCATCTGATGATCCTCTGGCGGCATCGCAGAATATTATGGTTTCTCAGTCTGAATCGAAAAACCAACAATTTACCACTGCGCGTATTTTTGCCAAAAATGCAATGTCATCCCAGCTGAGTATTACAGCGAACGCCGTTAAGGTAACAACGAATGTGTTTGAAACTTTAGTGGCAGCAGCAGATGAACAAAGTGATCAGGATCGTTCATCCTATGCACAGCAATTGAAGGGTTTTAAAGACGAGCTGTTAAACCTTGCCAATAAAACCGATGGCAATGGCCGTTATATTTTTGCCGGCTATAAAACCGATGTGCCGCCTTTTTCGGCGGATAAAGATGGCAAAGTCACTTATGTTGGTGGGTCTGAAAAAATCACTCAGAAAGTGGATGATAACCGCTCAATGGTTATCGCTCATACAGGACAGCAGGTCTTTTTATCCTCGCCTCCGAATCCAATCAAAGAACCTGATGGCAAAACTGATAGTGAGTCTGATATTTTTGCCACTATCGATATGGCCATCAAAGCTTTAAAAGAGCCATACAGTTCAGCAACTGAAGAAGAAAAAAACCAAGCAGCGGAGCTTATCAACAAAGCTAACCGTGGTATTCGCAATAGCCTGAATAACCTCTCTTCTGTTGAAGCGGTACTGGGTTTACAGCTTCAGGAACTAGAACAGCTGGATTCTCTGGGTAGTGAGCGCAGTATTGCCAACAAAGTTCGCTCAGGGGAGTTAGTTGATGTGGATTGGACTTCCACGATTTCCAATTATTATCAGCAACAGGCTTCTTTGCAGGCTTCTTTCAAAGCATTTACTGATCTAAAAGGAATGTCTTTGTTTGAGATGTATAGATAATATATTCTAATTTAATTCTGTGATTTCTGGCTCTTATCGGTTTGCGATAAGAGCCTTTTATTTCCTCTTTGGTTCCTTAATAACGCTTTGTTATTAATTGTTTTAATGGCTTATACCTCTTAATGTGTATTGAGTTCTTTTGCATTCAGTAAATCCCTTCTTTTTTTCTTATTATATTATTTTATCTTGTGATCGAGATCTTATCTTTGATAGGTAAGAAGAATCACGTATTAAGTTTTTTGATATAAACGTTTCAGATTTAAGTTAGTGAACTTAGGAAAGGATTAAATCTCGTCTTATGCCTTATAAACAGATAAGAAAAACAAATGTGCATGAAAACTCTAAATATACTCGCCTGTATTACTTTTATTTTGTTCAGTACGATATTGATAGGTTGTTTGTCAACTGTTGATTATGAATGGACAATCGGAGAGGAAGGAATAAATACCGTTTGTGATGTCGTCAGCTCTTTTGTTATTGATGATGACAGGGTATTGACTGCACCTTTATGTCTGTTTTTTTTGCTGCCTTTTATACTGATATTTATCGTAAAAGGAGTAAAAATTTTTTCAGTATGTAAATTCAAATCGATCAGCTATATGTTGATTGCAGGATTTGTAATAGGATACTGGTACTGGATGTTTTTTGGTCGATTAATGGGGTGCTCATTTGCTGTATATTAGCTGTGGCTAAGACAATTTATGACTTAAAAGGTGGCGAGTATATCGGGAGATGCTGGCAACCGATCTCCCGATAGCTCAGGGTTAATCTTCCTTTGGCACTTCTTCCCGTTCATACATGCCATAATCACGAATAATGGCTGAGACTCTCAATTTATAATCTGCAAATACCCCATTGCGTCCTAATATTTGTGCTTCCCGGTGCTGGCAGGTATTCCGCCACTGTTTAACAGATTCCTCATCCCGCCAATAGGATAATGAAAGATATTTATTATTTTGAGACAGACTTTGAAAGCGCTCTACAGAAATAAAGCCCGGAATAGTATCCAGTAGTGGCCTTAGCATGGCTGCGGTGTCAAAGTAACGCTCACTTTGGTTTTCTGCGATTTCGACTTCAAATATAACTGCTAACATTATCGTTTCCTTGAAGAATAGAAAACGCAATCATATATTGCCGTTTTGACGGTTACTTCGCTGGGTAGCGAAATATATCCTTCGTTTTTCAAGTAACCTCTTTGTTGGCTGTATCGGGTATGGGGTAGATATGTGTGAATTAACTCTGGAGAAAAAAGTCACTGTAGTTTCTGCATTATTATCGGATCGTGCTCGTATCTGTATGCTATTTCTGATGATGGACGGACGCGCTTACACAGCGACTGAATTAAGCACTGCTGCTGATATAGCACCTTCGACAGCCAGTGCACATTTAAGCCGGTTAGTAGAACAAAATCTGGTGAGCTGTATTAAGCAGGGGCGATACCGTTATTTTAAAATTTATAGTAAAGAAGTCGCAGTATTGCTGGAAAGCATGATGTGTTTTGTGAATAGTGAAAGTTTCGGGGTTGTGAAAACGTCGACACCAAAATCATTGCGTTCCTTCCGAACTTGCTATGACCATATGGCCGGAGAAGTCGCCGTAAAAATTCATAACAGTTTGCTGTCCCGTTTTTGGATAACGGATGATTACCGCTTAACGCCACAAGGTAAAGAATTTTTCTTTTCTCTTGGTCTAAGTTTGGATGCGAAAACAATTTCCGGACGGAAATTTGCCTGTTCCTGTCTTGACTGGAGTGAGCGATATTTCCATCTTGGTGGTTTTCTGGGTTCATCGCTGCTGAATCTTTTTTTGCAGAAAAAATGGGCTATCCGGCAATTGGATAGTCGGGAGCTGACGTTGACAGAAACAGGAAGAAGGGTGCTTATGCAGCGATTTTGTGTGGAAATATAGGTGGTATTTTTACACCACCTATTGTCCGATAAAAAGGCAATTTGAAAGATGAAAAGTATAAATACATTCTACAACTCAACACCTTTATAACCAGCCATAATCTGAGCCCATTCCTGTCGGGCAAACCATTTTTGGGTCTCTGCGTTGTAATGCATATCATCGGGAGTAAATACCCCAAATTGGGTGGAGATCCCGTTATAGTTTGGTGCATTTCTGGCATCGACGAGTGTTCGATACTCAGGATTAGCCACAATCACACTATTCATTGCTTCGGAAACATAACTGGTATTAAGGGGGTCAAACCAGACTGAAAGCGGGTAATAAAATCTCCACGGTATATTGCGCGAGCCTATGGCATCACTGAGACCGGTAACGATACGGGTAAAATTCATTTCTGCGGCTTTTGCTGCGGCTAAACTTTCAGTTTCTGCTTCCCACTGATTCCAGTGAACGGCCAGTATACGGGGATTTTTACCCATTTTACGCAGAGAATTCACCGCCATCCGTAATGTCCTGACTGCGCGTGGATAGAGGGATTCTACATCATCAGGATCCCGCTCTGGAGCCCAACGGTTATCAGGAGTATCGGGTAAATACATTCCTTGCCCACCGTACCCCATAAGAATGACATAAAGATCAGGTAAATGAAGAGTATTACCGGTGTTAATATGATTTTGCCAATAGCGGGCAAAACGATTGGCGATATTAACCGGATGATCCTGATTACCCCGCTGTAAACCACACGGAGCCCCGATATTGGCATTGCCAAAACTCGTCAGGCCTGTCCAGTTAATAGTTGAAAAATTTACGCTATAAACTTCCGGCAGAGACAGAGTAAATACATTATTTAAACCCTGAGTAATTGCTTCATTTGGTGCCAGTTGAGTGGCGTGACCGTAACTATTTGACTGCCCAAGAACAATTAATAATGGAGCATCATTGTTTCTCCACGGTAGGGATTTTACTTCAGAGGAGGACAAAATTTTATCTATCATGAAGATCTCCTTTAGTATTTTAAATCTGATTTATATAAAGGCGATACTTTTCTGCATAACAGAAATTAACTTTTTTCTTAAAAAGATCAATAGATAATATGTTTTAATTATCTAATTTAATAAGATAGTCAGTATATGAGTTAGATTTCGATAGAGAGATTTATTAATTGTTATATTAAAAAGTATTTCAGATGGGAAAGATAAAGGGAATTCATAAGGATGGGTTAAGGTTTGTAAATCTAAGTCATCAAAATGGAATATAATCACTTATGTATGAAAATACTTTTAATATAATAAAATGATATTTAGTGTGTAATTTGAAATTATCCATACTTGTTATTGTAATGCATTTTAATTTTTTTATAGATAGAGAGATAAATTTAATGATGCTTATTTCCTTTGGGGTAAATTACCTTCATAGAAGGGGTTGCTACTATTAAAAATAGTATCCAATAAGGGAGTGGGATTATTTTTTATATTTTTTAATTTCATACGATATATAGGTAATATTATGAGTGAAAAAGTAAATTTAAAAACGATTGAAGAGTTTAAAAAACAAGCAGAAGGTAAATGGGAGCCTGAGCTCATTGATAAAACAGTAAAAGAAATGACGTCTTTGGAAATAGAGGGCTACGCTGCTTTCGTTGCTGTAGATAGTTCCATTATTCGTCAGCACTTTAAAGTCGGGTTGATAGATTATACAGAGGTTTTTAACGGTTCTTCATGGGGATTCGCTTCTCTAGGTGTAGGCAGTTCAGCTGGCGTTATTTTAACAAGCAATTTAGATAAACTTTTTTCTGATACTACAAATTTTTGGTTTTTCGGAGCTACCGATTATTTAACTCTGAGTTTCTACAGTGCAGATGGTTCTTTTCTTGGAACTTTCCAGGGTGCAGCTCTCTCCATGGTAGCAGGTGGTGGTTATGGATCAGGTAGCTGGAGTTAATTATTTTATTTCTACTGAGAATGATAAAAGTTTTAATTTTAAAAAATGCAATAGGAAGCCCTGTCGCTCACTTGTTAATTAAGTGTTGTGCAGATTAATCTTTTATTATTAACGAATTGAATTTCTAATTTCACTTTTATATATACTTAGTTATTAAACTAAGGATATATAATTTTAGTCTAAAATAAAGTTTAAGGAATTATGTGATTGACAATAATTGATCACACCTGAGATATTTTCCAAAATAGAAAAAACCATCACTGAAAGTGTTCTATTCAGAAGAAGACTTTTCAGTGACGGTTTAAATGACACATAGATGAATAACGGGCACCATTCCACAATAGATACAGCAAATATTTAGTGTTTACGCAGTGCGCGAAGCCGCATTGTCAGGATGAACAGGGGCACACCAATAAGTGTGAAGCTCAGCCCGATAGGGATAAAGACGCCTGCTGGTGCTGCTTTCGTTATGATATCTGCTGCAATGACTAGATTGCCGCCCACCAGAGCGGAAAGAAACAAACGGGCGCGTCCGGTAGCCGATGAAATAAAACTGGCCAGATGTGGTGCCAGTATCCCTAGAAAGCTCAATGGCCCTACTGCGGTGACAGATGCAGCGCTTAACAAGACAGAGAATCCCATCAGCATAGGGCGGGAATATTTGATAGGTTCTCCAAGGGACAAAGCAAGTTCGTTTCCAAGTTCATAGCGATTTAACGCGGGGCCGATGAGCAAAATGCCGATAATACTCAATAAAAATAATGGCATGAATGATGCGATAACTGACCAGCTTGCCTGAAATAGTGATCCTTCCATCCATCCGGCAAGATGCAGGGATAACTCTGTTGGAAGATAGAGAATAAGAAAAGAGCTGACTGAACCGAGAACGGACGAGACAGCAATTCCCATCAATAAAATTGCCAAGCCACTTGCGCGATTATTGCCGACGAGTAAAGTCAAAAACAATGCAACAGCCAGCCCACCAGCCAGTGCAGCAAGGACGATCAGTATGTTAGGTGCGGTGGGAACGAACGCCAGCAAGATGATGATCATTGTCATAGACCCCTGACTTATGCCAAAAAGACTGGGGTCGGCCAATGGATTACGAGCAATCGGTTGTAGAATAGCGCCGGCAAGGGCCGCGCACCAACCAACCATCAGCCCCAATAAAATATGCGGGATCCGTACAACCCAGAGTGCATAAAACTGCTGGTGTTCCAGCGAATTACCGAAAAGCATATGCAAGAATTCATAGACACCAACGTCCGTAACTCCCACGCTTAAAGAAATAACGACGAGTATGATCGTAATGGTAAATAGACATAACCCGACTTTTATATCGAGGGTACGCATTTGTAATCCATTCGCGAAACGTAATACTCGTTTTCCGTCTATTGCCTGACTGAACTTCATAACAATCTCGCTGATGTTGTTGAAAGATAGCGTTTTCTGATGATCCAGATAAAAAACAGCCCGCCCAAAAAATCCATCAGAATACCGGTATGTATGACATAAGGCTGGAAGAGTGTCTGCGCACAAAGATTAGCGATCAGGCAGACACTTGCTCCTGCCAGAGCACAGGCTGGCAGCGACAGCATAAAGTTCTGTCCAACCAAAGGCTTGACAATATGGGGTACAACCAGCCCTACGAAACCGATCGGCCCGCATATGGCAACGGCAGAACTGGATGCAACTATGGCGGCAATTAGCGCAATGCGCGAAATAAGCGTTGCATTCACACCAATCGAATGCGCTTTTTCGTAACCGAGCAGAATGAGCGTCAGAGGACGAGCCAGTAATAAAAGCACGATTAAGGCCAGCAGTCCGAACCACCAGAAATGGTGCAGTCTTGTGATATAAACATGATTGATAGCCCCTGCTAGCCAGCTCAAATATTCAGTTCGCGTTTCAGGATAAGCAAGAAGAACAGCATTACTTACCCCAAGATAAAGCATCGCTATTAATGTGCCAGCCAGTATCAGCAGCAAGTCGCGAGAAACGGTGTTAACGCCCGCCAGACGAGATATTAAAAGAGATGACAAAAAGCCAAATAGCCCACCTAAAAGGGCCGCTATGCCTTGTAATGTCAGGTCGAGCGAAAACACGATTGCACCAGCTACGACAAACAGGGTTGCACCGGCATTGATGCCTAATGTTGATGAAGAAGCCAGCGGGTTGCGGATAAGCCCCTGGAAAACAAGACCGCTGCATGCCATCACCGCTCCGACATAGACAGAAATCAGCGCACGTGGCAGTCGCTGGTATAAAATAACGGCTTGTTCATAGTTTTGTGGTTCAGACTGGGTTAAAGCGGCATAAATTTGCGAAAATGACGCAATATTTGCACCGAAAGAAAGACTAAAAAAGAAGATCAGCAGTAATAAAAAAGGTGCGAATATAAAGAATAGACTCGGTTTCATCGTTATACTCCGAACCAATTTTCAGGTTGGTTTATGCCCGGATAAGGCTGACAGATAAGGCTGCCGTTATAACTGAAAATATCAGCCGGAATATCGAATACACGCTGGATATTATCTACGGTTATTGTTTTACTCACAGCGCCCGCGGCAACGACGTTGCCAGTATTAAGCATCACAACATCATCGGCAAAAGTGGTTGTCAGATTTAAATCATGTAACACTACAACGATAGTTTTTCCGTGCTGAAGTGAGAGATCACGGATCAGTTTTAGCACGGTGTACTGATATTTGATATCTAAGTGATTGACGGGTTCGTCCATAAGAATGATGTCAGTATCCTGTGCAAGCACCATCGCCACCCAGGCCCGCTGGCGTTGTCCTCCTGAAAGGGAACTGACCTGAGAATTGGCCTGATCAGCCAAGCCGACGATTTCTAGCACATCATGAAACAGTTTGCGATCCCGCGCAGATGCCCCGCCGAAAAGAGAATGGCGTCCACAAGCAGCCAGTTCGATCAACTCTCCCAGTGTCATGTAGTCCGGGCAGTGGCATTCCTGTGGCAGATAAGAGATCTTTCGGGCCAGCGCTTTGCGGCCTATTCCTGTAATCGGCTTACCTTCCAGTAAAATTTCCCCGCTTTTCAGTGGAATGAAGCCCATGATGGACTTCAGAAGTGTTGACTTACCGCAGCCATTAGACCCGACGAGTGCGGTAATGCGCCCTTGGGCAAAGTCTACTGACAAATCATGCAATACGGTTTTTTTACCGTAAGTTGCGGTGATATTTTTTGCTGTAAGCACCAAAAGCTCCTTCAGTTATCTTATATATAAAAAAAATTGCAGTGACATGGTTAGGGTTCAGGCAGAATACCAAAATCACCCTATCCATAACACAGCAGAAAAATGATGGCTGTTATCGTTTATCTGACGAGCAGTCAGGTTACGGTTTTATCTTATGGATGACCCATTCTCTGCGTCCTTAATGCCGCATAGCCTGAAAATAATCAGCCTCACTATTATTGTTTTACTGCTCACATACAACATTCCGCACGTTAACGATCTGGCGGGAATCAGCAATAACGTCATTGATTAAGATATCGATTTTACTACTGTCGTGATGATGTGGTGTGGTTATTAAGTGTGCCGTGTTTCCTGATGTTGCCAGACAATGCTTTTTCCAGACAGCGACAGACGGGCAGGGAAATACCACTGTAATAGAGTTGTCATGACACCAGGCATCTATCCCCGCAGATCGGAAACGCTTGACGGCATATTGTGCCATTTCCAGACAGCGTTTGACGCGGTGATGCCAATCGGCGAACGAATGGCTGCGAATAGCCGCCCACATCATCAGTGGCGTCTGGCCATTACGTGAACCGGAGATAGTCTTGTCCTGAGCCGAAATATAATCAATATCAACGGAAATACGTTCGACATTTTTCCGTTTCGCAACAACAATTCCGCAAGGAATGGGTGAGCCTATCATTTTGTGCCCGGAGACACTGATTGAGTCGATACCATCGGCAAAGGTGAAGGGTTGTGGATTATCTACAAATGGCAAGATCATCCCACTTAAGGCGGCGTCAGCATGTAGATAGTAATTTTCGCGGGCGATACCCGCTTGCTGCATACGCTGTTGAATGATTTTTATGTTATCCACCGCACCGCGCAATGTCGTGCCAATGTTAGCAAAGATGATGGGATGGGGTTCTTTATGAGCGATGATTTTCTGTAGCAGGTCATGATCATCTATCTCACCGGTGGGTAAGGATTCCACTAAACAAGATTTGATACGCAATAATTTGACGATTTTTGCCACCGAATAATGAGTATCTTTTGAATAATAGAGCGTTCCATCCGGGAATAATTCCCGCCCCAGATAGCAGCCGAACATATTACCTTCCGTTCCCCCGTTGGTCACATAGCCCCAACTGTCTTCAAAAGGGATTCTGAACAGTTCAGCAAAGTATTCCATGACTTCTTTTTCGAACTCAAAGGAGTTTAAAAGATAGTTGCACTCTGCTCCCCAGTCCCCGCAATTGTTGATAGAGAACTGCATGAACCGCTGTAAGTAAGAGTAATCAAAGTCTGAGGATTCAGGATAACCGATATTGAAATGCTGGTTTTTAACACAGTGATACCAAAATGCATCTAGCCTGTCCTTATCGGCAAGGGATAACGTCATTTTTATCTCCGATATTGTGATGTTCTTGCAGACCAAAGCTCTGGAATGATGAGTTCTGAGGCAGGCGATAATGCGCTCGGCCAAGAAGCTGGTTGGCAATAATGCTATTACGATATGCGCCAAGTCCCAGATCGGGAGAACCAATGCCGTGTTGGAAGATCTCAGCATTCTGTACGAATATAAGGCCTTTTCCTTTATCAAGGCGTTGAGCGCTAAAGTTCTCTTTCACAATCAAATCACCATAATCATCGGTGGCAAGTACCGTCTTCTTGAGTCCTTCTAGCCATTTGGGGCTGGTGTGCTTATAACCTGTAGCAGCAACAATGGCGTCAGTCTCAATGAAACTGACTTCATCAAGCTGCTGATGGCGAAAAACGATCCGCAGTGCCCCGGAGTCTCTTATATTTTCCACCTGCTCAACCTCGCAGTTTGAAACAAGGGAAAGACCCGGATCACGACCGCCGATGGAACGTTCATACAAAATATCGAAGATATCTGCGATAGTTGAGACGCTGATACCTTTATAAAGCCCCCCTTGACCCGATGCGATCGTGCGGCGTTTTTCTCTGCTTAGGCTGTGGAAATGGTTCATGTAAGCAGGCGTAAAACATTCCTGGCCGAGTTTCGATGATTCCATCGGGTGGAAACCGGCAGAGCGGGTAATCCACTGGACTGAAGCACCGTCTTCTATCATTTCAGGAGTCAACGCACTATAGAGTGCCAGCACGCATTCAGCAGCACTTTGCCCTGAGCCAATCACGGTGATACGTCGGCATGTTGAGAGTTGTGCTCGTTTGTTGATGAAGTCTGCCGAATGAAAGATAGGTGCTTTAGTTTGGATGTTAGCCCATTCAGGCAGGAACGGGGCTGTTCCTATACCAATGGCAAGATTACGACTGTAGTACTGATGCGTTGAACGCGTGTGAGTCTTACTTTCAATAATGAAACGCTCAGATGTCAGGTCATAAGCCACATCAATGACATTTTCACCAAACTGACAGGAGGGAAGTTGTTGTGTCACCCAGCGGCAATAATGGTCATATTCCTGACGAGGGATCTGAAATTTTTCATAGTAATAGAATTTGTAAATACGGTCGTGCTTATGAAGATAATTCAGGAAGCTCAGAGGATGTGTAGGATCTGCCATCGTGACCAGATCGGCCAGAAATGGAACCTGTAACGTTGTCCCCGGTAGCAGGAGACCTTCATGCCAGCGAAACTCAGGCTTGCGATCGAGGAAAAGGCTGGTCAGATTAGAGTGTGACGAAAGCAGGGCCGCTAATCCCAGATTGAAGGGGCCGATGCCAATACCGATAAGGTCAATATTATTCATGTTAATAATCCGAACTGTTTTCAAAAGCGCAGAGATGCGTTCAGTTGCTGTTCAACCTCTGCGGCATTACGGCAACGCAGCAATTGTAGTAACGAAACATCGATAGCAAATTCCTCGGAGATTCGTACCGAAATTATTTTCAGATGCTGGGGGCGTAATCCCATGCTGATGAAGTCGCTGGAACCATCAAAATGACTATCTTGTGATTTGCCGAGTACGTCCAGATAGATTTCCAGCACTTTCTTTTTCACTCCAGTCTCTTCTATCTCTGCCTGTCTTTCAGGGGAAGGATCTTGTCGAATAGTCGATGCTTCATGCACAGATTCCATCAATAGGCTGCGTGCTTTCGGGCGGTCAGGTTTACCATTTGGTGAGAGCGGTAATTCGGTGACCTGTGCGAACCGTGTGGGAATATGTGATGGAGGCAGACATTGGCTGGCGTATTTGCGCAATTCTGCTCCTGACAGGGCATCTTCTTTTAGCGGTACATAAAGTACGCCGATAGAGGTTTCACCATGCATTTCATCACCATAATTCACCACAAGAATGTGCTTAACTGATGGATGACGAACCAGTTCATTCTCGATATCCGGCAACGAAATACGCACTCCGCGCACCTTGACGTAACCGTTGACACGGCTATCAAAAACAATGATGCCATCGTGACGATAATGCCCGTGATCGCCGGTTCGGAACGCTCGGATGTCTTCTCCGTTTGTATCCCTGATGGTGACAAAATTGGTCTGGGTGAGCTTCCCGTTTTCCAGATAACCCAATGCGACGTTGACGCCAGCCGTATGAATAAGGCCAGTCACACCCACCGGACAGTGGTTACCACACTCGTTTAACAGGAAGTAGCTGTTAGCAGGCAAGGGCTTTCCATAAGGGATTTGACTGATATCATCCTGCCCAATTTCGTGCCATATACTCCATATAGTCGTTTCGGTTGGTCCCCCTAACGAAATCAACCGCACTGCCGGTAGCAGTGTACGTAAGCTACCAATCACAGCAGGTTTGATGTAATCGCCACCCTGAGCAATCAACCGCAGGCTTTTCAATTCATCACCCTGACGGCATGCGAGGAGCATTTCCAAAATAGCAGGCACAGAGCACCATAATGTGACCTTGTGTCTGGCAACTAACTGGTTCCAGCACAGGGCATCCTTTTCTTCACCGACAACGGGAAGAACCAGTGTTGCACCGGCGGTCAGGCACCCCAAAACGTCGAAAACTGACATATCATGATGTAAAGGCGTTACAGAAATGAAGACATCCTGATGTGTTACAGACCACTCTTTAAGGGTACTGGTAATGACATTCGATGTTGATTTATTGGATAAAACAACGCACTTTGGCCTTCCGGTTGTCCCTGATGTGTAGAGATAATAAGCGGGCGTTTCACTTGATGAGAGAGCGTCAAGCGGAAGTGGGAGTTCTGCTAAAGGTTCAGCTGATAAGAGTGTTTCAGGCATTTCCGCCGGATGTTCAATACCTTCTCTTTTTATCGTTACGACAAGATCCGGATGACAGTTTTCAAGGAGATAATGCAGTCGCTCTGAGGGGGAGTCTGCGTCTATCGGAACCCAGATCACTCCTGTTAATGCGCAGGCTAGGGTTACTGCTGTATGTTCAGGCCCACGGTGCAGGCAAAGGGCGACAACGCTACCCTCGGAAAGTCCTTTCTCCCTGAAAGCGCTCATTATTCGACGTACATCATGCCCCAGATCAGCGTAGCTGATATGTCTGTCGCCACAGATGAGTGCCGTTTTGGTGTTTTTGTTGTCGAAAATATTGGCGGCTATCCGGCTGAGAAATTGTCCGCAGTGAAAATCAGCTTCGACACCGTTTAATCGATAGTGGTCTGTATCGATAATATTCTGCGCTGAAAGGGTGAATACGCCTGATGATACGATGGCCTGTATCGCCTTGCTTAGAGCCTGTAAAATGTCCTGAATGAAAGTGGATTCAATCGCGGCAGTTGCATAATCGATGTCAAAAACAAGCTCTTTATCCGCATTAGTTGAAAAACGGATATCCATTGCGACTTGTGGTGTCTGAGTCAAACCGCGATGCAACTGCATACCACTATCCTGACCTGATACCGGCCATGAAAGTCCGTTGGTAATGACGACAGGTAAAACAGGGCTAGCCCCATTTTTTTCAACCAGCATGCGGGTAATGTCTATACCTGAAAATGCAAGGTGTTCAATCCCTTCCATCACATCGTTCTGTAAGGTACTGGCCCGTTCAGAAAGGTTGCCTTGCTCAGCATTCCAGTTGACCACAATAAAACTTGAACGATTACACAAAACACCAGAGATCTGCGGTGCTACGGGAATACCGATAGATAGATTCTTCTCTTCGCTCCAATGAGACAGAACTTCAAGCACCAGTGCCATAATAGTGGAATTCTTAAAAAGCGTTTGCTTAGTACCGGCTTTTGATACTGCGGCATAATCTTCCCGGGCTACAATCAAGCTTTGTCGTGCATAGCGGGATGTGCCAATTTGCACCAATGGTTTTATCCACGGAAGTCTTGGGGCGCTACTGACGGCTTCAAGCTTTGCTTTCCAATACGCTTCATCTATTTTGCGCTTTTCAGAGATATCGTCATCATTTAAGGAGGCACTGGTATCCGCGACAAGTGATACTTTGCCCTCGAAAAGTTCTACCATCAGAGCAGCTATCGAACGCCCATCAAGGATCAGCGCGTCGAAACGAATAAACGCGACTAGCTCTTCCTTTTCTGATTGATTCTTTGGTAAACGGCATTCTGGTAAACGAAATAATGTTATATCCCACGGAGAGCGCTCTAAATTGCAAAGTGCATGGGCATATTCTTCACGGTGGTTTTCTACATGGCGGAGAGCATCTTCCCGTGACATAGCGCTCAGGTCGACTTGGTGTAAATTGATATCTGCATCTGCACAAACATATTGGACAAGTCTCTTGGCATCGATTCGGGTGCGCAAGCTTTCATGACGCTGAACCATATCCTCCAGATTATTTCGCAAACGCGCTAATTCCATGCTTCCGCGGTATTCACGAAATTCTTGCATTGCGACGCCACCAAGCGGTAATTCTGCTCGTCGCCCAAGCAGATACGCCAGTTGAAGAGCGGTTAATGGTTTTTCCGTGTTATCTATCTTTTCCATATTGTTTTTCAGGCCAATATTGTTTTTCAGATCAATTTGCGCGGTAGAATCAGCGGGTTTGCTCCTGATTATTGATGATAGGGCTGCGACGTTATTGGATGAAAATTGTATTGCTTCATCGAATTGTTGTGGGTGTGTAGCGATTTCACGGACGAAACTGACAAAATTGTCAAACATTGAGGTTATCCATGCTTCTGGCAGTATATCCAGACGAATGTCCCAATTGATGAGAATACCGCCATCGGCAGATGCCACTTGCGCATCAAGGGCAACTTGCGGGCCTTGTGAGATAACCCAGTTCATAGAACCAAATGCCTGCTTGACGCGATCTGAGAGAAGTTCTTCCCCCGGCATATCCAAAGCTGCGGTGAAGACGACTGGAGTTAATTGCGTTGCACCATGATGCCGGGAAAGGTCACGCATCAGATTCACACCCGGATAAGCCGAGTGAGCGAGCAAATCTGTCAGTTGCTCGCTAAGCTGTTGACTAAGATCAGCAGGACTTTCAGCTCCATTGATATCAACGCCGAGGATAAGCACATTAGAGAAATCGCCGACAATTCTTTCTACATTATCTACATGGGGAGAGCGCCAGAACATCGGCACATTGAGACGAAACCGCTTATCTCCGGTATGCTTTCCAAGAATAATGGAGAAAAGCCCCAACATCAGGCTCGACATAGTTATCTTATGTATACGGGCAAGTCTTTTCAGCGCCTGACGTTCGTCTGGCTGGAGCCATGCCGCTAAGCGGTGGCTGTGAACCTGATCGGGCGGAGTTTTGTTAATAGGCAGAGCAGGGGCTGGTGGAATATGTGGAATACGTGAACGCCACCAGATTCTATCCCTTTCACGGGCCGCTTTCAGGTGGGGATCGGTGCGCAGTTGATCGCACCATTCGAAATATGATGCGACTACCGGAGCTGGCTGGTCTGGATTATCATAAAATATCGCCAGATCCTCCATTAATACCCGGAAACTGGAAGGATCGACAGCTATCATATCTGTATCAATATGCAGGCGAAATTTTCCGTCATTTAGCAGACTGAGCGAGAATCTCGATGCCTGACCAGAAGAAAGATCAAGTTTCTGATGCGTCCACTTCGTACGTTTAACGAGAAGTAACTTCTCCGCTTCTTGTTCTGATAATCCGCGAAAATCTTCGACCTCCGGCAATAACGATTCACTGAATGAAGTCACAGACTGAAGACCCTCAGCATCGACACAGAGTCTTAGCATAGGGTGTAGAGAACAAACGCGTTCCAGAGCCTGTTTAAATCGACTCACTTCAATGTCATCGCCATCGAACTCAGCATAAAGGTGCGCGGCAACGCCTCCCAGATCGGCCTGAACATGACGCCCGACCCAGTAGGCTGCCTGCATTGACGTTAATTCTCTCATAGTTTATTCACGTGGTTGAAAAATGCTGTTAATAGGTACAAGTATAAAAATAGGTTGAATGCGAGCAGCCTCTGGCGAGCAAGATCATTTTATTGCTTCGACTTAGCCCATTCTTCCACGGCTTTAAGCGTATGCTCCGCACTGGCAAACGTGGGGGTAAAGACTTCACCTGCATTAAGGAAAACAATCCGTTTTTCGCGGGCGGGTTTCATATAGTGCGCCCATCCGGGGACAACCCGATCAAGCGCGGAGCGAATGGCCTTCTCATCGTGTTCCTTACTGCCCCAACTGTTGAGAACGACCAGAACGTCCGGGTTAAGCTCGCCTAATTTATCTGCACTCAACTGTAGAAGCAGTTGGGATGAATTGGCAGAAAGGCCGCTTTGTTTCGAGAGGTTCAGACGGGTGAAACCCAGATCTTCCAATGCCTGAGTGAAACCGGTTGCTTCGCCAACGACATTGATCTGATCTGTGACAAGGATCGGCAGATAAGTCTGTTTAGCCGGATTTTCCGGCAAGAGAGCGCGCGTTGCGGCAACGCGTTGCAAATATATATCCCGTCGTTTTTGAAAGCTCTGCTCACGTCCGGTCAGTTGAGCCAGATTTTCTTCAATATGAAAATTGTGGGATTTTCCAGAAAGGAAATTTTGCAGATAGACAGGGGCGATCGTTGAAAGTTGTTTTACCTTGTCGATATCAAATTCTGTTCCGATAATCAGGTCGGGCTTCAGCGCGTAGAGTTTTTCCAGATCAATCTCCCGGCCAGCACCGATGCCTTTTGGTTTTGTACGCCCTTCACCCAGTACAGTATCGACGAAATCTGTTCCAAGCTGGTAGATACCATCTTCCGTGCGCCCGTAACTGCCTACAGGTTCAACACCCAGCTCCATTAAGGGCAGGCCGATAGCTGGCTCGCTCATAACCACAATACGCTGTGGCTCCTCAGGAATAACGACATCCCGCCCTAAGGTATCCGTAACCTGCCGTGATGCGGCAAAGGCCGATGTTCCCATTAGGCACATTAATATTACAGTAATAGCAGATCGCATAATGTTTTCTCTTTCAGAACGGATCAGGGTTATATGAGTCAGTCAGCAAACACTGACCGACTCACGTTAATCATGGTTGTTATAGATATCACACAGTAACTTGAGCAAGGGGAAGGCTTAAGGCCCCAGGTGTGGTGAAGAATGAGAAAACTTTCTCTATTGTTTTACAGAGACGTTGGATAAGTTCTTCAGGGTAACGCTCTTCACGGTAAGTGATGACCAACCGCATGATTCTTTCACCATCAATGACATCTTCCATAATTTCGAATTGAAGACCGAACATGGATTCCTTTTTATCGGGATCGATTTGTCGATAGCGTATATTGTGACCAAGCGGGGTTTTAAGTACACCATTCAGTGCATTATTGGCATGGATCTGAATATAAACATCGAAGATCAGTCCCTCCTCAGGCGTCATCCCCAACGATTGTTGAATAAGATCAAGCGGTACATCTGCATACGGCATTGAATTATTGATTGTATCTCTGGTGTCTTCGATCAGTGTACCGACGGGTTTCTCCGGATAGAATTGCAGCCGGTGTGCAACCATGGTGGTGAAATAGCCGACTGTTTCATAAGTATCGTGTTCGGTTCGGCCCGATGCAGAAGTACCGATTACGATATCCTTCAGATTACCGAGCTTATGCAACGAAAGCGCAATTGCAGCGTAGACGACACTGAACAGGGATGCGTTATTTTGCCGGGCAAAGGAATAGAGATGATGAGTGATTTCAGGTCTGGGTTTGTACTCGATCCAGCCAGCTTTCGATGAACTTTCATGCGCTGCAACCGTTTTCTGGTTGTCAGATAAGGTGAGTTCTAATCCGCGAGTTGCATCACGCAGCATGTTCGTCCAGTAATCGAGATGCTTTTGATTAAAACCGTTTGCTTGCTGTTGCAGAGCAAATTGATGGAATGATAATACGGTTTTTTTCCAGCTAGGGGCCACACCGGAAGAGCGTGATAAGTAAGCCTGGGAGAGTTCATCCATCAGAACATTCAGCGACCATTCATCAATAACCATATGGTGGACCAGAAGCGATAATATCTGACGTCCGGTTTCTGCATTGCGGAGTAGTCGTATTCTGATTGGCAATTCACGGGAAAGATCGAACGTATAAGCCGCTTCATCATCAAGGTGTACACCCTGATTTTCGTGACTGAACCAGAACCATTTATAATCACTCATGTCCGACATCGTGACAATCTGCTGATAAACCTCTCCATTTTGAACATAGAACAGGGTACGCAGACTGGAATGGCGTTCTATAAGATCAGAAAAAACCTGTTCAAGGATTGTTTCATCAACCTCATCAAGAAAATCCAGAGCAAATGGTAGATTAAAGATAGTGCCAAACTCATAGGCCTTATAGGCATTCCAGAGCGAGGTTTGTGCAAGTGCCAATGGCGCGGTTAAATGATCATTCTGTGCCGAACAGATGGCGCTTTTATGCTGATTTTTTCTGATTGCACGGGATGCCAAAGCAGTAGCTGAAGGATGGCTGAAGAAATCACCAAAGTGTACTTCCAGACCGTGCGTACCAAGCAATTTACCGATAATACGTGTTGCCAGCAGGGAATGACCGCCACAATCAAAAAAATCATCCTCCAGTGCCATATCTTTAATCGCCAACGCTTCACGGAATTCCGACAGGATTATTGTTGCTATTTCGTCAGTGCCAACGGAGATTTCTTTGCTGGTGGCATCATGCGTAGAAGGTATCTCTGAGTCCGACACAGATTTCACGGCTAAGCTCATCATGGCATCTTCAGTACCTTTAAGAAAAGATACAAAACGGCTCATCAAGAACTCTCCGGCATGGCTGGAAACCGACTGGCCGGTTGTTAATATAAGACTAATTTCCTCTGTACTTTCATACTCCATTGCCAGCTCAAAATCGGGTCGCATTTCATAGGTGGGTAACAGTATTGACTGACTCAGTAATCTCTGTTGTTCAATCAGATCGTTCGGGCGAGATAACAACCGAACATATACCTCCGGTTCATCACTCCCTGTTACCGGAGCATCGGAGAGAAAATGGTCTTCGTTTGGTTGAGCCTGAAGTTTATCCATGATGGAGCTGATAATTTGGGTTTCCGCCATGTCAGGTTCGATAACAAGGCGACGGAACCCGTCCGACTGTAACAGACACAGTGTTAGCTTTTTCTGGCTTCCAAGCAGAGCGATGAACTGGGCAAATCGGGCAGAAATAAGAGCTGGCACATAGTGAGGTAATCTGTTGCTAGGAAGAGATTTTTCCAGTTCATTAATTTTAAGCCCGGTTTTCCAACGCAGTGCGAGCCTGTCTTTATTCAGGTCAGTTTCCTTACCAAAAGAGGAGTGAATGGTGGCATTCTCATTGTTGCGGCAACATAGCCAGGAAACAACAGAAGTTGCCTTTCCATCGTAAGGTAATAAAGAAACGCGTTTTAGCGGTGGAAGTTTTACTAAGTGACCGGCATAAGCGCGGATCAGCATTTCGAGAATTTCGGTTTCATGGCAAGTTTGTGCCAGTATTTCGTGCAAGATCAGAGCTAAAACAACTTTCTCATTTCTTTGTATTATCAATACATTGAAGGGTGGATTTTGTTCAGGGAGCCAGACAGATGCTTGCACAGTTAGCATTTTCTTGAGCATGTCTGAATGTGAATTGGCATGGAAAAACTCAAGGCACGACTGCCAGCTAACTGCTCGGGTTTTATACAATTCACCGTCATCATTTAGCTCATAACGTACGTTCAAATCCGGTATTGCTTCAACAATAGATTGGACAGCCTGCACCATCATTGAAATATTAATATCATCATGAAGTTGCCAGGCTGAGAGCTGTTTAAGTACGCGGTCAGGATTCTGTTGCTGGAGTAACCAGATATGTTCTTCATAACGGGATACGGCTACGTGCGATAACTTTCCTGAATCAATATTCAACATAAAAAATCCCGCTTTATCAAACTAATTAGTTGTTTTTTTAAAGTGTATTAATACGGGCTAATAGCCATTAAATACTGCTCAGGGAAGCCAGATGTTACCCGAAGAATATGTGCTGTAACGGCCCGTATTTGAAGAAATACTAACAAATATGTAATTGACAAATTAGAAGGTTAACATAATATTACCCGCCTGTGAACACTAATGATAATGATAATGATAATGAGAATCATCCCGAAAAAGACAGTAACTCCCCTAGCTATCAAGGCAGGAAATCAGATTTTTTCACGCAGAAAAATGTTACTTAACAGCGCAATTTTGCTTTCTTTATCCTCTCTGGGGGGGCAAGCGATTGCGTCTGATAAAGTAGAGAAAAATGAAAAGAGGAACGATGAAGCCGATATCATCACTGTAACCGGTGAAAAAACGGCAAGATCACTACAAAGAACGGCAAGTTCAGTTACCGTTATCTCCAGACAGGAGATACGAAATAAGCCCGAAGCGACAACCATCGGTGGTATGTTGCAGGGTACACCCAATGTGCTTTATACCAGTAATACAGAGGCACCGAGTATTCGCGGCATTGAGACGAACGGCCCTCTTGTCGGGGGAAATACTTTTCTTTCCAAACCGATACCCCGAGCAACCACCAGTGTTGATGGTCGTTATATAAGTGCGGCGGAATTCAGTTTGGGAAGAGGGCCTATTTGGGACGTGAATTCAATAGAAGTCTTCCGCGGCCCACAAACCACAACACAGGGAGCAAACAGTATTGCCGGGGCAATTATTATCAAGACAAACGATCCCACCTTTACTCCCGAATTCGATGGTCAGGTTTTGTATGGAAGCCACCAAAAGAAACGAGCGTCCTTTACTGTTAATGGGCCGTTGACAGATGATCTCGCGGTACGCCTCGCGGTGGATTACAGCGGCAGAAATACGTTTATGAAATATACCAACCCTCGATTCTATGATTCTGATATGAAGAAAGGTTCTGAAAATCTGGATGCCCGGTTTAAAGCACTTTGGCAACCACTGGATAGTCCTTGGCTGGCTAAACTCACCTACTTCCATACAGCAGCAAAAAACTCTGATGCCGAGTCTGCTTCATTGCCTTACCGTAATTTGAAGAGTATGACCGCGGGCATAAACAGATCTAAGACCAGCAGTGATATCGGTATCTTCGATCTTCAATATGATTTTGACAACGATATCGTGCTCTCCAACCAGCTTCAATATTCTGCATCGAAATACCGTTACACTTTCACGAAGATGTTGCCAGGTATCGCAAACCGTGATTCGAACAATATCACTAACGAAACACATTTGAACTTTGGTGATGAATATTCAATCTGGAGCGGAGTGACAGGGCTTTATTATTCGCGTGATAAGGCCAGAAATGTGCTTAATAATGTCTTGGGCAAGGCTGATGCCGATTTGACTAACACGAGCATTGGCCTTTTCTCTGAGGCGACCAGACGTTTTGCAGGAAAATGGGCTCTGACTGGCGGTTTGCGTTATCAATATGATCAGGTTAAGCATGAAGGGATCAACAGCTATGTACCCGATGTTTATCATGAATATAGTAAAGGGTTCCATGCTGTCCTGCCGAAAGTTTCCCTCGCTTACGATATTACTGATGATGTCACTGTCGGTACTTTAGTCAGTAAAGGTTATGCTCCGGGTGGTACAGGTGTGAATTTCTCCGGGCATTCTTATTATACCTTTGCCCCGGAAAAGGCCTGGAATTATGAGTTGTTTGCCCGTGGTAAAGCCATCAATAACCGATTACTGGTAACCAGCAATATTTTCTATACAGATTATAAGGGGTTCCAGAGTGCTGTAGATGATTACAGGGAAGACAAATCTAACGGTTCGATTCTTGTTAACGCCGATAAAGCGGTAAGCTATGGGGTTGAACTCAGCGCAGATTATCGGGTACTGGACAATTTAAGCTTAAACGGCGGGCTTGGATTACTTCATACTGAAATCAAAAAATTCGCTGATTATCGAGGCAACTCGTTTGAAGGAAAACACTTCTCTAAAGCACCCGGTTATATGTTTAATATCGGAGCTGACTGGAATATCACCGAACAATTCCGTCTGAGTGGATCTCTTCGTTACGTGGATCATTACTTCTCTGATGACCAAAACGATCCTGAATTACGAGTCAGCTCTTATTCAGTTTCCAATCTTCGTTTCTCATATAATCCGACTAATAATCTGGAACTTTTCGTCTACGGAAATAACATTTTTGACAGACGTGCACCGACAAATAAGTATCGTGACCGTACTGCCGGGCTTTCTGGCAATATGCTAGAGCCGCGTGAAGTGGGTATTGGTGCGAAAATGAGCTTCTAAAAAAAACAGCATTGAGTGCGCCGATCTTCGCTTGAGCAGGATTGGCGCCTCCCACAGTAGAAAATGACTTGTTCCCTAGATACCCACGCCTTCTATGTACTCTCATGCCAAAATTCTTAACTGGATATCGAGCAAAAATATCCTTTAGATGTTCTGTGATATGACAAGCAAAAAGCCAATATTAGCATTGATATCTTGATTGGAATTACCATTACCTATAAATGTATAAACTTTCAACAGGACATTATGGTAAATATGGTGGTATGACAAAAAACAAATCCACTGGGTATCGTGTTTAATATACTCAATTATTTATAACTATTTAAATATAAGGCTAAATTACTGATGTGGAACGAAAGGTATTCATGCTCTGATTACATCTTTGGTACCGAACCGAACATCTTCCTTACCTCCTGTGAACACCTGCTATCACCAGGAAAGTCGGTATTATCTGTCGCGGATGGAGAAGGTCGGAACAGTATCTGGCTTGCTTCGCAGGGGCTGAATGTGACGGCTTTCGATATGTCCGATGAAGGCCTGAAAAAAGCGAAAAAGCTAGCTACCCTTAATGATGTGTCGGTTAATTTCAAACTCTCTGACATAGAAAACTGGCGCTGGGTTCCGGAACAGTTTGATATTGTGGTTGCCATTTTTATTCAGTTCGCACCACCTGCGATGCGTAGGAAAATCTTTGAAGGAATGAAAACGACACTACGGCCAGGAGGGATGATACTGATGCAGGGTTACAGACCGGAGCAGTTAGAATATGGGACTGGGGGACCTAGGGAGCTTGAATATTTTTACACACGGACGTTATTAGAAGAAATGTTTGGGGATTTCAGAATATCCAAATTGGATGAATATGATAGTGAACTTCAAGAAGGAACAGGTCATTCTGGTATATCTGCTTTGATTGATTTAGTCGCATTTAAACCGAGTTGATTAATATCCTTCCGGCGCTTTATAAGGCCGATGTGTATACATCGGTTTTTCTGCGCAATTAATGGATTACTCAGCCTGACTGAAAGTTAAAGATAATAAACGATAGGGCAGGGGGAACTAATCATTGTCTGTTCCCCTGCCTTTATTTCAAATCACGTATATACATTTCGTCTTTCAAGTTGCCTCTTTGTTGGCTGCGTTCGTTCACCCCAGTCACATAGTTATCTATGCTCCTGGGGATTACTGAGAGGCTCCGGCCTTTCACCGGAGGCCAGCCTTTGGCTGGGCAAATTCGTTCCCGACGAATTTGTTACTCCCTTGCCGCCGCGACACATCTTGAAATCCATTGTGTATAGGAATAATTATCTGAATTTATGACTTGTCAATTTTTATTAATTCGCAACTATAGGTTCGATTAATAGCAGCTTGGTTAATACTGTGGAAGAAGGTTTACTTTCTTCTCCTTTAGGAACTACAAAAAACTCACCTTGATTTATTATTACGTGTTCATCTTTAAAATCTATACGTAGCTGACCCTCAATCACCATAAACACCTTGTCTTCTTTTTCATGTGTATGCCATATAAAATCACCATCTGCGAGTAATATAATTATCTTATATTCGTTTGTTTCAGTTATTACCTTCGGTGACCATACTTCTTTGATTAAATCAAATTCTTGTTTTAAATTTGTTACTTTTCTCAATGCAGCAATAGGGTTCATGTTATGTACCTTTCCTTTAGCTAGTTTTTGATTTTAACTTTTAATGCTTACCAATTATATGGAATTATCGTTTTCCGGTTTTTTTATCTTATAGACAGGAAAATATTTTATCGCTATTTCTTAACCTATTTGGTTATTACGTCATTACAGATTTATACGCAGTATATAGATATATTAAGTATCAGGCACCAAGCGTAGCACCTCCATCAATGACAATATCCTGTAACGTGATGTGACTTGCTTGCTCAGAGGCTAAGAACAGAATGACATTAGCTATTTCATCGGGTTGTGCGATTTTCCCGAGTGGAATGCCCAGTTTAAATTGTTCGGTAATGCCGTGAATCAAACGCTGATGCGCTATGTCACCATTGAGCATCCCTTCCAGCATTGGGGTTAACGTGGAACCCGGCGAAACAATGTTACATCGTACCCCAAATGGTGCCAGTTCAAGCCCCACACTCAGGCACAGGCTGCGCATTGCTGCTTTAGACGCACAATAAACTGCCATATTCACGCGCGGTACATGGGCGGCGTTAGAGACTATCGAAACGATATTACCACTGCGCTGACGCTGGAAATGTGGAATGAGTATTTTAAACAGATTAAATGCTGCACCAGCATTAACGTTGATTGAGCTTTCCCAGTCTTCACGGCTTAACGTTTCTGCTGAGCCAAGACGCAAAATTCCTGCGCCATTAACCAGTACATCCAGCCCGTTTTCCTTCAGCAGTGGAGGGCAGATTTTTTGCACCGAACCATCGTCACTGACATCCAGAATGAGCGTCTCAAACGGCATTGAATCGGGGAACTTGAGATCGAATCCTAAAACCTTAGCTCCTGCTTCGTGAAAGCGGAGAGCTGTGCGGTAACCGATACCGCTCCCGGCTCCCGTCACCCAGACGGATTTTCCCTTGAAGCTATTCATCTCGCCTCCAACTCGCCGTTCAGTAATACGAGCCAGTTTCGCAATGTTGGTTGTTTCATTAAGGAGGTAAAATCAAGCTCGTACCCTTCCTGCCGGCGTTTGGAGACGAAAGACATCATGCGTAGCGAGTCTAAACCATAATCAAGCAAGTTTTCGTCATCATTGATGTCGCACACATCTTCATCCAGTGTGGATTGCAGTATGGTAAGCAAACGGTCCCGATCCCATTTATTTTCTGTTGCGGGAGAATCGAGTGCCGATAATGCCATATCGGTACTCAACACTTGTCCGGAACGGCCAGCAGTGTAGCGTAGCGCCATCATGTGCTCTTCCCGGCTGAAGTCTGCCAGTGCATCGCTTACCATAAACGCCTGTATATCACGCATAAAGGCGTCAGTAGCCGTAGTCAGGCAGCCGATATGAGCATACACGCCACAGATCATAAGCTGGTCGCGCTGACGTTCTTTCAGATGAGTTTCCAAATCAGAGCGCTGAAACGCGCTGTAGCGCCACTTCACCAGCACAGTATCCTGTTGTTCGGGGGTCAGTGCTGCCGCGATTTTTTGCTGTTCTGGATAGCGGTTCAGCCCCGGTCCCCACATATCATTTAGTAACGCTCGCTCGACGTCACTCTGCTGGTCCGGCTGAGCTGTATAAAACACTGGGATGCCGAGTTCATGGCAACGGGCACGCAGAATAACAATGTTGTTAATAACCTGCTGAACCATTTTGCTTTCTTTTCCCCAAAAGTTGAGGAAATATTCCTGCATATCGTGAATCAGCAGAGCGGCACGCTGCGGCTCTAACTGCCATTCCACTTTATTTGCAGGTAAGGTGGCCTCATCGGGCAGGGTATAATCCTGAAGTTTAGGAATGCTCATGGTTTATTTTCTCAATTTTCTAAGGCGGCGCCGGCAAGTGCTCGTAACGCCTGTTTATTAATTTTTCCTACCGGAGTAAGCGGTAGTTTAGGCAGACTTTCGAAACGATCGGGGATTTTGTAGTCGGCAATACCCTGTTCTCGCAACCAGCGACGGAACACCACTGGTTTTACCGATTCATGCTCGCGCGTCACTACATATGCGCAAGTTTTTTCACCCATCAGAGGGTCAGGAATAGCAACCAATGCGGCGTATACCACTGCTGGATGGCGCAGCAGAAGGTGTTCAACCTCTTCAGCGGCAATTTTTTCGCCGCCACGATTTATCTGATCCTTCTCGCGCCCAACGACTTTCAGATATCCGCCGGGAAGCTGAATAACTACGTCACCGGAGCAATAAAACCCGTGGCTGTCGAACACCGTTTGGTTATGTTCCGGGCTTCGGTAATAGCCCCGAAAAGTGTATGGGCCTCTGGTCATCAATAATCCCGGTTCTCCGAGCGGTACCGGGAGACCTTCCTGATTTGCGACCCATACCTCATCATCCTCGCTGATAGGGCGTCCCTGAGTGGTGAAGGTATGTGTATCGTTATCATCTAGTCGGGTGTAGTTCACCAGGCCTTCAGCCATACCAAATACCTGTTGGAGCTGGCAACCCAGTTCTGCTGGAATGCGTCTGGCCAGTGTTTCTCCCAGAGGAGCACCGCCGACCAGCATGACCTCCAGACTGGAGAGTTCCTCGGCGTGGCCTTTAAGACTAGTATATTCCAGCCAGATGCTGACCGCGGGTGGCACTAGGGCGACAAGATTGATCTGATGACGTTCTATAGCCGGGAAACACCCATCTGGACTTGGATCGGGAACGAGAATAACCTGACCGCCCGCATAGAATACGCCCAAAGCTCCTGGTGAACTCATAGGGTAGTTATGTGCAGCAGGCAGTGCGCAGAGATATAGGGTTTTACTGCTTACGTTGCAGATTGGGTTGCTGGCGCGGATACTGTAATAATAGTCATTGTGGGTGCGTGGGATCAGCTTGGGGGTGCCAGTACTGCCGCCGGAAAGCTGGAAAAATGCGACCTCATCTGCCGGAGTTGGCGTTGGAGTGAAGTCGCCCGGCTCTTCCGATATCAGACGTGAAAGCGAATGGTCTGAATCTGTATGGTGAAGTACGACTATATTCAGTTCCGGGCATTTATCCATCAGATGGTCAATAAGAACATCATCATGAAACTGGCGATGTTGGCGATCGGCAATGAGTATTTGGGGCTTAATTTGGAGCGCATACGCGGTTAATTCGCTGCTTTGATGGCTATAAAGCGCGTTCACAGGTGCGACACCCAGACGTAATAAGGCAAAAAAGACGATATAAAATTCCGCCTCGTTGCCGAGCTGAACCAGCGCAGTTTGCCCCTGACGCACACCGCGTCGGTGCAGAGAAGCGGCTAATCGGTTTACTGACTCATTAAGCTCGCGGTAGCTCCAGCTCCGCTCAGCGCAAAACAGTGCTTTGGCATCGTTCTCGCAGTGAATATCAAGAATATCGCTCAATGGACGGTCAATCCAATATCCCTTCAAGCGATAGCGTTCAGCCAGATCCTGAGGCCAGCGGTTGAATTCAATCATAATGTCTGCTCCTGTTGCGTCGCAAAGCCAAGTGCGCTCAGCATGGTGTTAAATTTGGTACGGGTTTCCATCCATTCATTTTCCGGAACAGAGTCTGGAACGATGCCGGCACCGGCGAATAGCTCAACCTGATGAGATCGAACTTTACCGCAGCGGATCGCCACAACCCATTCCCCATCTCCGTGGGTATCGCACCAGCCGACGATACCGCCAAACCAGCCGCGATCGAATGGTTCCAGCTCGCCGATCAGATTGCGGGATGAGGTATAAGGAGCGCCGCACAATGCAGGAGTGGGGTGAAGTAAGCAGGCAAGTGATAGAGCAGTCTCGCGATCATCGGCCAGTGTCCCCTCAATTTCAGTAGCGAGATGCCAGAGTGTAGGTGTGCTGAGTAGCGAAGGTTCAGGAATAGTCAGAGAATTGCAGAGATCTGTTAGTTGACGACGGATAGCTTCCGTGACCACCAAATGCTCATGGCGATCCTTTACGGAGGCTAACAGCTTTTCTCTGGCCTTTTGATCACTGGCGTTATTCTCGCCCCGTCGCGCAGAACCTGCAAGAGGGCAGGAGCACAGGGTATTCCCCTCTTTACGTAGCAGCAGTTCAGGGCTGGCACCAATCAGAGTGCCATCCATCAACGGCAAGTGAAAGTTATAGCTTTGTGGATTCTGTCTGTTGAGTTGTAGCCACAGGTTCAGTGCGCTCAGAGGGGGAATGCTTTCAATCTGTAGCAGGCGCGATAACACCACTTTATCGAGCGCACCAATGCGCAGAGGATTCAGCGCACTTTCCACCATGGCGCAATACGCATCGTGATCCGGAATGAAGTGAGCCTGGCCCTCCACCTGTACCGGAGAATCGGAGAGGTTAAAGGCATAGCGATCGAACCAATGACAGGTTTGTGGAATAAACAGCGAGCAAGGTTGGCGTTTATCAAAAGGAATAGCTCCTACGACAATAGGATTTTCTACTCCGGACTGCTGAGCCTGATGAAGCTGCTGCTGTACTTTTTGCTGGAACTCGCTTTCGACATGATGTCCGGATGAGGCCGGAAGTGTCAAAGTGGCGAAGCATCCCCGGGCGAGCAGACTTTTATGAGGTGACAGAAATATGAAGTCATCTTCTTGCAACGTAAGTGGCAGAAGGTTGTTGACGATACCAGACAAAATCAGGTCCCTCTTGTTAGTATAATGGTCAGTTTTTTCTCCATACCGGAGAGGAGGAAAATACCGCTGGCAAAGAAAATGCCAACCGCCAGTAGTGTCGGATACCAGATGTTATCTGTTATAGCTGGCTGTGGAGAAAATGCTGCGGCAAAAGTAGGGGAAACACGCCTCTTTACGGAAATTTTCAGCGCTGAGGTTGTAACTCTCACGATGCTAATCCCTCGCTAACTACATACGCTCCGTCAGATAGAATAGATGTTGAAAACATCACCACCTGAATCCCAAATTTTTCGCATAGAGCGATGAGTTTCATCACAAGTTTTTTTCTTATCTTAAACATAATCAAACACCGTCTGACTTTGCCTTATAAAAATAATCTAATAACCATCAATTAATTTGTGCTGCTTACAGGCGGCGCTGGAAACCCAATTTGATAAAACATTTATCATGAAGAGGTATGATCTCCTGAAGAAGAAAACGCTACTACAATATTGCAAATAGAAATGATTATCAATATAATTATCATTATTGATTATTTGCTGTTTTTGTGTCAAAACGGTTCTGTTGTATTAAGTGAATCATCCTGAGCTGTTATGCTGTGGTAAATTTGGATATCCCGCCAAAAAGTAAAAAGACCGCACTAGGCGGCCTTTAACAAAAACGCGATTTAACCTAAAAATATTGAATTTAATTCAATGTGTTAGATTAATTTACATTAACCATACACTCACTCTTTCAATTGACACAGTAATCTACCGAAATCATTAGAAGCATCAGGATTGAATTCAATTAAACCACCCTGTTCATAATAGTGATATAAAATAAACTTTCCTGTTTTGTCTTTACTTTTTATTTTTACTTTCAGATCCTTTGGCTGCCCCAGATAAGGCAAAAAACCAAAGCCAGAGAAGCCCTCTAAAGGTGCATAAGGATATTCAGAAGCATAAGGATATTCTCGCCCCAAAGAGTTACTGTTAGTTGACTCTTCAATAACATTCTCCTCAGTCATTGATTCAGCTTGACGTCCCTTTGAATATTGAAGATCAAGATTGTCACATGTGTTATTTATACTATTATCTCCCAGTTTTACTTTTCCGTTATTACCAACATCCGGGCTAAAAACATACTTCTTTGGATTGAATGTATATGTATACGCATATTTAGCTCCCGACTTGGCTTTAGTCACTGTTGCAATAACTGTTGCGGTTTTAGATGAGCTAAAAGTTTCAAAAGGAAAAGTAATTTTTTTATTCACTATTTTCACGAGATCAGAAGACGTGTCATATTCAATACCATCGTCATTGCTGGCAATAACCACAGGATAATGGCCTGGTCTTCGGTGTATCAGTGTTATTTTTAACCCTTCATAAACATTATACGGTTTATCTTGTGCATAAGTATGTTTATACGCATGAGCATGACGGCCGAAGATGAGTAGCCCTGCTTCCTGCACTACCGGTTTGAAATTGACGGGCATTTTGTCGCTATTACTGGCATATGTTTTACCATCATCAGTCGTGATATTCAGATTGACTTTGACGCCATCCACTCCCACTTTACTCACCAGTAAAGCTTTTAAATATCCATCATTATCTGTCGTTTGTTCCTGTTCTTGTTCTTTAAAATACAAATCATTATGCGCCAATTTATTTTCTATAATTCCCCATTTTGTCAGCAGTTTGTAGTTACGAAGTGGTTGCCCGTTTTCAGGATCGACAATTAAGACTCTGTAGGTATACTCATCTTTTCCATTCCCAAAGAGAGTTTCTTTTGGAGAAACTTCCATTTCACTTATGAACGATTTATCTCCAGGAGTAAAAGGATTAACCGTAACAGTTATTTCTGCGGTTTTGGAGAGTTTCCTGTTTTCTAACTCCACCGTGGCATGAATCGGGTAACTATTTACACCATTGGGGATATATTTAGGCAATTTAATTTGAATTTCATTACCCGCGCTCGGAAGTTCCCCACCATTTTTGCTGAATGCTTCTTCTGCCCGCCATGTCACTGGTTTGGTCGGCTCACTTGAAACCACAGCAGCAGTGACTGATATATTCTGATTACCATATCCATCAAGGGTATTCGGTAAGGTGATTTCTAATTCAGTATCTTTATCTTCATCTTTAACCGTAACAATAATTTCTGCGGTTTTGGAGAGTTTCCCGTTTTCTAACTCCACCGTGGCAGAAATCGGGTAACTATTTACACCATTGGGGATATATTTGGGCAATTTAATTTCAATGGGATTACCAACACTTGGAAGTTCCCCACCATTTTTTCTGAATGCTTCTGCCTTCCATGTCACCGGTTTGGTCGGCTCACTTGAAATCACAGCAGCAGTGACTGATATATTCTGATTACTGTATCCATCAAGGGTGTTCGGTAAGGTGATTTCCAATTCAGTATTTTTATCGTTAACCGTAACAGTCATTTCTGCGGTTTTGGAGAGTTTCCCGTTCTTTAATTCCACCGTGGCAGAAATCGGATAACTATTTACACCGTTGGGGATATATTTGGGTAATTTAATTTGAATTTCATTACCAGCACTCGGAAGTTTTCCACCATTTTTGCTGAATGCTTCTCCTGCCTGCCATGTCACCGGTTTAGTCGGTTTATTTGACGTGACAGTAGCAGTGACTTCTTTCTTCTCTTCACTATCTCCATCAAGGATCTTCGGTAAGGTGATTTCCAATTTAACCTCCTTAACCGTGACAGTCATTTCTGCGGTTTTGGAGAGTTTCCCGTTCTCTAATTCCACCGTGGCAGAAATCGGGTAACTATTTACACCATTGGGGATATATTTGGGCAATTTAATTTCAATGGGATTACCTGCGCTCGGAAGTTTCCCACCATTTTTGCTGAATGCTTCTTCTGCCCGCCATGTCACTGGTTTAGTCGGTTTATTTGACGTGACAGTAGCGATTATTGTTTCCTTATCTTCACTATCTCCATGAAGGGTATTCGGTAATCTAATTTCCAGACTCGGTTTTTCCCTGTGATCCAGCACAATGGTGTTATTTCTTTCCACTAAATCATAGCGGCTGCCGGCCAGTGTGCGCATTGATGAAACGCTATCCGGTGATAGCTGAACGCTCAGCGGGACACCAAATCTATAATTTAAATTGGCCTGAAAGCGGGCATCGCTGTGTTTGTTGGTGCCATGCCGATAATCTATGCCCATGGTTATCAGCGGAATTGGTGTATAAGTCATGCCTACTTTGGCAAAGCCGGGGTTTTTCTGTTTGGTATCACGGTTGAACAGAGTCACATCATCGCCAAAGTATTTTTCGTAACCCAGTTTACTGCCGATGTGCGGGTAAGCAGGCAGGAAGAACTCGCCATTGATATCAAAACCATTAGCAGGGCGCTCTTCCCAAAGTTTATCATCCCGTGACTGGCGCCATTTACTCAGGCGAATATAGGTATTGGCTGATAATTTCAGGTAATCAGCCCATGCTTCTGCACCCAATCCCAACCGGTTATTTTTGCCAGTGATGTCCTGATCAAAGAAAGTATTAAAACCATACATCCAATCTGAAATGAAATAACGGCTGCCAAAACCGAGGTTAACCGTATTTCGACTGTCTTTATTACGATAACCCAACTGAGAAAAAACCAGCCAGTCTACTTTATTATCATAAAGTGGAAATAATAGGTCTAATGAACTGTTATGCAGTTTACCTTTTCTATCTACAGATAAATTAATTTTTGCTGTACCAAATTGTGACAACCACTCTTGTACCTCGCTATTTATTGTTCCGTTCAATCTGCCCAACGCGTAAGATTTAGCCTGCTCTGCCAATTGGGATGGTGTAGATGATAATAAGCCACTAATCCTCTGAATATTTTGTGCGATCATGCTGGCTTTATCTTTTTCTATATAACCAGAAATATTTTCTTCGTCTTCAATCGGAGAAATAGTGCTTACTGTCAGATCCTGATGGCTTTCACTCACTGAAAATGTGTTCATAGCGACAAACGGTAATAAAAAAGCAAACATTAATATGAAAAACCGCCTGAATTTATTCAAAAAAATAAACTTCATAGATACATTCCTCAATAAAACGCAAAGTTTCACCAGCAAATTCACATTAAATATTTAGTTGAAATAAATTTTTTTGCACAATAAATCTAAATCATGAAACCTTTTTATCATTAAGTAATGAAAGGTTTTTATCAGGCGATAAATAAAAGTAATCACTTTTTATTATTTAAGGGTGAGAGAATTACTATTCTATACACAATGGATTTCAAGATGCGTCGCGGCGGCAAGAGAGTTTATCCCCGGGAGCATAGATATTAGCGATACCGCACATGTACTGAGAATTGCTACCTCCATAGTGATGAAAACACTAAAAAATGCAACCTCCCGAAGCGTAACAACCTTGCCGTTTGAAGGGGTGTTTTTGTGCCGTTTGGCGCATGAGCGGGTTTAATCAGGAAGAATAAATCACAATGGTAGAATATTTCATACAGCACAAAAGCCTGAAAGAGAGAATTGACATATTACTTATATAACAAATATTAAGGTAATGACTTTATGCTATTTAAATGAAGTTCCTATATATTAGGGTTTCTATCATTTTTTCATGATAAGACTAGTTTTGCTTTTCTAATATATGATGCTGATAGAGGTTTAATATGCATAAAGATACAATGGATTATAATGATACTAGTGAAGCATATGATTATTTTACAGTAGAGGGTAATATCATCTTTCTAGATGTAGCAACACCTAATAAAGATAATATCTCAGTTAACATAATAAATATAAATACAGGAGAAGGTATTCATGATGCTCGTTTAGCCTATGGTATAAACGAGGTGATTGGGGCTAAATTGCTTTCGGTGCTAGAATTGGCTTTTTTCTATAACAAGAAAGTAAGAGTGATAGGCTATGGAAGTGATAGAGAAAAAAGTATACAGTCAGTGATTATATATAAATAACGACCAAGGAATGGTTGATTATTTACTCTAAAAAATAATTTTAATATTATTAAAACAGATGATACTAAATGAGGTTGAAAATGGATAAAAATAGGACAAGCCCTAATAATATCGAAGGAGAACAGATTTTAGACTCAGTTAGCGGGTATGTTTCTGCTCTTCATGTCGCATCTCCTGTTTCAAATAATATATCTGTTAAAATAGTAGATGGTTCTAACAGAACAATACTTGAGGATGGTCGACTAACCTATGGAATAGATATAAGTCCAGGTGACAAGTTATTAAAGGTTTTAGAATTAGCACTAGTTCATAATAGAATAGTGAAAATAACAAAGCATATACACGAAGGAACACATTATATAGATAATATAGGGTTGGTCAGAGAGTAGGATTATAAAAATACTTATTAAATAACCTTTTGAGTCACAAGAATTATTTTTAAAACGGATAAGAGAAAAGGTTATAATAGTTCCTATTCGCGATTTTCCAGTTCCTAAAAGTTGCTATCTGGTAGTCCCCAAACAAAATGGAGTCTACCAGACTTCATTTAACTGTTAAGTCACAAAATATTACAATTTATCTTTGTATTATAAACTGTTATTAGCCCAGTATTGGTAAACACTCTTCCATTTATGCACAATTGTATAAAACCTTCTACTCCACGCACCAACCCGTAAAATCAAACAAGGTCTCACACATTATTCCTATTGGGAGAACGCCTGCTCAAAGCAGTTATGGCTGTAGTGCTAAAATCCTATTTGCATCAGTGCCATCATTTCTCTGTCTGCTCTCGTCTGACTATCCGAAAACTCAGTATTGCGCCCAATATTAGAAGAATAGCGATACAAAGCATGGCAGCGATAAATGCAGATGATATGGCTGATACATCATGCCGTGGGCCAAGCACGGTAAAGAAAATACCGCCAATAACAGCTACGCTGAGTGCTGCGCTGATTTGTAGTGTTGAGTTTATAATTCCAGAAATCATTCCAGAATAGCCTGCATCTACACGGCTGATAATCATCTTGACCAGAGTTGGTAGAGCCAGACCTTGACCATACCCGATCAAAAATAATATCAGAGCCAGCAAAACTCCAGACGGGGGATGGTCTGGTAGAGTTCCGGAAATAAGGATTATCAATGCGATGAAACCTGCTGCTTCTAGCGTCATGCCAGCAGAATTAACGAATCGACCCAGCCATCGTCCAGCAATTGGGATGGATAATGGACCCAGTAGGAAGCCCAATCCAAAAGGCAGAAAAACCAAACCAGCTGTTAATGGTGTTTCATCGAGTGCTCCCTGAAGGTAGATGGACAACAGGAGAAAGAAGGCGGCAATGGAGTAGAAAAGCAGTGCGACAACTAATCCTGAGCGTAGGCCAGGAGTTTGGAGTGCTGCTGGGTTAATCAGAGGTTCACCGCCGTTTGCAGCCAGGCGGGTTTCATAACGCCAGAAAACTACTGCCAACACTGGAGATAGAGCCAGTGATATCCAGGCCCATAGTGGCCATCCGGCTTCACGACCTTCAATTAATGGAATGACTACACAGCCTAGTGTTAACACGGACAGTAATACGCCAGTGAGATCTAGCCGACGGCTACGCTGTATTCTTGTTTCCTGTAATAACGGAAGGCCAAAAATAAGGACGAGAATGATAATAGGTAGATTCACAAGGAAGATGAGTCTCCACCCCAGTCCAAAGATATTTAAGGAAATCAGCATTCCTCCGAATACTTGGCCGATTACAGAGGCCAAGCCAAATATTGCACCATAAATTCCCAATGCTCTGGGTTTTTCGGCATCAGGGAAAATGGCCTGAATTGATGCTAATGCCTGTGGAGCCATGATAGCTGCAGTTAGTCCCTGTAAGGCCCGTCCGATAATTAATATCCAAGGTGACGTGGCAAGGCCACACAAGGTTGAAGCGAGAGCAAACCCGGTCAGTCCGATGAAAAAGATGCGATTACGGCCATAAATATCTCCCAGGCGACCACCCGTAATCAACATAACGGCATACATGGTTGCATAAGTAGAGATAACCAGCTGTTGTCCTGCTGGACTCATACCTAGCTCATCCCTGATATCGGGTAACGCCACATTGACAATAAAAAAATCGAGTGGAGGAAGAAATGCACCGACTAGCAGTATGGCAAACATAATCCAGCGCTGGGGAGATGAGTCCCTTTTAGCGGCATTCGTATTTATCATGTTTTGCTACCTTTATGCATATAGGCGTAAATCAGTTCAAAATTAACTGAGTGTGTTATACAGAAGTTAGTCTGCATAATCATTTCTGCTTCAATAGGGCTGGGGTTACCCAATACGTATAGCCTATTGGTAAATTAGCTATTTTCGTCTGCTTGGATTGATTTAAGCGTTGAAGCCACCATCTACGTCAATCACTGCGCCCGTAATGTAACGCCCACTGTTACTAGCTAAATATAATACGGTTTTAGCAATATCTTCGGGTTGACCATAGGTATTGAGAGCTAGTTTAGCCAATGTAGATGAAGCTCGCGGTCCATTGGCTGGATTCATATCGGTGTTGACTGGTCCAGGATTAATTAAGTTGACTGTGATGCCTCGTTTACCCAGGTCATGGGCTACACCTTTTGTTAAACCAACCAGAGCTGACTTACTAGTAGCATATAAGCTGATACCCGATCGTCCGGCTCGAGTGGCAAGGCAGCTTCCCAGAGAAATGATACGACCACCATCTGGTAAATATTTGACCGCTTGCATGATGGCAACAAACACAGCTCGTAGGTTAACTGATATTGTGCGCTCAAAATCGTCCGGTGTAAGTGAATCAATAGTGCCTGTCAGAAAATTGCCAGCATTGTTGACCAGAATGTCGAGTTGCCCAAGTTTAGCGACTGCCGTATCTACAGCGGAAATCATTTGCTTGACATCGTAGGCATCGGCAGCAATGATTTCAGCTCGTTGACCGAGTGTGTGGATCTCTGCCGCAACTGCTTCTGCTTTGTTCTTGGATGTGTTGTAGGTAATAGCAACATCTGCGCCATGTGCAGCCAGTATTCGAGCAATGGCGGCACCAATACCGCGGCTGCCACCAGTAATGAGAGCAACTTTACCTGTGAGTGAACTCATGGTTAAAACTCCTATTTATAATTAAAGCTAAAAGATCATTTCTGAGGCAAGGGTTAAGTGATAGGAACATTCATTAAAGCGATGCATTACTTTTTCTAAGCCATCATGACCGCATCATTGAAAATGTGGAAATGTTTTTTATTAGCCTATTTCCGGAAGTGCTCCGCTAACAATACCAATCTGAATAGCAATTACCGTAAGGCCACAAAGAAAAACTAGTATCAACGTTGGATTACGGCCTTTAACACGATATCCTCCTTGATTTTCTTTACGACAACGCCAGACCAACAGGCAAGGCAGTAGTAACGCCAGAATTGATAACGCAACAGCGGCGAACGATAATGCCATAACAAAGTTAGGGTAAAATAGGGCACATAACATAGGTGGAAGAAATGTTATCAGGCCAGTTTGCAAACGTCCGATGGTATGGTTGCGGCGTTTCAGTAGGTCGGCAAGATAATCAAACAGGCCGAGTGAAACACCCAGAAATGAAGTTACCAATGCAAGGTCAGCAAACAGACGGGCGGAAAGTTCCATTCTTGGTGAAATAACAATTTCCCTTATGGCTTGCAATAAACCATTTAATCCAGATTGTTGAGCAAGGATTCCAACAAAGGTTTTGGAAGAAATTGCCCCAAGAGTGACTAATTGCCACAGAATATAAGCACACAAGGGAATAGCACTACCGATAATAATTATTTTTCGTAGTTTATTTGTATCCCCTCCTATATAGGAAACGATACTCGGTACACTTCCGTGAAAGCCGAATGAAGTAAAAATCACCGGGATGGCAGATAACACAAGCCCTTGTTCTAACGGCATTGATATGAGATTGATTTTATCAACATGAGGCATCATCACGCTGAGTACTATCACCAGAAACACGATTTTGGCAGTAAACACTAAACGATTAATAAAATCAACGGATTGGGTGCTGATACATACGACACCACCGAAAATTATCGTAAACGCAATGATCCCAATGGAAACAGATATTTTTTTACCCAGCCAAGAAGACAGGCTGACAGCCAACAATTCACCAGCCCCGCTGATATATGCCGTTGTCAGAGCATACATCAGGAATAGCATACTGAAGCTCGCTAATACCTGCCCACCGGTACCTAAGTAGTGTTTTGCAATCGTTCCCAGACCGGTACTGGCCTTATTATGTTGATAAACTTCTACCAGCAGGAGTCCGGTATAGCACATCAATGCCCACAGTACGATTAACATAATCAGTGTCGTTCCAAAACCGACACCTGCTGCAGCCAGTGGCATAGCTAGCATTCCTGCTCCAATAGTCGTGCTGGCTATGATAAAAGTACTACCAATAGTGCGATTCTTCACGCTAGCCTCATTTTTGCATGGGTTGATAAAATTGTGTCAATAAAAATTATTCCTCAATGGAATGCAGCGAAAAGCGCCACTTTATTGATTTTCATAGTTCTCCATTTTTGTAAAAGAATTACGAAGCATAGATACTGTGGTTAGAAATTAAAATTTTAAAGCGTAACTTCCTGTACTAATACCCTGCGTAATCTTATTAATACAATTTGGCGTTGAGTAGATACATTTATATTAATAGTATAATAACAATGAATGGTTCTGTCGCATTAAGCCCTGTCTGGATAGTATTGCATTTTTTATTGATTGAACTGATGATGTTAATAGGTGTGACATTGTTCATTATGATGGCCTCTCTTTATTGAAATAAATCATATATTTTCAATACACTGCTGATAGGGGGAGAGATGACTGTCTCCTTATGAACGACAAAGTGATAAAGGTGTTAATTGAATATAGGTGTTTTATTTATATAGGTAATAAATTTATTTTACACTAGACATTTAACCACATTTCATATGGTTGATAATTATAATTAATTATTTTTTCAGAGTATTCTCTGAGGAAAATTTTTATTTTTGTTGAATTGAGACTATATTAATAATTGAGTGTGATTTGTTGTTTTATGTGTTAATAGAAACGACCCATTTAAGAAGCAAAAAAGCAAAGGAAATTAACATCATGAGTAGTTATCCAAACAACAATATTAAAGAACAAACACCAGCTATTCTATCAGTAGAAGAGGGGGAGCAATTAACCAGGCGTTGGGGATATCCTTTAACAATTAAGGTAGATCCTGTTACTACTGGAGCAAAAAGATTTTCTGTTGGTACTGAGGATATTCCTCCAGGAAAGGTTATTCCTCGTCATCGTCATACACATTCAGAAGAGCTAATAATCGTACAATCAGGCTCTGTAATTGCTGACATAGGCAATGAAAGGCGTGCTTTAAGTGCAGGTGGAATGGCCTATGCTCCAGAAAATACGTGGATGGGGTTCGAAAATAGAGGTAATACAACTGCAACGATAATATGGATTTTTACTACCCCCGGATTTGAAGAATATGTTAGGGCAACATCAGTTCCCTCTGGCGATCCGGTAATTCCACTTTCAGCCAGTGAATTAGCTGAGATTCGTAAAAAATATAAATCCTACATCGAATTAGAAGGTGGGAATTTCGATAGCTATCCTACTGATGTGAAAAATAAAAAATAAACCTTATCTAAAGTTTTTCAAAATATTAAAATAAACTAAATATGTGGTTTTTATAATTACTTATTTCTATTTGTTGGGTTTGAATTTCATTTAAATATCAGCTGTAACTCTATTGTTGAATATTATTTTGTCTCCTATATTTATAGGTGGGATTATACTCTGTAAATTTTCTTGTTAATTATTAGGAGGAATTATGACTGATATTTTCGAAAATCCAATGGGATTAAATGGATTTGAATTTATCGAGTTTTCATCACCAGAACCAGATTTACTTGAACGTACTTTCGAACTATTAGGGTTCATTGAAATAGCCCGACATCGTTCTAAAAATGTTTCTTTGTACCGTCAAGGTGAAATTAACTTCATTGTCAATAGAGAGCCTCAAAGTGCCGCTGCTTATTTTGCTTCTGAACATGGTTCAGGTGCCTGTGGCTTAGCTTTTCGTGTCAAAGATGCTCATCAGGCCTATAACCGGGCTATAGAATTAGGAGCACAACCTATCGAAATTCCTACTGGTCCGATGGAACTACGTCTGCCTGCTATTCGTGGTATTGGTGGTACGACACTATATTTGATTGATGACTCTAAAGAAATAATTTCAATATATGACATTGATTTTCAATATCTAGATGGTATAGATAAGTATCCAAGAGGCTATGGCTTTACAAAAGTTGACCATCTTACTCATAATGTCTACCGAGGTCGTATGATCTTTTGGGCAAATTTTTATGAGAGTGTATTTAATTTTCGTGAAATTAGATACTTTGATATTAAAGGTGAATACACAGGTTTAGTTTCTAAGGCAATGACTGCACCTGATGGTAAGATCCGAATACCTCTTAATGAAGAATCAGATAAAGGTCCTGGTCAAATAGAAGAATTTTTAATGAAATTCAATGGAGAAGGTATTCAACATATAGCATTACTTACTGATGATATTTTTCATAGTGTGGATAAACTAATTGAAGCAGGGGTTCCACTTATGAAAGCTCCTCCAGAAAGTTATTATAAAATGCTTGCTGAGCGCATACCTAATAATGGTGAGGATCCTAAGCTACTTCAAAGAAGAGGTATTCTCTTGGATGGTTCTATCGAAAATGGAACGCCCCGCTTACTATTACAAATATTCTCAGCTAATCTATTAGGTCCAGTGTTTTTTGAATTTATCCAACGTAAAGGAGACCAGGGATTCGGAGAGGGTAATTTCAAAGCATTATTTGAATCCATTGAGCGAGATCAGGTTGAACGTGGAGTTATAACAATTTAATACTTGAAAACAAAGAAATACCACTATGTGCTTTATATCTGGGTCGGTATCTTTCTTGTATTATATTTATTAACTTGAGGTTATGCTGTAACACTTTGTAATATAGCTACAACTGTCTTCCGATTGATATGAAAAATTAAAGTTCGTGACATATCACAATAAATCTTTTATAAGATGTGTCACGATAAAAATAAATAAAAGAATTATATTCGATCTTCAGAAGACATGAGAGGGATGAGAACTCTACTGGGCTCTGGAGATTTGTGAAAGAGTTTCACAATAAAAATTTGCAATGTTGCGCGAGAAAATTTGGTTTGTAACTATTTTTCATCTTTACATTAAAGAAAAAAAGCCGTGAGGGTTAAAAATGGTCAAATTGGGCTGCCATTTCACGCTCAGGGCTTCATATTAAAATTTATCATTTTTACGAAATCGATCACAAATTAAAGTCAGTTATTCCTGTGGCTTAGAACGGGCTTTCCTTTCTAATAATTCTCCAGTATAAGAATCGAAATACCGACTAGGCCAGATCTCTGAGGGATGGATGCCAAGGTAATTTGCGATAATCCATTCACCTTTAGGCCACGGCCTGCTGAATGCATTTGCCAATGTTGATGAACTGAGCCCCGCTTCTCGAGAAACAGCCGCTAAGGTTGTACCACGCTTACGTAATGCTGCGATGATATCGGCCTGATGCCAGTCAGTTCTAATGTTGTTATTCATTCCTGCTACCCCTTCCATTAATTAATATTGATGGCGGTGATTCAAGCAAGGTTCGCATTACCGGAGTATCCACCGGTGAGGCCGAAGCCTCCCCTGCCTGAATCACCATTGAAAGGGTGATAGCAGACGCACTGGTAGAAACATCCTACCAGTGTTTGGATACTACAGGGATGCGAAGCCCTGACCACTAGATTTTGCTAATGGCGGGAATACTTAACTGATTGTTTTATCTAACTCAATAACCGAACGGCTAAGTTGAACGACTATAAACCCGTTCAACGTAACGCCCGCGACCATCACCGTGCCCCAAATCCATTGATACCAGTGCTCTTGATTCCTGACGGCTAAAACCATTTTTTTGGTAAAAATTAAGCGCATCCTGCGCCCACGCATAGCGCAGACTATGAGGAGAATAGCGGCCTGTTAAACCAATCTTTGTGGTATGTGTCCGCCAGTAATTCATGGCCTGTTTGAGATCCGGTTTATCAAACAATCTGCCGCCACGTTGCTCTGCAATAGCCATGGCCTGCTCGACAGCTTCTTTTACTGCTGCAACATCCAATACACGGGTTTGTCTTGGCCGGCCGCCTTTTGTACCGAAAACAACATGCAGTTTCGGCTCTGGCTGTTCTAATTGTTTGCGCCAGCTTTTCAATGATGCACTGCATTGTACTACTTCCTGAGAACGTAATCCCAACAATCGGGCAAGTTTTAAGGTGACGGCAAATCCAGCATCACGTTCAAGTGCTTTCTGATAAACAACCTGAAACGTAGTATCAGGGATCGCCTGCTTAGTTCCGGCGCGGCTGGTGCCGCTTAATCCCAATGCCTGATTGCTCAAACGCGGCGAAGTTTCCAATTTTTCCCGGCCTGCCATGCGGAAGATATTACGCAACGCGGACATTTCATTTTGTACTGTTCGTTTGGCAATCCCCTGAGATAAACGGGTATCAACGTACTGCTCTACATGTTTGGCTTTCAAACTCTTAAGGCTTTTCACCTGAATATTCAGGCTCAATAACAACCCACCCAAACGTCCTGCAATCCGAATACGATCATGGCAGGTCTTATGACTGCCGCCACCTTGTCGGGCAAAAAACTTTAATTCTTTCATCAATCGACTCATCTCATTTTCCCTGTTGATACCTAACGATATGCGATCTCTGGCGCGCGTCAGTGCGGCAAAACAGAAAGCACCGGTTTTGCCCTTGACGAATATCTGTGCGCCAGAGTGAACGCAGGTTGAGGTATTGCGGGGTATCGGTTGAGTACGCGGTACTGCCGCCTGTGTTAACAGGTCATCCCCACCGGCCAAATGCCAGCCTCGATATCGTCAAGTTCTCCTTTTTCAATCTAAAAATGCAGTGTCAGATTCACTGCGTGGTGAAGCAGGCGTGAGCCTGTCAGGGTTCGATTATTCTTTGGCTGCGGCGTCACTTTCAGCGGTAAACCGGCAAAAAGTGACGCCTTGAGTTCCGCGAACGGTCAGCAAAAGTCGTACAAGCGTTGAAATGCCCACAGGTACGGCAAAACGCCGCAAGGTTCAGTATCAAACGGGTACAATGAGTTAATTGTTTGGGCGTGGAAAAATTGTTTGCTGAATATTTCAAACAGAAATAGTGAGAAATATGAACTGGGCGGACGGAAACCATCCTGTTGTTCATTGAAGATAAATGAAAATAGGGGTTATGTTGATTTGAAACGTCAGTGCATTAATCAATATCCAACACACTTCGATTCGGTGGCAATATAAAAACACCTTTTGGGGTGTATTTTTAGTTTAAAAAACCTTCATCACCAGACAAGGGGTTTATGTCTGACAATATCTGCTTCCAAAGGTGTGCAGATGTACCGCAGTTTTGCTCTCCCTTTCAGGCTACGGGAGTTTTTTTGCCATTACAGCTATGTGACCATCTGTGGTGGTCGGTAATTCGTTTCAGACTAACTGATTTATTAAATATCCTCAACCAATATTTACGCTGCCTCCACCGATAACAACACCACCACAATCAACCGTATCACCCGTTCTGGCAGCCGGTTTCCCCTCAATAAAAACTGATCCCGATCCGCTTGCTATCGTTCGCGAATGAGATGAATGTGATTGCAGAGCATCTCCCTGCCGAGCGAGATAAACACCATCAACTTTGACGCTACTGGCACCAGCAATAACGGGTGTTGCCGGACAATCACCATGTTTTGTGCCAATATCACCGATTTTGACTGCATTTCCCATACTGTTTTTCTCCATGGATATTAGAAAATGGAAACATATTTGCAAGTTCCCAAGGAAGTAGTGACATCCGGTTAAATGTTATCAATAAATTTATTAGCTCTATACCAGCCGGGAGTACCATCATCAACAAGACTGGATAAGATTGATTTATCAAAATTATCAATGTCAAAACTATCTTCTCTAATCACTTTATTAAGAATTCCTTCTATAGAGCCCGTGTCAGTGATTTTTTCGGAAAGCAGGTGATCATAGAAAAAAGCTAAAAATGGCATGGAATTGACGATACTTATGCTTTTTCTCAGCTCTGCCAATTCAGATAGCAAAATCGAATAAAGTTTTTGTAAATATTTTTCTTTTTGCTTTATTCCTATTAACTCATACTGTTCTTCGCTGATTTTGAAAATCTTATATCTTCCTTTGGCATTATCAGGGTATTTTTCTCTAATTTTTAGGAAATTATCTTCTTTATATTCACTTTGGTAATCTGTCGCTACTTTTTGAATCGGTCCTAAAAAACAATGAATTTCCCAGTCACTCAGTACATCAAGAAAATCCCAGATATTACGCGGATCGTAAAAACGGAAAAATACAGGTTTATCCTGCTGAGGAAGCAATACTTGCAGGTATTTACGTAAATGTTGTCGAACGGTTTTCATGTTTGCTTCGCTGTGAACGAAGACTCCCCACGGTGTTCTACGGCACTCCAGCCAAATTTTAACTTTTTCATTTACTTGAACCAGATAAGGCGCAATTTTAACTAATTCTGGTTGGAGAGGTTCACCATAGAGGCAGGTGGAGGGTGGATCATAATGTTCAAGCATCAAAAATAGGTCAGGTTCTGCTGCACCGTCAATAATAGCGTAAAGGGTTTCTTGGCTCATTCTTGATTCTCCTTATCTTTCATTGGGCAGTGGGCGACGAACATTGAACCTTCACTTGCCGCTGCAAGTAGAATGGCGGGGTTAGCGGGTGCAAGTAAATCACCGGGACTACCACCGGAATTCAGATTAATAGCTATGCCTTTGATATCAATGCCGCCGCCATGAAGCACAATAAAACTCCCGCCAACACGAAGGGTAAGTTTGCTGCCACTTTGTAGTGTCAGATCTCCTTGCGCATCAACACTGACGATACCTTGAATTTTTTCGGCCAGGTCACCTTTGATTTGTAATGAACGGTCACCATCAATTTGCTCAATATAGTTGCCGGTGGTTTTATGATCCTGCTGACCTTCAACGGTAATCTTGCGATTATTAGCTATCACCAGCTCATCATCGTGACCAATACTGGTTGTGCGGTCGTAGTTAATACGTTCACTCCGCGAATTGCGCACTTGAATGGCCAGATTCTTTTGAGCATGAATAAAGATTTCTTCGCGATCTTTCTCATCTTCAAAACGTAATTCGTTAAACCCTTCGCCTTTGTGGGTTTTTGAACGTATCGACATCTGAGTTTTTGCCATAGGCAGGCGGTTTGGTGGAATGTTGTTCGCGTGATAAGCTCGCCCGACAATAATCGGTTGGTCGGGATCGCCGTGGATAAAATCAACCAACACCTCATGACCAATACGGGGAATAGCAATCATTCCCATTAATTGTCCAGCCCAGGCTTGACTGACACGTACCCAGCAAGAACTTTGGTCATTGAATTCACCATACCTGTCCCAGTCAAACTGTATACGAACACGCCCATGTTCATCACAGAAGATTTCTTCTCCTTCAGGCCCAACGACAGTGGCAATATGTGGGCCTTCCATTCTGGGTTTGGGATAGGGGGAAGGGCGGTAAGAATTTTTTCGGGTGGTGAAGGTAAATTGGTTGGACAGCCATGTCCCACCATCACCGGATTGGGTTTTATCTGCTTGTGGCTGGCGACCAGAATGAGTAATGTGGATAAGCTGCCATTGGTCGTTGAAAGTTTCCCTGGGATGATCCGTCAGGTTAAACAGTTGCCCCGGCCACATGGCAAAACAGTCTCCATGGCCGTTGCCAAGCTGAGTATCCCGTCGCAGGTATTCAAGACGATACTGGCTTGCCCGCTGGCCTAGATCATCGTCCTTAAAGCGGCTGGGGAAATCGTAATAATGATAGCTGTTCAAGATCCGCTGATTATTTAGATTGCGCCCTTCATACCAGAACTCACGGTTCCAGCGGGGGTTCTTAAACGTTCTGTCTTTAGTGGTGATATTGGCAACACCAACACGCTCTGACCAGCTAAATTGGTGAATACAGGTTGTTTCACCTGTGACGTCAGCTTCGGGGCGATAAGGAACGCTAATGACCTGATTAAGGGACAGACTGGAATCGTGAAATATGATGCGTTGCTCGTGCTGCTCCTGATCGAAAACGAAATAGTAAAAAATACCCTCATCAGCCAGTAAGCGTTGAATAAAGGCCAAATCACTTTCATCGTACTGAACACAAAATTCCCGTGGTGGATGTTTATAACCCAGAGCAAAGAAAAAACTGCGTACACCGTTTTCCCTGAGCAGGCTTTCCACAATATCCACAACGGACTGATTTTGGAAAATCCGGCTATTGACCCGCAGAGAAGTACGCCATAACGGAGGTTGAATAGTGATACGATAATGACTAACATGACGTCCGGTGGAAATCAATGAAAATTGAGTGACCATCCCTGTGATTTGTCGTTCAACTTGTCCATTGCGATGTACGGCAAAAGCGGCATTACTGTCGAGAACATTGGCAAAGTCAATCTCCGGGCTTTTACAGGTTAGAGTGGCTTCCAGTCGGAAGGGAGAAGATAGTGATTCATGTAGGGAAAAATCGACAACAGCAAAGGTTTGTTCGGGTAAGTTTTCCGTAATCAGTGTAAATCTTAACCCTGAGCGATCAAATAGTTGGTTGATTTTATCTATTACCCTGCTCATTTGTGCTCTCCATGATATTGGGGTGGATCAATTTATTAGTTCACTACGACTCTATGAATTCAAGAGATATTTCCATTTAGCTGATTTTAATATCTGTTTTATTGCTATTTGTTTGAGTAAGTATTATTTGTGATAGTGTTTTTTTAGGCGGTTTATTGTAATGTTGTTTATTTAGCTCACTATCAGGGAATGGCGCAGGAATTGATTTTATATGCGGGATGTTATTATCCACCTTAAAATCACCATCAAATTTTTTAAATATTTTATTGATTTTATTAATTCCAGTAAAGTCATTCCATGTTATTTCGGGTATGAGTCCTGCACTGCGAAGTGCTTTCCAAGTAAAATCAATACAACTATTCGTCGCACCATTATATCCAAGATTAAAATCTGGGTTATTTCCACTTTTAGCTAATTCGCCGTATTTCTTCAATTTATTATAGTGTTCTTCTGCAATTTCCATGGTACGACTATATCGTGGATTTTCATAATGTATTGTATCTTCTTTTGTCACCCTACCTGCTCCCGTAATTCCTGATACAATAGGTGCAAATCCATAGGAGTCATTAACATAACTGTCTGAAATTTCATACCACATATGTCCAGCCGCCGATGTTACTCTTTCACCTTTTTCAAAGTGAGGCGTTCCATCATCGTTATTAAGAGGCGTGCCCGGATGCGCTGCGTAAATAATAACGATATACCTTTTGTCTAAAGATTTAATTAAATTTTCTACAAATTCGGGTCTTGCTTGTGGAGGTGCACACGTAGCACATGGTTTTCCTGCGGCATAATTTGTTTTTTGATCAGGATAAGCACTGGCATTGATACGTTTTTCTTTATTTTCTTTTGAAAGAGTATTGTCGTTAGCAATTTCTATTAATAATTCTTCTGTCGTGTTTTTTGGTGTCATTTTTTAAATCCATTTATATTGATCTCTGATCAATATAAATGGAATAACTTAAGTCATTCATTTTTAATGCTGACAAATCAGCTAGTACTTCCACTGTCAACCGATATTGCCCATATTGATATGGGGATCCAAAATCCACTAAACCAAATAAATTATTACCTGACCACCCAGATGAAGAAGTTACTCTTGTGTGAGTTTTTTCATATACTATGCTTTCTGTTAAATCATCATTTATTTTATATATTTTTATATCAAAAATAGGCTTTCCTTTAAGGTTATGTATAGGGCTGCTTCCTCTAAATATGTCACTAACATAGAACCCTAAATTAGAATTTTCGCGTTTTTTAATATTCAAACTAATTTTAGGTGATGGAGTATTAGCAGGAATAAGATAGAGAAGTTTAGGTTTAGGTTGAGGAACCTTCCAAAACACCAAATCTACTTTTTCCCCTTTTTCATACAGCTTAATCGGAGCTTCGATCGCGTGGTAACCACCAAGTGTAGTTGGTTTAGGATTTAAAAAAAAGTAAGGATCTTCTGTGGGGGGACGCATCCACTGGATTAGTATTACGATACCCGCACCTAAAAAAGCAGCCAAAGCCAGTAACATAGTTTTTTTCACCATATTTGCTCTTTCCATTCATCAGAAGCAAAGAAAATTTAGGATTCCGTGCCACAGTTAAATTAATAGCTACGATCTCATTACATCTGAGAAGCTAAGCCGACTAAAACCTGTTTCTTATCAATGACAACGACTTACCGTAAGTACATATACCGAATAAGATATAACAGAATAATTTATCTATTCAAGTGTAAATAGAGATACCTCAAAAGAATTGTGATTAACTTCTCTTCTTAAATAAAATCAGTTAATTACATCATTTAAATTTCACGTAACACAATAGATTCAAATTACACTGACGCGCTACGCTTGTCTTCTATGGGTTGAAGCATGGTGTGCTCAGTTTGGTCTGGCACTGACAATTCCGCATGACAGCGAGTATATGCAACTCAAGTGGAGGCAGGAACAGTGACAGATAAGGACGTGGTATTTAATCAATGAGGTTAAACAATAACTGAAATGGCTAGGACAAAAGAAACACATAACTTTGTGTGATACATAACAAAAACCACTAATCTCAATAGACAGCGTATTAACTTATGTAGAGGATTATCTTATATATTCATTATCTATGATAAACCCTATGATTCGCGATTATAAGCAATATCAATCAGATGTAACGGATGATATCCAGGCATGTTTAGAAAGTCTTGAGTGTCAACCAATTCTTTTTATTGGATCAGGCCTAGCTAGGAGGTATGCAAACGGGCCAGATTGGGAAGGTTTATTGAAGGATTTAATGGCGAAGTGCCCAGAAATTAAGCATCCATTTGCTTATTACACACAAAAAAAAGTAACAAACATAGATATCGGAACTATTTTGTCTGACGCTTATCGTGATTGGGCGTGGGGTGATGGACGAAATGAGTTTCCAGAAGAACTATTTTGTGAAGATTATGAAGGGGATATCTATCTGAAGCATAAGATAGCTGATTTTTTTAAAGGGTTAAATATAGTTAATCAAAGAGAGTTTACTAAAGAAATAGAAGCGCTAAAAAAGATAAGGCCTCATTCTATAGTCACAACAAATTATGATAATATTATAAATAATATTTTTCCTGATTATGAAGTTATCGTTGGTCAACAGATTATTAGATTAGCTAATGGAAGTATTGGGGAAATATTTAAAATACATGGCTCTTGTGATGAACCAGAGTCAATAGTCATTAATAAAAATGATTATGATATTTTTTTAAGCAAGAAAAAATACCTTAGTGCTAAATTATTAACTTTCTTTGCTGAACACCCGTTAATATTTATTGGTTATAGCATTGAAGATGAGAATATAAAAGAAATTTTATCTGATATAGATGAAATTTTATCAGAGGGAGGGGGGTTAATTAGCAATATATACATTTTGCATAGAGATGCTGATTTAAATGATAATGCTTATCCGTCTCGAGAAGCTCTAATTCCAATAGATAATAATAAATCTATTCGAGTGAAAAGAATAGTATCTAATGATTTCACATGGGTTTTTGATGCTTTTTCAGATAATCCAACAATAAATAATTTTGATCCTAAGGTTTTAAGGGCATTATTGGCAAGAAGTTATAAGTTGATAAGAACTGATATTCCTAAAAACCCAGTGCAAATAGACTATAAAAGATTAAGTTCTATTGCTAATGAAAGTAATGAATTACCTCGTTTGTATGGGATAACGGATGCTTCAACTCCGGAAGCGTTTAATTCGAATTACCCATTTAGCTTAACAAGATTAGGGCAGGCATTGGGTTTTAAAGGATGGCATGGTGCTAATGACTTACTCCAGAATGTGAAAGAAATTACAGGGGTCGATCTAAAATCATCTGATAATAAATATCATTGCGCCATAATGAATGGAGAAATAAAAGTGTCCAGTAGATACTCCAATGAAGCGAAAGAATTATTAATTTTAGTAAAAGACGGAAAAAAGTTCAGCCTTGATATGGGTTAAGTTATTGGCTATTTGCAAAAGCCGCCTGATGGCGGTTTTTTTATGGAAAAAGGGAATCAAATGAAATACCTCATATTCACACTCTTTTGGATAACAGTCACACTGATTATTGGATTGGCTTTAGGGGGATAAGGTGGCAAAGGCGAGAACGCCGAAGCCCAAGACTTGTAAGATTTGCCAATCAGAATTCACACCTAGAAGTACCACTCACACCGTCTGTTCTCTCGAATGCACCCTCGAATTATCAAATAGAAACATCCAACGCAAGGAGGACAGAGCACTCCGGCGTCAGCGTTCTATTGAACGTCAGGAACTGAAAGCTAGACGGGAAAAGCTAAAGTCTAAATCTGACTGGACTAAAGAAGCGCAAGCCGCAGTTAATAAATACATATTTTGGCGTGATTATGGTCAGCCATGTATTGCCTGTGGCAGGGCACTGAATTACGGCGTGAGAGGAGGGGCAGTTGATGCAAGCCATTACAGGTCAAGAGGATCGGCCTCACATTTAAGGTTTAATCTATTCAATATTCATGCTGGTTGTGTCCAATGCAACCGCGACCTATCAGGGAATTTAATCCCGTACCGCATAAACCTGATTGAGAAAATTGGTGAAGAGCGAGTCACTCAATTGGAGCGCGACAACCAACCACGCAAATTCAATATCGAGTACCTGAAACGGGTGAAAAAGCTCTTCACTCGTCGTGCCAGGTATTACGAAAAGCGGCAGAAACAGAAACAAATGGAGGCAGCATAGTGTTTACCGAACTAGAGCCTGCAATCGAAGAGGCCAGATATCTGAAAAGGAGAAAGGGTCATCACCGCTGCATTCTCCAACTGGAGGGCGGGAGGATGGTTGTTAGGGTACATAGAAAATCAATGGCGGGAATTTTGATGTATACAACGCGTCTCGATAAAGAGCATACGGTATTGCCGGAGGTAAGATGAGAAAGGGAGATTACACGGAACTAGCCGGCTTTAGGTCTGAAAAACAACTTCGTCAAAAATGGTGCAGAGGGGTGAAAAAAATAACTCCCTCAGATCGCACATGGGTAAGGTATATGTTGATGTTATGGGGGGCTGAAAATCAAGGTGATGATTCACCGGGTGGCGGAAATATTAATATCATTGGTCGCCTGATGGTGAGGGAAACATGGGATGACGGAACCACTACCGCAATTAATTTAGTGATGACTAATTATGCGAAATTAGGCTACACCGGAAAGGAATTATTAGAGAAAGTGAAAGAAGTAATCATGCCAAATAAATCAACTCTCGGTGCTCTTCGCTTCGCCAAAGAAAAAGATGATGCCGAATTTGTTGAAAAGTGTATGACTGAAGTATTCACGATTGATAATCCCATTCGCGATGTAGTTATTAAACGATACAAGATGCGCAGAAGCTCTCAAAGCATTTTAGAGAGCCTTTCTCATCAGACAGGTATTGATATTGATTCTGCAAAACGGCGCGTCAGGTGGGCTAATAACGCTGCTGAAGATATGCTTTATTCCATTATGACAGAGAATAAATAGAATTTATTTTTATAAAATGAAAAATAAGGAGAAATATATTTAACAAACGCGCCTAAAAACTATATGTTTTATGTTATGCTCGAGTAGTAAAACCGAAAGCAGATTAAAGCCTCACTAACCAAGTGGGGCTTTTTCGTATCTACCAGTAGTTAATTTAGAGTTTTCAGCTCAAAGTGTACGTTACGATCAATACCTATATTATAGTTAAATCAATATATTAAGTGTGATTTTAAGTGTTTCGGTCAACATGCTGATCGCCATAGATTAAGCTCATACCAGCACCAAACTTCAAATATACACCTCACTGAATCACGCACTCGACTAACAGACAAACTTTATCATGCGTCACCTTATTTTAAGGCGTATTGATTCTGTTACAGGCTATTCAATTGAGATAGGAACCTGACCTCAGTAATATTAACTGGCTAGTTAGCAGTAGGATGAAATGACCTTTAACGAATAATAAAGTGAGGTGTTTATGTCTGATGTTAATAAGCAGGATGGTACGCAATGTTCTTTTGATCCTGAACAATTTAAAGTTAAAATTAAATCTGTTAAGTACGAAGCGATTGAACCTAAAATTAAATCTGTTGAGTATGAAGCGATTGAGCCTAAAATTAAATCTGTTGAATATGAAGCGATTGAACCTAAGATTAAATCTATTGAATTTAATGATAGTGTAGGTGCGCCAGCAGGTACTTTCCCGTGGGCAATTATTCAAGTGTATTTAAATAAGCCAGTGAGACGCAGTAGCTGGAATGCAAATATATACCTTATTCCCAAAAACGACAGTTCTGGCCATCTTATCTATATTCAGGAGTCAGATACAGATGGTAGTCCTTCACCTTGGGTGCCTGAATCAAAAGATATGATGGCCTGTGATTGGGTTTTGATGGATTGTATGCTGTCTTTTGATCTAAATGTAGAGAAAGGCAGTTACCAAAACGTTGAGCTGATATATGGCTACCTCGCTGACGATGAGTTTGAATCTGGTGGGAATCAAGGGCCTTTTGGTACTTTAACTAACCTTAAAAATAAAACTGATATTACGAAATTTTCATATTTCGTGTGGGATGATGAAGGTAAGGGCATTTATATCAGGGTCTCCTCTGATAACAATCAAGAAGGCCATCAGAAAATGGTAGAGTTATTTGATAAAATTCTTTCTGTAAATGTTGATGGGGTACTTTATCATCTAGGAAGCGCTGGCGAAGCATCTATTGTTGGTGAAGGCCCATACGAATTCATCGGGCAGTATAATAACACTGATGCATCAAAACTAGGCGATCTACTGAAACAAAACGTAGGTAATACACTGTTTTTTTGCTTCAACTGGAAATAAATCCACACACTGAATTCAAGGCTGCTTAATGCGGCCTTTTTTATTAATCTATTAATGATGTGACACTTAGCTGAGAAGCGTTTATTTATTGATCATATTATCTCCTGGCGTACGCAACAATAGGAGAAAATGCATGCACTATTATGTTCATACTGAAACTGACAATCAGGGTGATTACGAAGTACACCATGCCGGATGTCTTCATATCCCACTAGCTAGGAATAGAGAGTACCTTGGCTATTTTTCTAGTTGCACTCTTGCTGTCGCACGGGCAAAAGAGATTGGTTATAAAACTGCCGATGGTTGTTACTGGTGCTCACCGGCTTGCCATACATCCTGATATCAACAATATGAATTCATCAAAGGTCGCTATATGCGACCTTTCAGACTGCTGACAAACCGCGTTGAAAATAACGCGGTTTGTTGCCTTCATTATAAATCCTTATCTTTCGATTTTTCCTGCCTCATCCCTAAACAATCCTTTTTGGGCACGTGATTGGGCTTCTGGCCCCGTTAAATACACGAAAGCACCGCAGATAAAACCAACAAAGGGCCGCCACCAGTAAGGCTATCTTCTTGATATTTTGAGCTGTTGCCGCCAGCAGACACTGGATCTGGACTTTCAATAAACCCCGAAAATGCGCATAACGATGCCCATTATGCTGTTTCGCATCCGCAAAACTGCGCTCTATCGTTTCTTTCCGGCGCTTATGCATCTTTTTACCCCACGGGGTTAAACGCATGTCTCTCGCCTTTTCTTTGTCCCTTTCCCAGATATGCCGCGCTATCGTTTTTCCTTTTTTTGCGTGGGTACAGGCCGCTCGCAGGGGACAGCCCTGGCAAATACCGGCCGCCGTCCGGTAATAACGATATCCCTGACGACCTGTCGTCGTATAAATCAGCGTTTCACCCTGCGGGCAGTGATAGCAGTCCTGTTGCGGATCATCAATAAACTGTTTCTTCTGAAACCTATTGGGCCCTTTGTTTGGGCGACGATAGCTGATAACCGGGATCAGTCCCAGTTGTGCGGTCAGATGGCAAACCGACGCAGTAAAATAGCCCGCATCCAGCACGACAGCGACAGGATTCAGCGGAAAACGCGCCAGCTGACGCTTTAGGCGTCCAATCAGCGGTTGGCTGTCGTGGACATGGCCGGCTGTGGCGTAGGTAGTCATGGGACTGTGGGGAAATCAGGTGTTCCATTCATTTGGAGTGACTTCTATAACACAGCCTGTTGAATTGCCACTTGCTGCTCAGTGTAAGACTACTAATGATGGCAGAACAATCGAATTTACCAATGGTATACTAGATGGTATCACGGGTGATCTCTCCGATGTAGATCAACGTATGGAATTTGTCTACAAAGCAGCAACGCGTTTTGATGAGATGCTACGTGGCAGTGAACGAAATATGATCACCGAGTCTCTAGAAGAGATTGCGTCAAATGGAGGTGTTAAATGACACTGTTACAACGCATAGTGCAACAACGTGGGCGTTTAATATTGGCATTATTAATCGTTCTGAGTTTAACTGCTGCCTATATGTACCACTCTTTTAATTCTCCTGGGCCTGCTGAGATAGTCTTAGTGATTGGTGAACCTTACGAGGCTATGCGGCAGCGCTCCAGTGCGGAAATTGCCCCACAAGGTGCGAGTAACATCGGATTCAAAATCCCTAAAACCAATGCGCGTTTGCGTTTTATCGACCCGAAATATGGGTTTGTTACCCCTCCGGCTCGATTTTTTACGGTTTCCTATGAAAACGGAATAATCGATAACGTGCGCATGTCCCCACAAATCGAACCATTGCTTTATGAAGATGCAATTAAGATTGTTCTGGATTTGCAAGATCAGTGGCGTAAAACGGGGTGGGAGCTGACTAGGGAATACCAACCTCTAGTAAATACACCTGAATTGCATGATAGCCTTCGCCGTATGAAAGGTACTGGAATGACCTTTTGGCAAGCAGGCAATCTATATCAAGTTATGCTGAATATTGCGCGTTTCAAAGATGATCGGCATCCTAGTGAAGAACGATATTTGATTACATTGCAGATTGCCGAGCCGTGGGTAAAGCCATAACGTAACCTCGGTGGGTGTGAGAAGGTAATATTTTCACACCCACTATCTAGGGTATTGCTTCAGGATGAGGTATAGAATGAATTTGTTACAACGCATAGGCTGGTGGCGTAGTGGTTTAATTGTAGCACTATCCATCGTTCTAGGTTTGACTGTCATCCTCTATCATTCCTTTAATTCTCGTGAATCTGAGATCGCGTTGATGATAGGTGAACCTTACGAGGCGATGCGTCAACGATCCAGTGCTAAGATTAGCCCACCATATGATAATAGTATCGGATTCAGAATCCCAAAAATGGATGCACGCTTACGTTTTACCGATCCGAGATACGGATTTACTACCCCTCCTGCACGATTTTTGACTGTTTCCTATAATAAAGGAATGATCGAGAGTGTGCGCATGTCTCCACAAATTGAACCATTACTCTATGACGATGCGATCAAGATTGTACTGGATTTACAAGATCAGTGGCGTAAAGCAGGCTGGGTACTTACCAAAGCTAAAGAGCGTCCGGCCTTGGCCAACACACCCGAATTGCATAATGATCTTCGCAATAGGAAAGGTTCAGCAGGGACAACTTATTGGCAAGCGGGAGAACAGTATCAGGTCATGTTGATTATGAGGCGTTTCAGAGATGACCGACACCCACGCGAAGAGCGATATTTGATCACGCTGGCGATTGCTGAGCCGTGGGTAAAGAATTATTCAGACTGATGCGCTGCACTTGTTTTCTCCGATTTACCGGGCTAATGAATTAACTCGATAAATCGGGGAGCTGCACAACATTTTGATGAGCTGTTACACAGGAATAGTATACGAAATTTGATCGAAAAATCGATACAAGCAATTGCTTCAGAGCGAGGTGTAGAATGAGTTTGTTGCAAGGCATAGATTGGCAGCGCAGTAGTTTAGTTTTATCTTTGCTTATCATTCTAGGCCTGGCAGGCATCTATCTTTATCATGTCTTTTATTCTCGCGAACCCGCCGAGATAGCCTTGGTGATCGGTGAGCCTTATGAGGAAATGCGACAACGTTCTAGTGCTGTTATTGATCCTCATATGCCTGGTCACGCTTGGTATAACACTCCAAAAACGGATGCACGCTTACGCTTTATTGACCCCAAATATGAGTTTGTGACCCCTCCAGCCCGATTTTTTACTGTTATGTTTGATGACGGAGTAATCGATGGTGTACGCATGTCACCACAAATAGAGCCGTTACTTTACGATGATGCGATCAAAATTGTGTTGGATTTACAAGAACAGTGGCACAAAGCGGGTTGGGTACTGACCAAAGCTAAAGAACGCCCGGCTTTAGCCAACACTCCAGAATTGCATGCTCAACTGCGTAGTATGAAAGGGGGGGCTGGAACAACTTTTTGGCAAGCAGGTGAACAGTATCAGATAATGTTAAATATAGCGCTTTTCCACGATGATGCTCATCCTGATGAAGAGCGCTATTTGATCACATTGCAGATTGCCGAGCCGTGGATAAAGCCATAGCGTAATCTTAGGTGGGTGTGGGAAGATAATATTTTCACACCCATTATCTAGGATGTTGTGTCAAATGGAGGTGTCAAATGAATCTGTTACAACGCGTGTTGCAGCAACGTGGGCGTTTAATATTGGCATCATTAATCGTTCTGAGTCTGATTGGCATCTATCTTTACCATTCTTTTAATTCCCGTGAACCAGCCGAAATAGCCTTAGTGATCGGTGAACCTTATGAGGCGATGCGGCAACGCTCTAGCGCTAAAATTAGCCCACCATACGATAATAGCATCGGGTTCAGAATCCCAAAAACGGATGCAAGTTTACGTTTTACCGAACCAAAATACGGGTTTATTACCCCCTCAGCAAGATTTTTCACTGTTTCCTATAATAAAGGAATGATCGAGAGTGTGCGCATGTCTCCACAAATTGAACCGTTACTCTATGACGATGCGATCAAGATTGTACTGGATTTACAAGATCAGTGGCGTAAAGCAGGCTGGGTACTTACCAAAGCTAAAGAGCGTCCGGCTTTGGCCAACACACCCGAATTGCGTAACGATCTTCGCAATAGGAAAGGTTCAGCAGGGACGACCTATTGGCAAGCGGGAGAACAGTATCAGGTCATGTTGATTATGAGACGTTTCAGAGATGACCGACACCCACGCGAAGAACGATATTTAATCACGCAGGCGATTGCTGAGCCGTGGGTAAAAAATTATTCAGACTGACGCGCTACGCTTGTCTTCTCCGAGCTACCGGGCTAATACATTAACCCGGTAGCTCGGAGAGCTGAAAAAAATAACCGTTACTATCGATTCTCTTTATATAACTACACCAATTTTCACGGGATAACGGGGTAAATGACCTATTTATTATATATTTCATTGCGTTACTCTATCCCATGTTATCCCAGCCTATCCCGTAACATCATGTTACTAATTTAAATCTTTTAAAATTCAATAAATTAATACCTACCAGAGAAAAATCTTTTTCGGGATAACTTCCATTGCCACGATATCACTTTATTTGTAATCATCTAATGTTACGGGATAGCGCGGGATAATACAGGATAAATAAAATATCTATAACTAACTGATATATCTTAAAATAAACCTTTATTATCCCAATATCCCGTTATCCCAACGTTTTTTCCTCTTGCGTGAGGGGTTAATCCTCATCTCTGAAAATCAGCACCACAAACCGTCCCTGAGTGCCGTTTACTGAGATGGTTTTGCTGATAAAACGGTCTTTCTCCGCTTTAACCAGCATTCCGGCCTCTTCTAAGGCTTCAAAGCCGGATTTTTTCTGTAATCCCTGTAATATCTCTGCTTCAAATACACTGGGGATAATGTGGTATTCTGCCTGTCCATCATGACGGCGGTTATGCACCAGATACCCGGCAAGATCACTAATTCTCATGGCGTGTGAGGTATCAATATCGCCATTTGGCCTGCCGTAGGTATAAGGCTGAAAGCGTGACAGCCCGTATTTCTGGATAAAGTCACGCGTTCGTGTGATCACCTGATATTTTTCCCGGTTTCCGATGCCAAAGTCGGCTAACCAGTCATCGAAACTTTGCTTTACCGCAGCATGACACGCATCTTTATTCCAGCCGGTAATATGGGTTGCCAGCTCTCCAACGGCATCCAGTAACGCGAAACGCACGGCAACGCGCTTGACTTGCGCTGAGGCTTCTTCTGGCAGGTTATCAAGCCACTCTTTTTCTTTACGGGCAGTCATTTCTATTGCCTGCTCCTGATTCTCAGACAACCACCGAATCCATTCACGACCCGCAGCACCACAATAGCGTTTGGATTCCCGTTTGATGGCTCTTGCATGAGAATCACCATCCTCATAGCCATTGAAAAATGCCGTATCAATAAAGGGCACACTGAGCAGCCTGACAAGCTGTCCGGCTTTTGGGGTGATCCCACCTTTTATCAGAAACGTTTCTAAATCTTCCTCGCCTGTCGAAAGGGCAGCAATCTTCCAACGGATCACTGCACGGTTTCCGCCTTCCCGTTTCCCCTGAATTTTGCCGACACCGTTAAACAGACTGTAGGCACTGTTAGCGACTTCCTTCGGGTTAGAACTTTGCCCGATTTCGTCAATCGGCATAAAACCATCGTTACGGGCTGCGGCTTCGTTGTTTAACCCGTGGTTAGTACCGTGCCATGATAATTTCAATTCTTCGGGATCACCGTATAAGCTGCTGGCCGCTTCAACGGTGGTGGTTTTCCCTGCGGAGGATTGGGCGAATAAATGCACACCAAAGCAGCTCCCGCCTGTCAGCGAATTAAGTGGGGCAGACAATCCCACCAGTACGCCCAGTATCATTGAGCGGTTGCCTTGCAGTAATGACGCAACGTGTGTTTTCCACTGTTCGGTGCTTCCTCTGACCACATAACCGGCAATGGCGGAGGTACCACCACTGAACGCCACAGGCATATAAGGCTGACCGATGATTTCACCGTCCGGCATGACATATGCACCGCAGTGCCAGCCTGCTTTCTGTGTCACAACCCATTCACGGCGATCGCCGCTGCGTTGCAGATGCTCAGCTAAAACAGGCAACAGACTATTTTTTACGGTGATGTTCATTCCCCGCGAACGCAGTCTGGCCCAGCCAACCGGCATCCCGATTTCACGGCGCGGAAGTGCCTCAACAATATATTTTCCTGTGCCTTCCTGACGTAGCTTAATAATGAGATAACCTTCGCTGCCATCATTGCCAATGCCAACGATTTCCATGTAATCACTCAGCCATTTTTCAACTTCGATGATTTCGCCACCTTGTTCTTTCGGTTCAACCCAGTAAATTCCATTCTTGCGGATATCGATATGAGGTTTTAGCGGATCGTATTCTTTCTCTTGGTATTCATCTGAATGAGTGGTTACAGAGTTTGGCACTGCTACATTCCCTGCCGCCTGATATAACCCATTACTGAATGCCTGCTTTGCGGCCTCAATACCATGCTGCTGGCGATAATCATCCCAATCAGCTTTGTATTCCGTTGGTGGCAACGTAACCCAACCATTCACTGCAAGGGCCGCTTTTTCTGCTGAAACCTTGCCGATATTTACTTTTGGTCTGCCGTTCTTATCCAGTTCGTCGGGGTGATGCCAGTCATTATCTGCTGCCAGAATAATTTTCGTGTCCGGCCAACGCTCCCTAACGGTTTTAGCGACAGAATACAAATTGCCAGCATCCAGCGCCGCCAGAACAGTACCTTTATAGAGCTTGCTAACCGTCAGTGCCGTGGCATAACCCTCGGTAATGATTACCGTGTCGGGATTTTTTTCCAGTACTGATACAGTAATAAACGCGCCTTTCTTCTGGCTGCCAGACAGTAATTTTTTCTCACCGTCAGGTTTGATGATTTGTGCACCAGTGACCTTTTTATCTAACGCTGTCAGTACCAATAATAGGGAATCATCTTCCAGTAAACGCTGATTATGGTGTTGTAGTCCCTTTGCAGCCAGATAGGGCGATGGCCCAGCAACAGTTTGAGCCATCAGTGCCGCGACTCTTTTGGCAATCGGCTGTACTGGATAAGTGATTTCTTTGGCTGGTTTGGATTCTGGCAAAGGTAATGCCAGTACTTTAGCAACAATCTTAGCAGCCTCAAGAACTGAGATACGGTTGGTTTTCGCTACTAAATCCAATCCATCGCCGTAATTCGGAAGATCACACTGGCGACAGTGCCAGTTGCCGTGATGGTGGTCATCCATAAAGTGAAAACGGTCGGTGCCGCCGCAGACAGGGCAAGCGCTATGTTTACCCTTTGCAGGAATATCGATACCACAGGCAGGTAACAGATTTTCCCAATGGTACATAGCGGATTGCTTCACGGTTTGGATAAATTCGAGCGGTTTTTGGCTGTCTGATTTATCCAAAGATGTCAATTTAGGGCGAGTTTGGTTATGCTGTGTATCAGCCATTATCGTTACTCCAATTAACGGTTATTGGTCAGACGCCTCAGATGTGTTCCAGCACACTGGGGCGTTGTTTTTTCATATTGATATAGGTAATGTGTAATGACACATAAACACATTACAGTGAGTGTAATTGACATGTCAACACACAAAAATACTCGTCGGGGCAATCCCCCATTCCAATTCAGACTTGATCCTGAACTACGGGCGCTCATGGAAATAGCCCAGGCACAAGATGGCGATGAGTCTTTAGCTGCGTGGATTAAGCGCATTGTCCGCAGAGAATTGCAGTCAAGAGGTATTGAATCTAACCTCTGAAAAAAGCAAGTTAAGGGTAGGCAAGTGCTACCCTTAGTTTTTTTATTCTTATCAAATGGTAGGTACATGTCATTAAATTCCACGAGACTCAGCAATCCGCTGATCTACCCAGCCATCAATTTCTGATTCAACAAACGCAACCGAACGAGGGCCGATTTTGACTTGCTTCGGGAACTTATCTTCTTTAATCAGCCTGTAGATCCATGCCTTGCTGTAGCCCGTTCTGCGCTGAACTTCTGGCAGGCGAATAAGACTTTCTTTAGATGTTGTAATCGTTGGCATGTATACCCCCTGTTATCGAGTCCTTGAAATGCCTTGGTAGACGTTACTTGATGACAGAGGATTATTTAAAAATTCTGTTTAATTGAAAGCGTAAACTCTTTATGCAATTCGTAAAATTAAATGCGGGTTATTGACTGTATGAAAAATAGCCCTACGTGCCACGGGCACAGAAGATTAAAAAGCAATCATGTGTATAATGAATACCTTTCATTAATAATTTGAAAAATAAAGGAATATATTATTTATTCAGAGAGTGGGGCTTTAATTATTTATTTTTTGTATGAAAAATAGTCTTTGTTGTCTTGGGCAACACCGTTTAAAAAAACATCTTTTGCGTAAATTTCAACCAAAAGAAAGGTAAAATAAATTATTGACAGGATCAGAATATAAAATTCTTATCTGTTTATAAACTGCATAAAAAACAGACTTTGCTAGTACTGCCAGAAAAGGATAAAAAATCACCATATGATGATTGTTATACTATGATGGATTTATCCATTACTCTATCTGGCAGTATTCTGTAGAAAGGCACGGCTAAAGCTGAAAGTCGGCGATGAGCGAATTATGTACACTCACACCCTAAGAATTACACTTTCAGGTGATTCAGGGTATGTACTCACTGGTTACGAATAGTGAGCAAGAATCATTTAATGATCGCCGCTTTTCTTTCGAACCAGAAAATGTAGATGAATTTTATTTCTTTCTTGATGATAGAAGCTGCTCTGCTAGATCTGTACTTACCCATTCTTCTACGATCAATTTATCCTCAAAGCGACTCACCGCCATTTCTCGCCACACGATCTGGCGGTTGCAGGCTGGGAACCCCTTGTAAGCCCCTTTTTGTACTCCGCGCAGTGTCCTTTGCCATGCCACTCTATCGCTGCCCTCAAGAAGAATTTCCACTTCTACTTGTGGCTCAGGAAACGCCTCACGAACTTGGTTGATGGCTGCTTGGATGACATTGTGCCCCCCGGAATAGTCTTGGCTCGTAAGATGCACAACATAGTCTGACGAGAAAAACTCGCCGATTGATTGAATTTCACCTCTCTCAAAAAGGCTGTTTGCTGCGGCTTGGACGATTGAGGAAAGCGACTTGCTCATAGTTTTCTCCATTGTGGATTGTGAAACTACCATACTCAGCATATGTGGTCTAAATCAATGGAAATTAGCCATTGCGAATGAATAAAAAGTTTGTTGAATGACTCAATGCATAAAGCTGACTATCAGATTAAAGATGAAATAATACAACTATGGGTTGTATAAAAAGCAGACTTTGTTGGCACTACCAACAAAGTCTAAAAAATCATCTTTTATTCAGTATATTATAAGTATTAATAAATGTTACTTCCGGCGTTTCTTAGCAAAATCATACGGCGTGATATGTTTTTCGCGGTTGGCATCCAGATAATCGGCCCACCATTGCACCATCAGTCGCCGTTCATCCAGATGTTTAGAGGTGTGAATATAGGCGGCTCTGACGTTTTTTCTTTCCACATGGCTTAACTGGCGTTCGATGGCGTCATCGTTCCATAATCCTGATTCTCCCATTGCACCACGTGCCATTGTTCGGAACCCATGCCCGCAAACATCGGTTTTGGTGTCGTATCCCATGCCACGAAGGGCATTATTAACCGTGCTTTCACTCATGACCTTTTGTGGATCGTGATCGTTAGGGAACATGACTTCACAATCACCACTCAGCTCGCGCAATGACTTGAACAAAATGACAGCCTGACGACTCAAAGGAACAATATGCTCCGTTTTCATTTTCATGCCTCGTTCGGAGAATTTAACGCCTTCAATGGTTTTTCTTGTGGCAGGGATTTTCCAGACTGCATTTTCAAGATCGAGTTCTTCCCAACGCGCAAATCTCAGTTCACTGGAACGGACGAACGTTAATAAAGTCAGCTCCACCGCGATACGGGTGATTAAACGTCCACGATAGCGAGAAAGTCGGCTCAAAAATTCAGGTAAACGTTCGTGGGGCAGGGCGGGGTGATGTTTAGATTTAACAGTAGAAAGTGCACCAGCCATATCATTAGCCGGATTGGAATCAAGGATATCATTCTGAACGGCATAACGCATGATGGAAGTGACACGTTGCTGTAATCGCTGGGCAATATCATGTTTTCCATCAGCATCAACGGTTTTGATCGGCGCTAACAGTTGGCTTGTCCGTAAAGTGGAAATATCAAGCTTGCCAATATGCGGAAATATATAATGTTCAAGGCTGCGTAGAATGCGGTTGCCGTGATCTTCGCTCCAGCGTTTGTTGCTGGCGTGCCAGTCACGGGCGACCTTTTCAAAGGTATGTTTTCCCTTTACTCCAGCATGTGCGTCTTTTTTCTCGGCTTTGGGATCAATCCCTTGAGCAATTAGCTTTTTTGCTTCATCTCGTTTGGTGCGAGCATCAGCTAAAGAGATGGCCGGATAGACACCGAAAGCCAGTCGGTCTTCTTTTTTATCGGTGGGGCGGTAGTACTTCATACGCCAGTACTTCGAGCCGCGTGTCGTGACTTCTAAATAGAGGCCACCACCATCAGCGAGTTTGTAGGTTTTTTCTTTGGGTTTTGCTGTTTCGATTTGTCGTGCGTTTAGTTTCATTATAAGGGGCACATTTAAAATAGAAGTGTAGGTGCCCCTGATTATGCCCCGCCGTGCATATTGATTGCAATAGACTAGAGTAGACCTAAAAAGAAAAGACCTGATTGATTAATCAGGTCTTTCTAGGAGTTAGTTTACTAGTGTAGACGTTAGTAAACTTATATTTGGTGCCCAGGGCGGGACTTGAACCCGCACAGCCTTACAGCCGAGGGATTTTAAAATCGTTGTTGTTTTGTTTAAAATCAATATATTACAGGTGTTCTGCCTAATATGAGCTTTTATTTTCACCCTTTAAAATCAGACTATTGGGCGATTATTTTGTTGAATATTAGGAACAAAAAAGCCTTGATTTGGCACAAGGTACTTTAAGTAACTTCTATATTTTCTTCTGCCCTCCTACAACCGGGACAACTTCAATTTTCCGATCATACCGTGCAGTTTGGGTTATGTTTTTATGACCTGATATTACCTGTTTCTCTGCCAGCGTACCTTCCAAATCAGAAATACCTTTCGCCTTTAAATCATGGAAAGTGAAGTTAAAATCTAAATTAGGAAATTCATCTTTTGCCATTTGTCTGGCTTTTCTCCAACGACTGTTAAAACCGTCACGCGTATATTTATGACCATTGGCCTGACAAATTACATAAATACTCGCAATGCCGGGTTCGGTAATTAATGTGTCACTCATTTTGATGGTATCTTCTAGGCGTTTTGTCCAGGCTTTAATTTGTTGTTTCCCAGTTTTTCCCTGACGAATAAATATACCTTTTTCCATTAATTGAGAATGGGTTAATGTCAGAACGTCCGCTTGTCGGGCACAGCATAAATAGGCTAATTCCATTGCGACCTTAACCACTGTAGGTGATACTGAATAAAGCGCCGCATATTCGGCATCGGTAATATACCGCTCTCGCGCTTTTTCCTTGTATTGCTTTACACCTTTACAGGGATTACCTTTCACCATCCCACGCTCATAACCCCATTTGTAGACACGGGAAAAGAACGTTTTTTCTCGGTTCGCCTGCGTTCTACTACTTAATCCGCGTTTATCCATGTACTTCCTGATATGTTCAGGTTTGACATTATCCGGTGACATCTTTCCAAAGACTGGAGTCAGCTTGTTGGCGTATTTCCGGTAGTCTTTTTTGGTATCAAGGGCCAGATCCTTAAAATCAGCAGAGGCCAGAAATTGTTTGATTAAGTTAGACACTGAATTTTCCTCCCGTGACATGTCACAAAGAATTTTTTCGTATTCAGCCCAGATAATTGAAAGAGGGGCATCCAGTGGGCATAGGGAGATAGATCCCCCTCTTGCCGGATGAAATTCATATTTGGTTTTTCCCCGATAAACACGTTTTGGCAAACGTTTATCGGCAGCATTTTTTCTTGTTCTGGCCACAATCACATACTCTCAAAATCAGGCTCTTCAGCAGTATGAGAACGGCGTATAGCAGCCATTGGATTATTGAAATGCGTCCAAGTCGTTCTGGGCTTACCATCTTGGCGTGTGATAAAGAAAATGCCGTGTTTAGCCAATGACAGGCACTGTTTGGAAGGCATTTCAAAACCGGTCAGCTCTTCCATTTCTTTATCGGTGATAATGTCACTATTTATAAGTTCTTTATTTTTACCGATGGTAATATCGCGATTTATGGTCATGGTCTTGCCTCATCATCGATGCAATGATTCGATCAGCAGTGTCACAGGCGCGGATAATATCCACCTGATCACAGGGCGTATTTTTGACGCTGGCGGCTAATCGTCCCAGTTTAATATCGAAGTCAGTTAATAGTTGTTGTCCCGGTTGCCAGGGTTGCATGATGGTGCTCCATTCGGTGGATGTACCATCATGCTAGTGATTACGTGGCTGAATTTCTGATTATGCTTAATCAGGTTTACGGGTGAGGAATGAACTATCGACCTCCGCCTTTTGACTGTTGTTAGCCTGCTCGATTTTTACTTCGGGCGGGAAGTCGTAGAAGATGGCACAGCGGCGGTCAGCAATGATCTGGCCGCTTGTACCATCGGGCAGAGTGATCGTGACTGGCTGGTAACGTTTATGTTGATGTTTAAGCATGGGTCTGGCCTCTTTTATTATTGGTCTAGGTATTTTTATGATGTATACATTCTCAATGCACTTGACCGTGACGGATGCCGGAATTGAGTTGGTTCATCAAAGCACTTTTCAATTGTTCCAATGTTGATTTTTCCATTGGCGAAAAATCTTCGGTTTTGTCCGCAGCCCACGTTACTTCGCACTGCCCGATTTCTTCGTTATAAAAGATACTGACTTCAAGTCTTGCTGCCATAATGTGCTCCTCCATGCCCGAATTATCGGGCATAATCTGATAGTTAACGAACCTGCAAACTTCGTTCCCCAATTTCGATATGTGCGCCTGGAATGGTTTCTCCGCGTTCAATCGCTTCTTTGATGGCTTTCTTGTCCGGGGCGGTAATGGTCTGAACATCCACTAACTCATCAGGCAATAACATTTCGTTATCGATAATGACTCTGGCGATACCCTGACGCGCACTGAACGTGTTTTTCGTGGTTTTCAGGCTGTTCAGTTCCGCTTTTAGCAAGCAATCCAACACATATTTTTTCAGGTGTTTGATTTGACCTTCAAAGGACTTTTTGCGATCAGCCAGTCGCTTGGCTTCATCGTCCAGCGTTCTGGCCTGTCCTTCAAGGTTACGGACATGGATCATGACCGCATCCAGCTTGTCACCTAAAGCACCTTCCAAACCTTCGAGTGTGTCGGCGATGGCTTCCGGAGAAAATTCACCGGTGGCTATCAGTTTTTGCAGCTGATCATAATCGGCAGCTAATGCAATAGCGGTGGTCATGGGTTTGCCTCCTCCAATTTGGTTAAGCATACTTTTTCAATTTCAGTTAAACGGCGTAAACGACCTGACAGGTAACGTTCATACTCTTTGTCACCTGTCGATTTCGCATTCTTGAGATGTACATCGATTTCACGGGTTAGGGTGGATGTGATGCCTCTCAGTTCATTTTTAGTGACCGACGTTTTCATGGTCTCGGTATTACGTGCGAACTTCTCGTCCAGCTCTTTACGTAAGCGGGTGAGATCTTCGGCTTTGTCACTGGCTGCCTTGATACCAAATTCAATTTTGTTTTCAGCCAGATATTCCGGATTATCGTGCATCCCCATAAAGACATCGGCACTGAATCCCAGCATAGATAAGGCTTTTTTAATGGCATCTGTCAGGGATTTTTTAAGTACTTCGCCATCCGTTTTGATGCCGTTTTTAGATTTATAGCGGTAAGGTGTTGCACCGTAGCTTTCGATTTCACCACGTGTGCCGTCACCAAGCGGATACCACAATACAATTTTGATAGAGTGGTTTTGTTCAAATATTAAAGTGCCATCACCATCACGCAGTAAACGAAAACCCGTTTGCTTGTTATTGGCGTCATAAACAGGTTCAGTCATTGGAGCACCGTCCAGCATTTTGTCTTCCAGAACCTGATATCCCCAACTGCCACCTGCTGGGCCAAATTGTTCAGTCGCCCGCATAAACATATAATTACTGTTGATGCTGGTACCGCTATATCCCATACCATCCAGTGGCTTAGTAAAACGCGGGTCGGTACGTTGGACCGCTTTCCAAATGCGAAGATTGGCCTGCTGTTCGTTACCTTGTGCCTTAATAGTTTCTTCCAACAGATCGGCCCGGTGTTGGAAATTATCATTACTGGCGTTCTGGCGACTGTCTGGCGGTAATAGAGTGCCTTCATCATTTGCTGCCATTTTTGGTGCGGTTTTGTCAGTTTCCGGTACGGTTTCCGCTATTGCTGGTACGTCTGTATCCATTTTTGGCGTGATTTCTTCGGGTTCTGGTACGATTTCCTCTTTGGTTGGTTTGGCTTTTCTCGTTCTGCGGGGTTTGGCTTCTTTAATTTCAGGGACGGCCTGCTGAGTCTCAGGTTCACCGGCAGAGTCATTTGTGACGGCAGTTTCTGGTGTTGGCACAGATTTGTCCGTGGTATCGGATAATTCATCGGAAGATGGAGTATCACCCAACGCATGGCTGATAAATGCCTTCATTGCGATTGTATCGGTCAGGAACTCAGGACGTTGCTTACCTGCACGTACTACCCGAAAGATATCTTCACGCGGGATAGACAGGGCATCGGTTCTGATGCGAAATTGCGTAGACCAGCGACGCCATGTCTCATCACTGTCAGTCATCAGTTTTTTCGCTGCAGCCATTTCCTGTGACATAATTTCCCAGCAGTCAAAATCACCATCCAGTAAGGCCATGGCAATTTCTAAGTCCAGTGTGGCGTAGCTATGATTAAATTCGCGTTTTTGATATGACTCTGACAGCCACTGTTCCCCGAACTGGGTCACTTGTTCTGGATCAACATGTTCTGCTGGTGAAAAGTGTTCCTGAGTGGCCAGAGCAATTTTCTGTGTCTGTGCGGCATCCATCAATGACGTTTTTATGATGCCACCTAACCCGTAGGCGATATTGCGGAGTTTGGGTTGTTCTGTTCCTTGATGAATAAACTTAGTTGCATCAGTCATCTGTCCATTTGTCAGCTCAGTGGTGTTGAATAACAAAATGGCTGCAACACGAACAATAGTGGCAACTTTGCCAAAATTGGCGAGATCATGTCGAGTATCCTGTTTAATGGTTTTGGTTTTCCACGTTGTGCCATCAAATTCATATTCAGCAGCAAACCGCTCATCAAATTTACCCACAGGTGGACGAGGTGAACCTACCTGATCTTCACAAATAATGGGTGCATCGGTATTAAATTTATCCATATCATCAGGATGCACTTCACCTAATTTTACGATGGCCATGGCTTTAACCATTTTGACTGAATTAGCCTCAAGCGCGATAGCTAAAGAGATAGCGCCATCCTTTTGAGCCTCCGGTGTAGGCTCAAATACACAAATATAAACTTTCATTGGTTTTGCCTCTTATTAGTTGCCTGTTTTGGCCAGTTTGATGGCTCTTCGGATGCCCGCTTTGGGCAGCCTGACGGTGGAATAAAGCGCCTTCACCGGGTTAGAATAAACCATGCCCGTAGTTGGGTAATATTCCACCCGGCGTTTCCCGCCAAGAAGGGAGATATGGGTGACTCCTCCCACGAAATCGCTGTTGTTTTCATGTTCAACAGCGGTTAAACCAGCGTCCAGAATCATTTCAATAACATCATTGATGTTTTGCATCATTCCTCCGGGGCTAATAAGGCAGTTCCATATCGGCAGCGGGAACAGGTTGACCTTCAATGCATAAGAGTGACTGGATGTGGTCTTCAATCCGGTTCACTTCCAATTGCGCACTGGCCAGCACCTTTTCTTTTTCAGCCTTGAGTGCGTTGATCTGCGCATGGATGAGATCAGATTTATTGATAGAGGGAAGGGTAATTTCCACATCCTGCTGGTGGATTAACGCCCCCCAATAAGTTGTATTAGCAGGTGCGCAAGTGAGGGTGTTGAATTCAACCTGTTTATCAAAACCTTCTTTGGCATAGATGTAGAGGGTGACACTCAGTGTCTTAGGTTGTGCTTTCATAGCAACTCCTATATATTATGGTGGATCGATGAGTAATCATTGGTCTTGCCTCTTTTGGCGGATTGGTCTCCGCCTCAAGAACTCCCGGTAGCTTTGGTCGGCGATCCGGGGTAAAAGAGCCCACTTTGGTGGGTTTTTTTACGTCTGTAATAAGTTGCCCGTCTTTCCGGGCTGTCAGCCTTGCGGCGCTTCCTTCACTCCCACAGTCAAGGAGCTATGCTGGTTACGCTATCCAGCGTCGCTTTACCCTGGTCAAGGCTGACGACCGGTTTAGTTGCCTCTTCAAGCATCACTCTACGGTGATTGGTCTCTTGCTAACGGCATCCCCTGGTGTTGGGATAAAAGCCAGTTGTTATCAAGTGGTAATCGTGGCAGGTCGTAATGAGCGCTGCGGTTCTCCTCCTTCATAACAACTGAAACTGTAAATTCGATTTTGAACATTTCACCTAAACGGCTGCTGTGCCGTGTTGTCTGAGCAAATCATCTACCTCTTCTTACGCCGGTAGCGGCTACTTCGTGGGCGTCCTGCCTGTTTGCTGTTGATGTAATCATAATCACATAGTGTGTTTTTGTTGTCAACACAAAATGTGATTATTAATATTATGGTTAGAAATCTGAGTAATTTAACGATTTGAAAGCAGATGAAATTTGAATGGAATTGTAACAATACAGAAAACCACCCTAACGGGTGGTGCGTTGTGGTTAATAGTGACTTACTTTTAGAAAGTAACCCTTGCGAAAGTCATAGTCACATCAATTAACGCTAAAATTTTCAGTAAAAAAGATTTTAATTTCTCAATAAGTAGAGTTAGTTAAAATCAACATAATTTATTAGCTTGATAATCAAGCAAACTATCAGTGCTATGCTTTCTTTTGATTTCTTTTATGTAATAATTCTTCTAGTAGCTGATTATAATGTTGTTTTTTCTCCTCAAGAGTTTTTAGGAGTTGATCGGCTTCACTATCCGGTAACTCATCAAATAACTCTAAAAGTATTCTTTGACGTGGAGTAAGGTTGGCATCTCCTGTTGCATGAGATATTGGATCGCTCACACAAGCAGTTGAACCGAACATCAGCTCAGCGGGGGTAACACCTAAGGCATTTGCCAAGATCACCGCATCGTCAGCGCTGACGTTACGTGAGCCTGATTCATAATTACCTATCCTAGATTGAGATGACCAACTACAACGTTCTGCCAGTGCCGCTTGGCTTAGTCCTAGTTGTTCTCTAAGGCGCTTAATGCGCATACCGATTTGATTACTCATTTTCATGATCATTATTTAACACATAGCGTGTTATTTCGCTTTCACGATTTGTGTTTACAGATAACACGATTTGTGTTTAACTGAGTCCGCATTAATAAATGAGGATTAAGTATGAATAAAATTGCAGATGCCAGACGACGAGTCGGAGCTACTCAATTTGCATTAGCTAAAAGACTCAAATGGTCACAGTCCAGAATTGGCAACTATGAGTCTGGTATCAGAAAGCCTGATTTAGATTCATGTAGAAAAATTGTATTAGCACTGAATGAGTTAGGTGGTGAATTTTCTCTTGATGATGTTTTCCCTCCTGAGGATCGTTCGACAAGATGTAGCGTATCAGTACAGGCTGCCGAAATCTGATTTTTAATAATCAACATTAAATTGCGACAGGAGACGAAAATCGTGGAGCAAAGCATCAGTACGCTCAAAGCTGAAGTTGAGGCTTGGGCCATGGAGAGAGGTCAGGAGCATGTAGCCATTGAAGTCAGTCGTATGTATTTCCTGCTGTATCGCGGTGGTTCTCAATCCCGGTTACACCGGATTGAAGACGCATTAGGAAATGCGGACTGGAAAGCCATCAACAATAACCGCCAACAGATCTTCCGGTGGTTACGCAGTGATTCGACTGCGGCACAACGTAAGATCACGGAACTGTTGCCAGCGATAGAAGCGGCATTACCCGCAGAACGACGGGCAAGGATAACGAGTGAAGACCGGTTAAATTATCTCGCTTCGGTTGCAATCAGAGAATTTGCCGCTGCCATTAGTGAAACCCTGTTAGGAGGGCGTGACATGTCACACCGAATAGCGATAGCCATATCCGCGTTAAATGCCATTGAACCGCGTCTGACCAACGTGCATTAACGAGAGGCAAGACCAATGATGAAACCCATCGATAAGATCACTTATCGCAATGGCTTTCGCCGGAACGATAAGCCTGCCACTTTTGAGGAAGTGTCAGAAATTTATGAAAGCCGTAAGGAAGCGGCGCTGACTGACTGGGAGCAGTACCAAAAGCAGAAGGTCAAATCGCAGAGCCAAGATGAGTAAGGGCGTGATATGAGTTTGTTATTGTTAAAAAGTCGCCCACTGGTGGTTATTCCTGAGTTGGCTACGCGCCTGGGACTGAACGAGGCCATTATCTTGCAGCAGATCCAATACTGGCTGACGGAGACGTCATCTGGTGTTGAGGTCTATGGTTGCCGCTGGATTTATAACTCAGTTGAGAAATGGCAGGAGCAGTTTCCCTTTTTATCGGTATCCACCATTAAACGGGCGCTGGGGAATTTGAAGAAGCTGGGCGTGTTGCGGATTGAACAGATTAATAAATCCAGCCACGATCGGACCAATTATTACGCCATCAATTATGACCATCCATTGTTGGCCGATAAGATCAAAATGACACCCTCGAACGGCGCAAATGAAGACATTCGAGCGGGTCAGAATGACCTTATCGACAAGGGCAATTTGAAACACTCCAACGGGTCAGAATGCGCCATTCTGAATGGGTCAAATTGGTCTGATCTTACAGAGACTACAACAGAGATTACTACAGAGAGTACAACAGAATCTTGTCAGGTTCTCACCGAACCCGACGACCCAGCCCGGCAAGTTCTGGTTTATTTCAATCAGGTCACTGATTCTAACTACCGCAATGGTAAAACCACGATGGGGTATATCCGTGCGCGGTTGGGAGAGGGTTATTCGGTGGAGGACCTGATGTTGATCACTGACTACCTGACCACCAAATGGCGGGATGATGGCAAGATGCGGGATTATTTACGCCCGAAGACCCTGTTTGGCCCGGAGAACTGTACGGAATATTTCGACAAAGCGTGTAAGTGGGACAAAGCAGGACGTCCTGCCTGTGTTAACGGACGCTGGCTAAAAGCCGGAGAAACGGCCATCACTATTGATACCGTAGAGCGTGATGCCACGTTCCGATTGCTGTTTTCAACTGGCTGGACACCGACGAACCGTATTCAAGAGCTGGCGCAACAATTGGCCCGCAAAGCGGGCATAGGGCGAATGAGCGAAGTCCCGGCATTAGCCGCTTGGGGGGGGATTTGGAAACAGGCTGCAGAACAAGCGGCGAAAGAGTAACACACTGACCAATAGTAAAACGCTTTCTGACCAAAAGCGGAAAAATCCAAAACGAGGCAAGACCCCATGAGCAACGAAAACGATGTCAACAAACTGATCCTTGATCGGCGCAATATTACGGATGATGGCTGCGACCATTCAGCCAGTATTATCGATAATCTGAATCAGGCTGCACGGGCACGCAGTCGTCAGCCCTTCCAACCCAAACCGGAATTAACTCAGGTTTCCCTGCCTGCAAGAGTATCTGAACCCAGTATCAGTATCGGTAAGCGTATCCACTATGGGCAAGCTATTGTCAGAGGAATTTATGAGTTATCCCGTCTTGGCAGAACGCCGGAAAGTATTGCGGTTTTACTGAGAATGCCCCTCAATGCGGTTCAGCGTACTTTGGTATGCGATACGCCGAAGAAAAAGCGCATCTACAAACAGGTCATGGCTGCACCGAGACCGACTGAAAAAGCGATCATTAAACGTCTTTCGGCAGAGTCCAAGGAACAGCCATGAGCAGGCCGTCTGATTATTTGCCTGCGGGGTTACCCCACAACCGGGGGTTATGGCCACAAAAATACCGTGAGTTGGAACATCTGGATTTAAGGGCCAGTCGGTTAATCAAGCAGCTCAAACTGAGGAAGATAAGCCGGGCCACCATTTTCAGGGAAATTGAACATACCTCCGGCAAATACCAAGCATTTTTTAAAACACGCCTGAATTACTGGCGTGGCGTAATGAGACTCCAAACAAAGGAATAACGATGTTAGATGCCATAAACCGAAAGTGCTTGCCAGTGATCGCAGGTGTTGAAATTACCACCGATGCAGAAGGACGCTTCAATTTGAATGCGTTGCATAAGGCAAGTGGAGCAGGTTCCAATAAAGCCCCTGCACAGTGGCTGAGAACTCAGTCAGCTAAAGAATTAGTGCAGAAATTAATTGATATGCAGAAATGCACATCGCCTGTAACTGCGATCAAAAGCGGGGAAAATCGAGGTACTTTCGCTCATGAACTGCTGGCTGTTTCCTACGCTGGCTGGATAAGTCCGACATTTCAGTTGCAGGTTAACCAGACCTTTATCGACTACCATTCTGGCAGACTGGTAACACTGCAATCCACTTTACCCAATGCCAAACAACTGGCGCTGATGGTCATTCAGGCCGAAGAAGAAAAAGAGCGCCTTTCACTGGCTGTGAATCAGTTAGAGCACCAGATTTTTGAGGATGCGCCGAAGGTCGAGTTTCATGACCAAGTATCAGCTTCACACGGTGCGCTCAGCATGGCACAGACCGCTAAGATTTTGGGTACGGGAAGAACCCGGCTGTTCGCGTTTCTGCGACAAATCGGCTGGATCACCCGCCGCAATGAACCGTATCAGGAGAAAATACAGTTGGGACTGATGGATGTGAAATTAGGCAGCTGGGAACACCCAGAACGCGGAATTCAGGAATGTGTGACATCACTGATTACGGGAAAGGGATTAACCCAATTACAACGACTGTGGGCACTGAGAAACCAAGCTAACTGAGAGAGGCAAGACCAATGAAACAATCAAACAGCTTTTTGCATTACCTGAAAGAAGAAGTGATCGGCTACTGGCAAATCCTTATTGATGAAGATTTCCGGCTCTATATGCTCGCCTTGTTCTTGCTCCTGACCTTTCCGGTTTCATTGCCAGTGATGGCATTGATCCGATTTGTGTATAACTGTCTGGGGGAATAATAATGGATAAACAATTAAATAGACAAACCATGACATACACGGCTGAAATTGAACTGACCGGGTTTATTCTCTACGGCAACAATGATTTTCGGGCAAGTGGGCGTATTTACCATGATGTCCATCAGCGCTGGTTTGATGGCGCTGAAATCATTACATCACCCGTTGAGAATATTCACACCTTTAATGTCGATGGATTTATCCGCACCCAGAATTCGGTTTACAAGCTCAGGGTGCCTAACCATGGCTAAATCCCCGGCAGAACGTAAGGCAGCCCAACGTCAACGCCAGCAGGAGGCTGGCGTGACCAAAATAGAGTTGCTGGTGGATACCCAAGAATTGGAGATGCTCAAACACAATTGTACATTGCGTAGACCGGGCAGGGAGCCTTATGAGATCAATGAATATCTCACAATGTTAATTCGAATGGATGACCGTTCATTAAAAAAGCAAATGGCTGAGTTACAGCAACAATGTTGTGAAAAATGCGGTGAATCGTTACCCGTGACGGAATGCTGTTTTGCAGGTGAGGCCGCGTGTTGGAATACATTGGGCTGGCATGAACTGAAATTAACGCTATAAAGTGTTATTTCTGGCGTATCGTTGCATTTGCAGATTGTGTCTGTCCCGTATATTAAAAGCCGAATTTTATGTAGGGGGAGTTATGGGACAATATCGGGACACAATCTCCAATATTATAGCAATGCCTAATGATGTGTTGCTGCAGAAAACGGTTGAGTTGAATTTTCATCAGGAGAAGCGATTTCATTATTTTTTAGATACACCAAAACATAAACCGGGAAGTCGGCTTAATATTATAGGACACGCATCTCCAGTAGGCAGTTCAATACTATTTGCGGGAGCATGTGCGTATAATCCTGGAATGAATTTGAATGTTTTTTGCCAAACAATCAAAGCATTATTAACTGATATAAAAAACAGAGGACAAAATATTCTATGTATCAGAATAATAGCTTGCCACTCTGGAGCAAATGGGCTTGCTCAAGCATTAGCTAATCATATCAATATGCCAGTTAAAGGCTCGTTAGGGGGTACACGAGTTTATCCAACGACGCAATTTCGTTCAATACCCAATATAAACCGACATTTTATTGATAAGACAGATAGAGGAGGCCACTATTATTCAGAGGAGGAGGAGAGGCAGTTGAGGCATGATCCCGCTTATGGTTTGTATAAGTGGTACTATCCTCAATCATCAAATTCAGATAGTGAATTTGATGAGTTTGCTAGTCAACGAGTATCAAGACTTCAGCGCTCAGATTCAGACAGCGAATTTGATGCGTTTGTTAGTCAACGAGTACCAAGAGAAAATAGTCGGTAGCATAACGGGTTGTAACCCGCTAAAATCATACCATCGGCCTGAACATCCGAACCTAAACTTACGCTGCTGTGCCATTACCTTAAGGGAACCAGAATGGCACAGCATAGTTTTATCAAAATTTCCGACGACACCTTACGGCCTGCTACTCCAGCCGCAAGAGAATACTTGCATTCGAAAATCAAATGCGGCGATGTGCTGCAGGCTGATTTTAAGAAGGCCCGTAATCCCCGTTTCCACCGTAAATACTTTGCCCTGCTGAATCTCGGTTTTGAATACTGGGAGCCCACTGGTGGTACGATTTCCCCCGAAGAAAAAGCGATTGTGCGCGGCTACGTACAATTTCTGGCTCACTTCGCTGGCAGTGAAGATGCCTTACAATCTGCCGCTGATGAATACCTTGCTGGTTTATCCAAAAATCGTGCTCACAATATTACGGCCACTAAATCCATTGATGCTTTCAGGCGCTGGGTGACGGTGGAATCCGGTCACTATGACACCTATGAAATGCCAGACGGCAGCCTGTATCGAGAACCCCGTTCCGTCAGCTTCGCCAAAATGGATGAGCTGGAATTTCAGGCACTCTATCAATCCACCCTAAACGTACTGTGGAACTTCATCTTGTATCGCAACTTCCCGACCAGAGACGCTGCTGAAAATGCGGCGGCTCAGTTGTTTGATTTTGCGTAAAGGAGAGGCAAGACCAATGACCAACAGTGAAAAACAGTGGCTGTCAGATGTCGCCTCGCTCGGCTGTATTGCCTGCCGGAATCTGGGACTGGGTGCATCACCTGCGGAAATTCATCATGTACGAACCGGGCAGGGCACGGCACAACGCGCCGATCACTTCTCCGTTCTACCATTATGTCCTCGCCACCATCGAGCTGGTTATCCCACGGGTTTTCATGCCGCACCAAAGAGTTGGCAGGCGGCTCACGGGACAGAAATTGAATTATTAGCGCAGATTAAAAGGGAAGTGAAAGAGGTACGGTTATGTCGGGTTTGAGATTTTCAACGGATGGGCTGGAATTGACCACATCACAGGCGATCTGGTTACAGGAATGGTTAGCAAAATTTGGTGCGTGGATTTACTCCGGCAGGTTGGATAAACGTCAAAGTAGCGTGATTGCGGAATTTATGGCACGAGTAGAGCCTCGAGATTATCCAGAACGCCCGATATGCAATGACGACGAAGGTATGCTAATTGCCAGAGTGGTTGATCATATCTACCATCTGGACCGGGTAGCCTTTGCCATATTGTTAAGCCGATATGTCTTTAATCGTTCAGATAGAGCCATTTCTCGTTATTACCATGCCATCATTAAACCGAGAAAAATGGTACGCCGTAGCGGTCAACTGGTTTTTCGAAAACCTTCACTATCAACCTGCCGCCGTGAGGTTGAAGAGATATTAAAGTCCACCGAATATTTACTTTATCAACCGTTGCAAGATGCCTTTTCGTGTCGGGAACAGGAAAGAAAAACAAAAATCTTGTCACGAACGTGTTGACATCCTTGAGCCAATGAGCCACTATTTCAGTATATGTTGCGCTATTTGTAACCGTGACAAACAAGCCTCGCCAAGCGCGAGGTTTTTTTATACCTGAAATAAACATAAGGCTTGCTGTTGTGCTTGGTCAGAGTTACATGTGTGTTCACGCCGACTAACTGACCAAAAGGTTAACATTATCATGCTAAAACATGAAGATATGACAACAACAGCCGCCTGTGTATTAGAAACCCTTCCCCATGATAGTTGGGTAAATGTTTCGGATGTTTACAAATTAACGGGACTCACTGAACCCCGTTGCCAATTATTATTAACGCAATTTCGTCTGGCTGGATTAATGGAAAGCCGGAACGATGATACGTTTTTCAGGCGTTGCCCTTGATGGGGCAATGTTTTACGCGGTGAAGGAAAGGTGGGTAGCATTGTACCTGCCTTTTATGCCGTGGCTTTCCAGAGAGCCAGTCAGCGTCGATAGATGGAATATATTGTGAATTTAAGTGGTATCACATTAATTAACGACGACTCTCTGAAATTTATCAAAACCCTGCCGGATAACTGCATAGACCTGATCGCCACTGACCCGCCGTACTTTCGCGTAAAAGATTGTAGCTGGGATAATCAGTGGGCCGATGCGACGGCTTACCTTGCGTGGCTGGATGAACTGCTGGCTGAATTCTGGCGGGTACTGAAACCCAACGGTAGCCTGTATATGTTCTGTGGTTCGCGTCTGGCCTCTGATACCGAGCTGCTGGTACGTGAACGATTTAACGTGTTGAACCATATCATTTGGGCGAAGCCTTCTGGCCCATGGCGCAGGCAGAACAAAGAAAGCCTGAGAATGTATTTCCCGGCTACAGAACGCATCATTTTTGCCGAGCATTATCAAGGGCCTTATCATCCCAAAGGCGATGGCTATTTCAAGCAATGCCGCGAACTGAAACAGTCGGTATTTAAACCACTCATCGATTATTTTCGTGATGCCCGGAAAACGTTAGGTATCACGGCAAAAGACATTCACAAGGCCACTGGAAAGCAGATGGCCAGTCACTGGTTCAGCGATAGCCAATGGCAGTTACCCAATGAAGTCGATTATCAAAAACTGCAGGTGTTATTTGATCGTATCGCTAACGAAAAGCACCAGTGTGGCGAATTGAACAAGCCCTATGATGAACTAGTGGGATCTCACCTGACGTTATCGCGACAATATGAAGAGCTGCGTCAGGAATACGGTTTAATGCGCCGTTCGTTCACCGTCACCGCCGCCGTGCCTTATACCGATGTCTGGCAATTTGCGCCCGTCCAATATTATCCGGGCAAACATCCCTGCGAAAAACCCGCTGACCTGATGGCACATATTATCCAGTCCAGCAGCCGGGAAGGGGATCTGGTGGCCGATTTCTTTATGGGTTCCGGTGCGACATTGAAAGCAGCGTTGAAACTCAATCGTCGGGTTTTGGGCGTTGAGCTTGAAGAAGAACGGTTTAAGCAGACAGAACAAGAGATCAGCGAGTTATGTTCTACCAGTAGTAAATTATGAGTTTACAACTCACTGAATGATGTACTCGATAAATAGACAAGTTTTGTAACAGGTAGCCGCATTTTAGTGTGTATTGGTTCTGTTACAGGGTATTCAATTGAGATAAAAATCTGCCCTAAGTAGTATTAGCTGTCTATTTGGCACGGGATGAAATTACCTTTATTAATTAACAATTAAGTGAGGTGTTTATGTCTAAAGTTAATAAGCCAGAAAATCTGAACGCTGAAAAGCAATGCAAAATTATTCCCGCACAATATAAGATTGATACAGTCACTGCGCCTGTTGGCTCTTGTCCATGGGCGATGATTCAAGTGTATTTGGGGAATAAATTACACCGCAGTGATTGGGATGCACCGGGTGAACACATGCGCCTGACATCTCATGAGCCTGTTTATATCGAAAAGAGCAATAAACACGGCGAGTGGTTCCCGTGGCAGCCGACACCTGATGATCTGATGGCGTGTGACTGGCATCTGATGAAATCCAGCTCAAAACCACAACCGACAGATTGTATGCTGAGCTTTAATCTTGTCGTCGGTACGGGATCTTTTTCTAACCAAGATCAGATGTGGGGATATCTTGCTGATGCAGAGTTTGAACCTGCCGGTGAACATCTTGGCCCATTTGGTACGCTGAGTGGCCTTCAGAATAAAACCGCTATCACAACATTTGCTTTTCTCGTCTGGGATGGGTTACACCAGAAAATCTTTATTCGGGTCTCTTCCGATAACAATCAAACCGGTTATCAGAAGTTGGTGGATTTATTTAAGCAAAACCTCACGATAACAGTGGATGGTACACCTTATCAATTGGGTAGCAGTACCGACAGCCACTTATATGGTAAGCACGAATACGAATTTATCGGTGAGTACGGTAATGACGATGCCAAAAAATTAGGTAGCCTGTTGCAACAACAAAATGATGGCGATTCACTGCCTTATTGTTTCATATGGAAATAATCTAATTAAAACTACATTCTGATTGTTAGGCTGCGCTTCGGTGTAGCCTTTTTTATCACCTATTTCCGTTTTTTCTCCCTTATTTGAGGGACGAAAACAAGAAGTGGCTATCAGTTTATTAACCCAATCTGCCACTGCAATTATTCACTACAACTCTCAGGGGCGAACCTATTTCACCCCCATGGACGCCCATTGTTCTAATGGGGTGGAATATGAAGATGAAAGAAAATCCTGATATCTGGGTACACCTCGGAGACTGGCTCATATCGATAAGAGAGCAAGGCATCGGAGCAACCCTCGCTGGAACGATGGCATTTCTTCGCGGTCGCTATCACGGTGGCGGCTGGTTAAAGGTGTCAATCGATGCCTTTATGTGTGCCATGTTTGCCTGGTTTATTCGTGACGTATTAAATCTATTTGGTCTGAATCCTGACTTGGCCTACATCGGCAGTGTGGTGATTGGCTACTTGGGTACGGACTTTATTGGTCAATTATTGCGTAAAGCGGCAGAGAAGAGAACGGGAGCATCCTCTGATGGAAATCAGCACTAAAGGTCTGGAGTGCATCAAGCAGTTTGAAGGTCTGAAACTGAAAGCCTATCCCGACCCCGCAACGGGTGGTATCCCGTGGACCATTGGCTATGGTCATACAAAAGGGGTTAAAAAGGGCGATGTGATCACAGAACAGCAGGCTGAAGTATTTCTGCATGATGATCTCCAACCTATATATGTCACATTAAGGCAATTGGTTAGAGTGCCGTTGAATCAAGGTCAGTTTGATGCACTGTGCTCGTTTATCTTCAACTGTGGTAACGGTAATTTTTCAGGGTCCACTTTATTGCGGAAACTTAACCAAGGCGATTACATTGGTGCTGCGGCAGAATTCCCTCGATGGAATAAAGCGGCAGGTAAGGTCATGCGAGGGTTAGATAGTCGCAGAGCATCTGAACGTCAGATGTTTGTATCATGAAACTCAATTTCACCAGCGGCACTGTTATCGCGTTGATTATTGCTTCATCTGCAGCTTTCTTATACCGCTCTGGATACAAGAAACAGCTCGATATCAATAGCGACCAGATAGCTGAAATTCAGCAACTGACCGACACCCTCAACTATCAAAACACGCACATTAACATGCTGCATGAGTTAGATACTAAACATACTCAGGAACTCGCTAATGCCAAAGTTGAAATTGATAGGTTGTACGCTGCTTCTCTTATTCATTCTGAGCGGGTGTACATCAAAGCAGAGTGTTCTATGTCTAAAACCCCTACCACCTCCAGTATGGCTACTGCAACCACCGCCCGACCAACTGACACCGCTATCCGAAATTATTGGTTACTCAGAGAACGTATTGCAACCTCCGAACAAATGATTCTAGGATTGCAGGAGTATATCAAAACACAGTGTCAGTAAACCTCAGAGTGTAACCACCACATCTCAGGTGGTTGCAGGTAGCCATAAAAAAAGAGGCGGGAACAGTTAGTTCACAAAAGTTTTTTTAACTCTAACTGATACAATGAAATAAGGTATCCATACAGCAGCGTGAAGAATACTGCGTATAAGATTGAGTGTGTAGTTTGGCTCTACGGGGGCAGACATCACATTTATCGTTAAAAATATCATAATACCTTGGACAGTGATGTTTAATATGAGCAGTGATATAAATAGATAAGGTGTTTTCTTGGATTTCCTAAAAAAGAAAATAGTAGTGACAATAATGAGTAAAAATATTAATAAATCCAAGATAAATGCAAATGTTATGAAACATTTCCAACGGTCAGTAAGTTGGCTATAAAATGGAAATATTTCATTAATAGTTGTAACAATTCCAGTTATACTTGAAAGTATCATGACTATTAAACCGATAGCAGGAAGATAAAGCCATCCTCCAATTTTTTTAAAGGATTTCTCTTCACATCCTTCACAATATTCTGTGTCTTGAGGTATTTCCTTTTCGCCACACTTAGTACAAACCCATTTATCCATATGAATAGACCTTTAATGTTTACATAAATTGACAGATTCTAATGCAATTTTAAATGTAGGCAATAGCTATCTGACTTTATAGGTAAGCAAAATGGCACAAAAGAAAATCCAACTCACTGATGAGCAAAAAGTTCTTTTTGATGCCTTAACTCCATTACAGCAAAAATTCGCACTGGGTATCCTGAAAGGATTAAATCAGGTCGATGCTTATCGTAAGGCAGGAGGGAAGGCGAAAGGTGAATCTGCCCGAACTCAGGCTAGCCGAATGATAACATTTGATAACGTTAAAACCTTTCTCGACGCCATGAACCAAGAAGCCGTTTCTGATGCTGTTATGAGCCGTCAGGAAGCGTTAGAGCGGTTATCTGCAATGGGGCGTGTCTCTATTCATGATATCGCCGATTTCCGTAACAGTCAGATAGGCGAAGACGACAAGGGCAAGCCTGTCTTTCAGGCAACATGGCAATTCAAAGATTCTGCTCTGCAAAATCCGGCTGCACTCAGCGCCGTTTCTGAACTGACCACGGGCAAAGATGGTATCAAGTTAAAACTCCATGACCCGAAATCTGCCATCAAGCAACTGGCGGAACTGCTCGGCTGGGAATCAGCGAAGAAAGTCGATTTAAGTTCTAGCGATGGCTCGATGACACCGAATTCAATCGACCTCAGTCACCTGACTTTTGAGCAGTTGCTGAAACTGAGAAAAAATCGGGAAAAATAGCCCTATTTAACATAATGGATCTTATCGGAATCGCCACTTTCCAACTCAATCAAAATGTCACCTTAAACGGGTAAAAGTCTCACTCTTCTGCCTGATTTTCGGGCTTTTATTTGTTACTGATTTGTTATCAAAAACGTGAAAATCATTTCACCGTGATTTTGGCGTGAACCGCGTATTTTTCTCACTTTGGGCACTGACATGGATATCGATAATGCAATGCTGGATGAGGCTATCGAAAGAGAGATTGCCCGGCGCAGTCTGCATGAGTTCATTCAGTATATAAACCCTGAATATATCACCAGTGATTTTTCACGTCAGGTCTGTGCGGCCTTAGATGAATTCCTGCTGGATATGATGGATGGCAAACGCCCGATACTGATTCTGGGTGCGCCACCACAGCATGGCAAATCAGATATTGTTTCACGCTACCTCCCGGCTTACTTCTTTGGTAAGTACCCGGATAAACGGGTTGCCGGATTGTCCTACGGCAAAGATTTAGCCTCGGACATGAACCGTGATGTACAGCGCATCATGATGAGTGAGGAATACCAGCACTTATTCCCAGCGTCTTCACTGAACCCCAAACGGGTAGTGACGATTGAAACGATGGCGAAGCGAAACAGCGACACCTTCGAAATCATGGGTAACAAAGGTTCTTACATTGCTGCCGGGGTCGGTGGACCACTCACGGGGAAGAAAGTGGATTTGGGTATTATCGACGACCCGATTAAGAACTCGAAAGAGGCCCTGAGCGCAACCACCAAGAATGCCATCTGGAACTGGTACGTTTCTACCTTTAAAACCCGCCTGTCAAAAAACAGCGGTGAGATCATTATGGCCACGCGCTGGGCGACCGATGATTTGTCCGGTAAGGTGATTGAAATCAGCCAGAAAGCCAAAGTGTTGGCGTTCCCGGCTATTAATGAACAGGGTGAAGCCTTAGTGCCTGAGTTGCATCCTATTGAAAAACTGCTCGATACCAAAGCCATTCTGGGGGATTACTTCTGGTCAGCTATGTATCAGCAGTCGCCGAAGCCGTCTGGCGGCACAATCTTTAAAGAAGACTGGGTGAATTACTACCTGCCGAAAGACTTGCCGGAGAAATTCGACAAGGTGATCCACAGCTGGGATATGACTTTCAAAGATGGTGAGGGGACGGACTATGTGGTTGGGCAGGTCTGGGGAAAAAAGGGCGCAAATGCCTATCTGTTGTATCAAATCCGCGCCCGAATGACCTTTACCGAAACCCTGAAAGCCGTACAAAAACTGGCGGAGAAATTCCCACAAGGCCGCCGTAAGCTGGTGGAAGATAAAGCCAATGGCCCAGCTGTCATGGATTCACTTCGAAGTATTGTTTCAGGATTGATACCGATTGAACCGGATGGCAGTAAAGTTGCTCGTGCTCATGCAGTAACGGCGGAATGGGAAGCCGGTAATATTTTTCTGCCGCATAAAGATATTGCACCGTGGGTGGTCGATGCTGTTAACGAAATTACCACTTTCCCAGTCGGGGCGCATGATGATGTGGTGGACTGTATGACGCAGGCTCTACGCGATTTGTACCAGAAAAAAGGTAGTTTCTTTACAACCAAGAGGTAATGTTTATGTGGCCGTTTTCAAAACGAAAGCCTACAGCACCGCCTGTTCAACGTTCAGCATTTTCCACCGATTTATACCCATCGCTTGCTAAAGATAACAACTTTAAAGGACTGGAATTGCCACAGCCTACAATGACCGGCGTGGCGATGGATTCGGTGGATGGCTCGATCCCCTCATTTAAAGCAGGCAGTTTGTATGGTGTACCGGAAGCCCAAGCCGCGTGGTATGCCAACCAGTTGTTTATCGGCAATAACCTGTGTGCGGTGATTGCCAAGCATTGGCTGGTGGATAAGGCCTGCAATATGCCCGCTCGTGATGCTATCCGGCAAGGGTATGAAATTGACTGTGAAAACAGTGAAGTTATCGACCGGCTCAAGAAACTGGACAAAAAATATCGTATTCATCAGGCGATGAAAGAGCTGGTGCATTTCGGGCGCGTATACGGGGGACGCATTGCCCTGTTTGTGGTGGAAACACCCAATCCGAAAGAGTTCTATGAAAATCCCTTTAATCCCGATGGTATTGCGCCGGGTTCGTATAAGGGGATTAAGCAGATTGATCCACAGTGGGTAACACCGGAACTGATCGTCGATAACGTGCAAGATCCGGCCTCACTGCATTTCTACGAGCCGACTTATTACCGCATTGGCGGACGGCGTTATCATAAATCCCATCTGGTGAAGTTTGTGCCGTTCCCCGTACCGAACGTGCTCAAGCCAATGTACAACTATTTTGGTGTCTCTGTACCAGAGCGCGTCTACGAGCGGGTGTACGCCTCTGAGCGTACCGCCAATGAAGCGCCGCAGCTAGCCATGACTAAGCGATTATTAACACTCGGTATGGCAGATGCAGAAAATGCGGATAAGGGCGTGATTGCGGAGAATATCGAATATTTCGCGCTGATGCGGGATAACTACGGTGTGCAGATCACCAGCAATTCAGACACCGTTCAGCAGTTTGATACGTCATTGGCTGACTTAGATGCCACCATTATGACGCAATATCAGCTTGTCGCCGCGGCTGCCAATGTCCCTGCCACTAAATTATTGGGTACCACGCCCAAAGGCTTTAATTCCAGTGGCGAGTATGAAGAAGCCGCCTACCGCGAAGAGCTGGAGAGTATTCAGGCCAACGATTTGGAAGATTTACTCCAGCGTCATTATGAAATCCTGTTACGCAGTGAAGGGTTGCCAATTGTGGACATCAGTATCTCATGGCGACCACTGGACAGCCCGACAGCGGCTGAATATGCCGATATCGAGCTGAAAAACTCCCAGACAGCGGTTAACTACGCCAACGTGGGAGCGGTAGATGGTCATGATATCCGCCAGAAACTGGCAGCGGATAAAGAATCCAGTTACTTCGGCTTAGAGATTAACGAGGATGCGTATGGCGAAGAAACTCCGCCTGAAGAAGAGCCGGGAACAGTGGGCAACGGCGCGACAAGCAGTCATGAAGGGCAAGCCCCTGCATTATTCGGCGGCAGCAACTGACCGCTATCAGCGTGACCTGTCACGACTAATCAAACGGATGCTCAAAGATTACGAACAGGTATTAACCCAATTACAGGATGATGCTGAATCGGTAGCGATGGATGCCAGCATTGCCAGCCAGACGCGTATTTGGCTCAACAAATTAAAACGCCGCTGGGACAGTATCTTTAACCGCAAAGCCGCAGAGCTGGCAGATCAGTTTGTCAGTCAGACCGATCTCAACGCCAAGCGTAATCTGGATGATTCACTCAAACAACTTTCTGGTGGCCTGACCATTAAAACCCCTGAACGCCCGGCAGAGATGCAAGATCGTCTGACCGCTGCCACCGCTGAAAATGTCGCCCTGATTAAATCCATACCGCAACAGTTTCACTTTCGCATTGAAAGTGCGGCATTACGTTCTATCAGCCAAGCGGGTGAGGGTGCAAAGACCTTACTGGGGGAAATCAGAGCGATTGGCAGCGTGACCGAAAAACGGGCGCAGTTTATCGCCGTTGACCAGACGCGAAAAATTACCACGGCGGCTAATTATGAGCGGATGAAGTCGGCAGGCATTCGCAAAGCGGTCTGGCATCACTCCGGTGGCAGTGCTGAACCACGCAAACTGCATCAAAAGTTAGATGGTCAGGTGTTCGAGCTGAAAAACCCGCCGATTATCGATGACCGGACAGGTCAGCGCGGATTGCCGGGTGAATTGCCAAACTGTAAATGCTTCTGGACACCCGTTGTCGATTTTGGAGAGAACCCATGACATGAGTAAACGCACTTACGACCTGAACGGCTGGCTGGAAGTTAAAGATAACCCCATCTCTAAAGTGGGGGTTTTTGATTATCTGGGGTCGGAAATTGGCGCTCCCGTTGCCGATCAGATTTACAAGGTACTGCGCCCACAGGAAGAATTGGAAAATATCGCCACGATCAACTCATTCAAACTGATGCCGTTTGTGGATGAGCACGAGATGTTAGGCAAAGAGGCCACCCCTGCCGAGAGAAAAGGCATTGAGGGTGTGATTGGTGAAAGCGTCTATTTCGACTATCCCTACCTCAAAGGCAATATCAAGATATTATCCAGCTCTGCCTTAAATCAAATCAACAGCGGCAAGATTGAACTCTCACCGGGTTATCGTTGCCGTTACGACTTCACGCCGGGCACGTTTGACGGCGAGCACTATGATGCCATTCAGCGCGATATTCGCGCCAATCATCTTGCACTGGTAGAAGAGGGGCGAACCGGCCCGGATGTCGCTGTGCAGGATCAACGCATTATTACCATCGATACTAAGGAGTTAGTCAGCATGGCTACCGAAGAAGACAAAGACAAAAAAGATCAGCCGACCACCGATAATAGCGGTTTTACGCCAGAACAGACCGAGGCATTGCAGGCGATGATTGCGGCTGCAATAACGGGTTCTGGTCAGGCACCGGCAAAGGATGATGATAAAGAGCAAAAGGACAACACAGACGCTGACCCCGACCCAGAACAGAAAGCCCAGGATGATGTGGAAGAGAAAGTCGAAGATGCGGTAGAAGAAGCCGAAGCTGCTGCTGAAACTGCCGAATCCGGCGATCCTGAAGCGGTGGAAAATGCCGAAGTTGCTATTGAAGCGGCAGAGCAGGCGATTGAAGAAGCCAAAGAACATCTGGATCAGGCCACGACCGATAGTTTGAATCGCCGCCTCAAACGAGTTCGTCGGGGCATACAGGCAATGGATGATATTTCTCGCCTGAAACGCAAGGTTAATAAGCTGGAGAAAGCGAAACCCACCTATGACACGGGCGATCTGATTAAACAACTGGCAGGCCGTGACACGTTGGTGCACAAACTCACACCGTTTGTCGGCGTATTTGACCACAGCAGCATGACCAAGCAGGGCGTAGCGGAATACGGTATCAAACATCTCGGTATTCCCTGTCAGAAAGGGCAGGAAGTGATCGCACTGGATGCGTGGATGCACGGGCGTGTGCCTGACTCGCAAAAAAACACCTCAACAATGGATGCGGCAATCAGCCAGCAATCCATCAAAGACAAATGGAGCACAGCATAATGGCCATACCAAAAAGTGTTGCCAACGGCCTGATATCGGGTGTTGTTGGTGAAATTTCACACGAAGGCCCAGTGCGAGTGACGGCGGCTGTTCTGTCCTCGGCGGATGAAACCAAGAATGGGTTCGGGCTGGCCTATACCTATAAAGATAACCATGCCGAAACGGTGCGTGTGGGGGGTGATGGCGCTTTTGCCGGGATTATGATCAACCCAAAAGCCTATCGTATCGGGGCGGAGTATGCTCTAAACGGCACCACCGGCGAATTCCTGACGATGGGCGAAGTGTACACTCAGCTTGAAACGGGTGTTGCGCGTATCAATGCGCCAGTGGTGTTTGACATTGACGGCAAACTGTCTGCCAAAGAGCCGATAACCGCCAATGACCGGGTGATTGGCTTTATCTCCCGTCATGTGGAGTCAGCAGAAACACCCGATCTGTGTGTGGTTCGCCTGACTGAAATTCCTTATCCCGTTGCAGCGCAGGGAGGTCACTAATGGCTGTCAGTAAAGAAAAGTTTCATTTGTCCGGGCGAGAAATCAGTCAGCGAGGACCGTTACATATCACAGCAGACCAGAAGTGGACCTATAGCGAACTGGCACAAATCGGTTTTGGCGGGCTATCGGCGATGGACTCAGCGCTAACCGGTCCGGCGATGAGCGGCGGTTTTATTCAGCGTCATATGTTACAGCATGTGTTGCCGGGATTGATCCGTACTGCCACCCGTATCCGTATTCTGGATGAGATCACAGGGGTCATGACCGCCGGTGAGTGGCACGATGAAGAAATTATTCTGAATGTTGCCACGCCGACGGGTAAGGCCGAGCTGTATGGTGATCATACTAATATCCCGCTGGCCTCCTATGTACAGGATTTGGAACACCGTGGCATTGTCCGTTTTGAACAGGGTTTTCAGGTCGGTAAGCTGGAAGAGGCTCGCCAGTCAGCCGCCGGTTTTGAAACGGCAGCAGAAAAACGTCATGCTGCTACTGCATCACTGGAGCAATCCCGTGAACGCGTGGGCTACTACGGCTTTAACAGTCCGCAGACCCGCGTTTTTGGTTTGCTGAATGATCCTAACCTGCCCGCGTATGAGACGGCGAAGCAACCGTGGTTGCAGGCTACGTTTGCCGAAGTGACCGGGGATATGAACACCCTGTTCGACCGGCTCGAAAAATCGTCCGGAGGCCGCATTAAAGACAGCGATTCGATGACAGTGGTTTTACCTCTGGGCTTCCGTTCAGTGCTGAGTAAAGCGAATCCGGTGGCGCAAGGGGAAACGGTCAGACAATGGGCGAAGGAAAACTACCCAAACCTGCGTTTTATCTTTTCGCCAGAATTTGTCGGAGCTAACGGCGGGGGAGATATCACTTATCTGTTCGCTGACAGTGTGGATGATGGTTCTACCGCCACTAATGCCACCCTGCTGCAAGTTGTGCCCGTGAAATACCAATTGTTGGGTTCTGAAAATGGCATCAAGGGCTATCTGGAAGATGCAACCAACGCCACCGCCGGTATTTTTGTTACCCGTCCGTGGGCGATCACCCGCTTAACCGGCATTTAATCTCAGCCCTCTGCTGAGGGCACTTTGTTTATTCTTCAAGGCAGGAGTTTCTTCATGTCTCAATCTCTCTATATCTATTGCACCCTGTCCAACGACCAGAACTATACCGTGCGTGACGGTGCGGTGTTTATTCACGGGCAGGCCAATATCATGACCCGGGCGATGCATACCCCACGCGGGCGTGTGACCGAAGTCAGTGCCGAACAGTATGCCCAGCTTAAAGACAACCCTGTTTTCAGGCTGCATAAGGAAAATGGTTTTATCACTGTCGAAAGCCGCGAGGCCGATCCCGAAAAAGTGGCCACTAATATGGAGGCCAGCGATCAGTCGGCCCCCAATACGCCGGAATCATTGGAGGCTGAGGGCAAAGATACCCCGAAGATTAATAAAGGTAAGGGCAAATAATGAACACGGATACATTCCCCCTGAAAGCGTTTCGGGTGTTGTATCCGCAGTTTGATGCTCAACCCGATGAGGATATCGAAATCATCGCCCAATCCGCCCGGCATTACTTTTCACCGTGCCGGGGTGTTTGTACTGACGAACTGTGGATTCTGGTGGTGGCGCATATGCTGCAACTGCGCCAGTTAATGGCACAGGGTGAATCGCCAACGGGCGTTGTCACTGCCGCGACCATGGGTAGTGTCAATGTCAGCTTTACTGCCCCACCTGTGGGTTCGAATACCTCGCACTGGTTTAACTTAACGCCTTTTGGTCAGCAATATCTGGCGTTACTCAATCGTTGTGGGCGTGCTCCGATGTATGTGGGTGGTCGGGGCGAACGATCGGCCTTTCGCGGTGTGGGTGGGCGTTTCCCAAATCGGGGGCGAGTATGGCGATGAGCCCGAAACTGACCCGGCTCAAGCAGGTGTATGACGAGCTGGGCAAGAAGCAGCTTAAAGTCGGCTTCTTTGAACACAGCAAATACCCCGATGGCACGCCGATTGCGTATGTGGCCGCGATTCAGGAACTGGGCAGTCCTGCTGGCAATATTCCGCCTCGTCCCTTTATGCGCCCGGCGATGCAGGATAATCAGGACAGATATGCTGATTTGATGCTTCGTGCTGCTAAAGCCGCTATTGGCGACACTCTCTCAGTCTCCGATGGTCTGAGCCAGATGGGTGGTGTTGCCGTCGGTGATATTCAGCTTGCTATCCAAGCTGTGACTACGCCGCCACTGAAAGACAGCACCGTGAAAGCACGGGCAAGCCGTCACAGCAAAGGCAAAGCAACCCATAAGCCATTGGTGGACAGCGGCCTGATGCTGCAATCCGTCACGTTCAGTGTGGAGGACAAATAATCATGTTCGGCAATTTACAGCGCATTGCCTCGCGCTATATCCCGCAACAAACCGTACAGTGGTATCGCTTCCGATCGCGTGAGCTGGATGAATTAGGTCAGTGGCAAAACACCTATCATGATCCGATAGCCATTCGCGGAAGCTGGCAGGCCATCGATACGCAGGATGGGCAGGACATGGGGCTGGATACAGCGAAAGTCTACCGTAAATTCTACACCACGCACGATATCCGCCATATCCAGCGGGAGCAGTCGCCGGATTTTATGGTTTTTGCCGGGCGTCGCTACGATGTGATGGGTGATGCCGACTGGTATACACAGGACGGCTGGCTGTCGATTGTCTGCATTGAGGCCGGTGAGTATGACGGATAATGACGTTTATATTGCCCTGCGCGCACAGCTGTTGAAGCAGTTAAATGAGGCGGGGATTGCTGTGCCTGTCGTCGCAGGTTTTCAATCGACCAAACAAGGACGAGAGAACCGCTTTGTGATGTTTTTTCCTATCAGTGAGAGCGCTCACGGCTGGCAAGGGAGAAATTATCATTGCACCGATCGCAACGCCAACCATCGTGAAATCCAGATTGTGGAGAAAACGCTACAGGTGCAGGGCGTAGGGCGTTTTGAACAGTACACTGCGGGTGATATGACTGCCACCGTGCGCATGATCATGAACTCGCTACCCTTTGTGGAGACACTGCGCAAGCAAGGGATTGGCATCCAACGCGCAGGCAATTTACGGATGCCATTTCTGATTAACGATCAGGGCAACTACGAGTTGTCACCCTCGTTTGATATCACTATCACCCATTCACGCTACATCAAACCCAACACAGCTACGGTCAATGTGCTGTTTCCTGATCTTTATCGAATCTAAGGTGACTTTATGCCGATAAAACAAACCCGATACGTCGATATCGCCAGTGCGGTGATCGGTGCATCCAGCGTACCCATGCGCAAACTGACGGGACGCTTGTTTTCAACCAACCCGAAAATTCCGGCAGGCAAAGTATTAGAGTTTGCTTCCGGTCAAATCGACGCCCTGCTAGGGAGCGACTCGCCAGAGGCCAGGTTTGCCCGACAGTATTTTAGTTACGTGAGCCCTGCGCCTGTCAGTAAGCCGAAAGAGTTACAGATTGCCGCTTATGAGCCGATAGGCCGGACACCGGCGATTTATGGTAGCAAAGCCGCTGTCCTTGATGAACTGAAAGCACTGGTTGATGGCACTTTTACTGTGACGATTGGCAGTGTCATGAAAACCTTCACTGATATTGACTTATCGAAGGCGACTTCCTATGCCGATATTGCTTCTGCGGTACAAGCCAAACTGAACGCGGAGAAAGCCCCGCAATTTGCCAATGCTTACCTGACCTTTAACGCAATGGACAGTGCTTTTGTCTTAAATGGCGGGGTGCAGGAGAAAGCCGAGATCAACGTGACCTATTCGGTACTGGCGGATGCGATGGGGCTTTCATCCGGCAACCGTTCGGCAGGCAATGCTGCACAATCGCCACTGGAGGCTTTCATTGCCGCCGAGAAAATTTCTGATTCGTTCGGTAGCGCGACCTTTTTAACGGATATGGCTCTGCCGCAAGCGGTTGAACTGGCAGAGTATGTGGCCGGGGAAAATGTCAAATACCAGTTGCATGTGTCGGTCACGGCGGAAAAAGCGGAAGACTGGAGTGCCGCACTGGTCGGTACGGCATCGACCGGATTGAACCTGAAAACGGATGAGCATGTTTTTGTACAGGCATTACCGATGGCGATCATGGCCGCCACTGATTATGACCGAAATAACGCGACCACCAACTATATGTACCGCCAGTTTGGGGTGACTTTCCCCTCTCAAATCAGCGCCGATCTGGATGCTGACCGGTTCGATAAGCTGCGTGTTAACTACTACGGCGAAACGGCTGTGGCGGGGTCACAAATTCGATTCTACCAACGCGGCTTCTTGTGTGGTTCGTCCTCCAATCCGCTGGATATGAGCGTTCATGCTAACGAACAGTGGCTGAAAGCCCATATTACCCAGCAATGGTTCAGTCTGCTGATGGCCACACGCGGTATTCCGGCGAACAAAGACGGCGAAGCCCGTGCTATGACCATCATTGCAGGTGCCGTCACCAAGGCGCTCAATAATGGCACTATCTTACCGGGAAAGACCTTAACCGACGTGCAGAAACTCGCGGTGAGTGATGCCTCCGGGGATGATTTGGCCTGGCATGACGTACAGGATAAAGGCTACTGGTATAACACGCAGGTCGTGGAGCAAACCGGGGCTTCCGGCCAGCCTGAATATGTCATGAAATACGTGCTGATTTACGGTAAGGGCGACTGGGTACGTAAAGTCGAAGGTTCCCACAATCTAGTTTAAGGTTGGTTTTAAGGAGTAAGAAAAATGTACGATATTTCCGCTACCGGCTTAAGTCTGGTGATACAGGCCAGCACCACATTCCCGGCAGGCATTCAAATTACCCAGTTTGCGGATGATGCCGACCCACTGGACTTACCCGCTGTCGATATTGCCCAGACCGGGATGGATATCAACGGTAATTTGACTTACTGGTCAACGCCGACGCCACAAACGGTGACCATCAACGTACTGGCAGGCAGTGAGGAAGATGAAAACCTTGCCATCTTGTTAGAAGCCAATACTGCCAAGAAAGGTCGCCGCCATGCCGGTGACATTATCACGTTGGTTGCCTCCTATGGTGATGGTTCGACCACCACCGCCCGTAATGGCAAGATCACCAACGGCAGTCGGGGTAACTCTGCTGCCAGTGCCGGGCGATTGAAATCGAAGCAATACACGTTTGTCTTTCAGGATTTTGACCGCACTCGCGCACGCTAAGTGCTTTTTCATCACATCGGGCGGATTTTCCGCCTTTTCTGATTTGAGACCGTTATGTTAATTAAACCCAAAACCATCGTTATCACGGATGCCGACCGTGAGGAACATACCTTTATTATCAGCCGACTGCCAGCCACCATCGGGCGCGAGATTCTGGCGAAATACCCGCTGTCCAATGCGCCGAAAATTGGCGATTACGCTATCAGTCATGAGGCGATGCTGAAGATGATGCGCTATGTGGCGGTTGAGCGTGATGGTGACGAAATTTTGCTGAAAACCCAGACCCTGATTGATAACCATGTGCCGGATGGCGAAGCATTGATCCGCCTCGAACTGGAAATGCTGAGGTACAACACCAGTTTTTTCGGGACCGACGGGAGCCGCGGTTTCCTCCCCTTTCTGCTGGACAAAATCAGCGGTTCACTCCCGTCGATTATCAAAACGCTGATGGCTTCATTGCCGTTATCGTCAGCGCAGGCTACGCCACCCTCACCGAACTCAAAACGTCCATAGATTTGGAAGAGGCGTTTGACCTGTGGGAGATCGCCATCACCAACCGTTATAACGAAGCGTTAGCCGCGTCAACAGCGAGGTAATGTATGTCATTGTTAGATACCTTTGTGCAGGTATTTGAATTTGATACCCGTCAGGCTGATGCTGCCTTTGAATCATTCCGTCGTTCGACCGATGACATGCTTGCTGATATGCGGCAGGTACAACAGGCAGCAGAAGCCGGTGCGGGCGGGTTTGGTCAGTTTGTGCAGGCATTGGCAACGTCATTGCAAGCCGTTGCGGGCGGAGAATCGCTTGATATTGATGTCAATATTCATGATACGCAGGAGAAACTGGACGCAGTACGCACCCGGATCAGCGAACTGGAAACGGTGCTTGCCACACTGGACAGTCAGCGTGAGCAAGCCAGTCTCGGCTTACAGGACAGCGGGACAACCGTGACTGAACTGACGGCACAGTATGATCAGTTACAGGGGGAATTGAGTACGCTCAATGGTGAACTGGATAGCCTGACGGATGCCGAGAAAAAGAACGTCAAAGCGAAAGAAGCGGTGAATGCCATTGTAGACGTGTTGCAAGCTGATTATGCCCGGTTTGTCGAAACGATGCGGACTAAAGGCATTCAGGCGGCGATTGATGAAGCCAAAGCCCAACATCATCTTCAACGTGCGCTGACTGAGACTGACAGCAAATACAAAACTGCCGGTGAATCCTTGGCAGGATTTGCGACCAAAGCCCTGGGTGCGGTCGGTATCGTGATGAGTATCGGTGGGATTTTTGCTGATGCGGTGTCACGTTCACAAGAAATTGAAGCACTGGATAAACTCGGCAAGAAAATCGGCATAGCAACGGAGGATGTTGATGCGTTTGGTGGTGCAATGGCAGAACTGGGCGGCTCGCGTGAAGCGGCGCAGGCTGACCTTGAGGCGATGTCACAGGCCTTCGGCAACACGACCCACAAGATGGAGAAGATCCTGACCACCGCCGATAAAGTCAAGGGCATGAAGTTTGACAAAGCCAAGGCAACACTGGTCGGATTGGGCGTCTCCGATGACAAAACCGTCGAAATGATGATGAAAGGCCGTAAAGAGCTGGAACGGGTGATGGGGATCCAGAAAGAGTACGCAGGCATCACCAAAGAGAGCATCGAAAAATCGGTCAAATTCAATGCGGCGATGAACAAGTTTCAGCAATCATCGGGCCTGCTCAAAAATAGCTTTCTGGAAATGGTCATTCCCGTTCTCGCTAAAGGCATGGACTGGCTTTCCCGGTTTATCGGCTTTTGCAAAGAAAACAAGCACCTCATTATTGGCTTTTTTCTGGCTATCGGCGTTGCTGTTGCGGCCTATTACGTGCCGCCGATGCTGTCAGCTGCGGCGGCGACACTGGCAGCCACCTGGCCCATATTGGCGATTATTGCCGCTATTGCGTTGCTGGCGGCGGCCTTTGCTCTTGTTTATGACGACATTATGAACTTTATTGAGGGCAATGATTCGATGATCGGGTGCATACTGGATAAGTACCCGATGGTGAAGAAAGTGATCATGCTGCTGTGGGAAACGTGGAAAATGCTGTTTGGCTACCTGAAGGCGATAGTGAAATTTATCGCCGATTTGGTCATTGATGCGTTCAATACGATGGATCAGAAAATCACTCAATTTATTAACTGGCTGTTAAGTTCCATGACGGATTTACTGGCATGGGGTAAACAGTTCAGCGGTGTCTTTGATTCGGTGTCCGATGCCGTTGTGGGGGCATTTGAATGGATGTGGGAACAGGTGAAAAAAGTCATTGGCTGGATAAGCAAAGGGTTGGATGCCGTATCTAAAGGTCTCAGTACCGTCAAGGGTTGGTTTGGCTTTGGTGAGGATAAGACAGTGGAGCTGGTTGAGCGTTCCATCAATGACGCGGGTGAGATCACGACCAAACCACCGAAACCCGATAATATCAACGCCGATGATAAACAAGCCCTGAAAGCCGATATCGATAAACTGAACCAGAGCCTGACCGCCGCATCTAATAACCCGCTTAATCCGGTCACCAGTCAGGCTATCAGCAACCAGTCGCACCAGACTCATGAAACCAATACCCAAATCGGCGAAATCACTATCACCACACAAGCCACGGATGCCCAAGGCGTCGTTAAGGATATGAAAGGTGAGCTGAATAACCAACTGAAAGACTTAGGCCAACAAACAGCGACAGGAGTGGAGAAATGATCACTGAGGTGAAAATTTTTAATGTGGACACGTTTGTCACGTTGTTTGAATCAGCCAATCCTTTGCAGGTGAGTGTGCGTGATGAGCATAAGGTGACGAAGTTTCAGGTGGAGAACGGCGAAACCCGCAGTGACCATATTGTGATTGAAGCGGTGGAGATTGGTATGGAGGTGCTGCTCACCGGCGAACTCAAGAACCACTTTGCCGCCATGCAGCAGGCTTACGATACGCACCAACTGGTAGGTATCCAGACACGGGTGAAAACCTATCAGCCGATGATCCTGACTAATTTGTATCATGACGAAGTGCCGGAGATGGCGGATGCGATTAAGTTATCGCTGCGCTTTGCCGAATGGCGCACCATCGAACCGGAATACGGCGAGCTGCCACCACGTCGGGTGGCGAAAAAAGCCCAGTCCGGCACGGTCAATCGGGGCAATGTCCAGACTAAAGACGTTGAGGGTAAGAAAAAATCCATCGCCACTAAAATCATGGATGGTGAGGGCTTATTCGGGACAAAACAATAGCGGAGGTTAATATGCGTGAAATCCCGTTACGGGCCATTCCCAATCAACGGCTGGCCGTGACGCTTGGTGACACCAATTGGGTGATCACCCTCAAAGCCGCCAGAAACATGATGCTGTGCGATATTCAGCGTGATGATGTGATGATTATTCAGGGCAGCCGGTTAATGCCCAATGCCCCATTAATTCCTTATGCCTACCTCGGTTCGACCGGTAATTTTTCCTTATTGACTGAACAGGATGAACTGCCCTGGTGGGAACAGTTCGAATCGACCCAAACGCTTATTTATTGGAGTGATGATGATAGACCTGCGACGCATCCGGCTGGGGATTGAAGTCAGCGGGCGGCTCAACTGGTACGAAGGCATGCGCATCTCAGCTTCCGGCACCAAATACGCCAATCCGCTACAAAATGAATGTTCGGTCAAGATTGATGGTCTGAGCAGCGATACCCGCGATTACCTTCTCACTCAGACCAGTCCCTACACTAAAAACAAACAACCGCGCCGTTTGATACTCGAAGCCGGTCGGGTGAATACCGGACTGTTTCGGGTATTTGTCGGTGATATTGTCAGTGCTGAAATTGTCTCACCACCCGATGTCACGTTGACGCTGAAAGCCAAAACAGGCAACAGCCGTAGCGGTGATATCGTCTCATCCAGTGGCGGAGCCATCAAAAAGCTGTCTGAGATTGCACAGGGGATCGCCAATGACTGCAAGGTCAAACTGGATTTTCAGGCCAGCGAGAAAAACATTGCTAACTGGTACTACTGTGGCGCGGCATTGTCACAAATTGCCCGCTTGCAGGAATCCGGCGGTGTCAAAGCTTTTATTGATGATGATGTGTTGTACGTCAAAGACAGTGATAAAGCGCTGAAGAATCGCCTGCGTATCCTGAATATGAAGTCGGGCATGGTGGGTATTCCTAAAGCCACTGAAAAGGGCTTAGACGTCAGTTTTCTGATTGATGGTGAATCTTTTTTGGGCGGTATGTTGCGCCTTGACAGCAAACTGAATAAATCGCTGAACGGCGATTACCTTATTGAGCAACTGAAATTTGATATTGCCTCCCACGATGATGCCTTTTTCTACACCGCCACCTGTAAGCGAGCGTAAACATGAACCAACCCAATAGCGATATCGCCAGTGAAGGTAGTCTGGCGGGGCAATTTATGGCGGCTTTCCGCAATCTGCTGCTCAATGTGGAAGATATGCTGCCTGCCACGGTGGTCAGTTATGATGAGCACACCAACCGTGCAGTCATTAAACCGCTGGTAATGATGGCCACCACTGAAGGACAGACAATATCCCGCGCACCGGTGCAGAATATCCCGGTATTTCGTTTTGGCGGCGGGGGCTTTTTTCTGCGCGTTCCCATCAAGCCCGGTGATTTTGGCTGGTTAAAAGCCAACGACCGGGATATCAGCTTGATCTGCCAGCGCGGTGGACAGGAAGACCAGCCGAACACGGCACGGCTGCATTCGTTCAGTGATGCGATGTTTTTCCCCGATACCCTGAAAGGCTGGGTGATTGAGGGCAAAAATATCGATGCCTTGGTTATCCAGTCAATGGATGGCAGCGTTTGTTTGTCACTGCACAAGGATAAGGCGGTACTGGACACGCCTAAATTTGAAGTTAACGCACCTGAAACGATATTCACCGGCAATGTCATGATTAATGGCAACCATGCGGTCAATGGTAACAGCGATTCTTATGGCGGCACGATGCACCATAACGGATGCAATATCGGAGATACCCACCAACACAGTGGTGTTCACACCGGTGATAGCCATACAGGAGCACCGTTATGATCACTTTTGCGGTGGATGCCAATAACGATTTGGTGCTGGGTAATGATGGCAACCTGTCACTGTGTAAAAACGCACAAGCAGTCAGGAACCTCTGCACTCACTATGCCCGTGCCCTGCGCGGGGAAATGTTGCATAAAGTCGATAAAGGATTGCCGTACTGGAAAACCGTGTTTGGTCGGCAAGCTGATATTCCAATGTTTGAAGCGGCGTTCCGTGAACGCATGCACGAAGTGGCGGGTGTGGAAGAGGTGGTTTCGTTTGAAGCCACGATTGCTGATAACACATTGCGTTATCTCACCACTATCCGCTCTATTTATGGGAGTTTTACCTTCAATGGCTGATTATCACTACGTTACCCGGCAGGGCGTGATTGTGCCGGATACGGCAGAGTTACGCAGCGGGGTGGAAAATGACTTTTACGCTGCATTTGGTCAGGATATCGACCTGTCACCGGAAACTCCGCAAGGTGTGTTGGTGACGATGGAGATTGAGAACCGTGATGCCATGGTGCGTAACAATGCCGAACTCGCCAACCAGATAAACCCGGACATTGCCGGTGGACTCTTTTTAGATGCGATCTGGGCACTGATGGGGGGCGGGCGTTTTTCCGCCACACGGTCTTATCTCAGTAACGTAGAATTTAGCGGCGTACCTGATACGGTGATCCCGAAAGGGTCACAGGCGGAATCGGTGACCGGCGCACGATTTGAAACGATCAGTACTCTGATTATCGGCAAGAACGGCAAAACCACCGGTGATATGCGGGCGGTTGAACCGGGTAGTATCGAATGCAAAGCCGGACACCTTGAGCGTGTGGCCAGTTCGATTCTGGGCTGGGAGACTGTCAAAAATCCGACTCATGCCGTTGTCGGGCGTGAAGCCGAATCGGATATCAGTGCCCGGCGTCGCCGTAAACAGACACTGGCCAGAAATACCGTCAGCGTGGGCGAAGCGATCACGTCTTCCCTGTACGAATTGGAAGGGGTGAACTCGCTTTCTTACCGGGAAAACGCGACCGCACAGATACTCACCCTTGATGGTATCAAACTGCTGCCCCACAGCGTGTATGTTTGCGTGGAGGGTGGCGACCGGGAAGCCATTGCCCGTGCGTTGTTGCGTACCAAAACCATTGGGGCAGCCTATAACGGGCAGGAAGTGGTGATTGTCACCGAACGGGTGAGCGGGCAGGAATATGAAATTCGCTTTGATAGACCGACGGAGAAAATCGTTTTTTGCCGGGTGACCGTGAAGAAATCGACGGTGGATGCCCAAAGCCTTATTCCCGCTGCTGTCGAGCAGTGGGTACGGGGTGAACTGGACGGTGATAGCGGTCTGGTCGTCGGGCGGGAAGTGTCACCGTTTGAAATTTCCGCTGCTATTAACAGCATCGAACCGCGACTGTTTATCACCAAAGTGGAGTTGTCCACCGATGGCCAGCACTGGTTAATGGGGACAATTCCCATCAAACTTAACGAAGTAGCCCGATTGCATCGCGGCTCAGTGCAGGTGGTGGTCACATGAAAATACAGTCTTTTGATTTTCATTCTGATCTGCTGCGCGCCATCCTCTGGCAGTACGAAAACGCTCCGAAACTCAACACACTGGCGTACCACAAAGCCGCCTATTTTGAACAAAGCCATGTGGCGTTCTGGCTTAACTGGTATCGGGATGTGTTCAATATCGATACCGCCAATGATTTCGGGCTGGCGGTCTGGGCGCGAATTCTGGATGTGTCACTGGGAATTGATGTGGCCCCCAGTGATAAAACTAAAATCGGTGTGGGCTTTGGTAAGAAACGTAATTTTAAGGGCAACTTCCGGCGTAACAGTGATTACACCCTGCAATTAACCTCCGGGCAAAAGCGACTGATTATCCGTATGCGCTACTTCAATCTGACGCAAAGCCCGACAGTAGTTAACATCAATACCTTTTTAGAACGCTTTTTCTGGCGTGATGACAGCAAGGTCTTTGTGCTCGATCCGCTGGATATGACGTATATGTATTACGTTTTTAACTTCAATCCTGACGAGCAGTTACGGGTCTTACTGGAAAACTTTGACCTGATGCCCCGACCTTCCGGTGTCGGCGTCAAATTCCGTGTCGTCACGAAAAAAGCCTTTGGCTTTGGTAAAAAACACACCAACTACTTAAGCAGTAACTTCGGAGCTTAAATCCATGACTAAAATCTTTAAAACCCCCTTTGCTGCGCAAGGGGACAGGGTCGCTATACCTAATGAAGTCCAGCCAGACGGCGCGGTATCTTATACGCAGGGCTACGGTTACGATTACGAGCGTGACCAGAATACCGATCCGGCAGCGAAAGATATCGAACGCGAGAAAATGAACGGGATTTTCCACGATATTACGGAAGCCGTGGGAGAAATACAGACGTTCGGTACGGCGCAATGGGCAGTAGAAGCACAGCCTTATCCGTTACGGGCACTGGTGTATCACAAGCAAAAATTGTGGCAATCCCGTATTGAGAATAACAAAGAAGCGCCCGCAGCAGGCAATGCTTGGCTTGAACTCAAAGCCGACCTAACTGCCGGAGAGGTTGGAGCATACAACAAAGAGGAGGCCAACCAACGCTTTCAGCCATTGGGCAACTATACGTCTGCGGGGTACAGCTATGGCAAAGAAGAGTCTGATAATCGTTTTCAACCGAAAGGCAACTATCAACCTGCCGGGAATTATACGCTGAAAGGGGAGAGTTACACCAAGCCAGAATCAGATGGTAAATACCAGCCGACAGGTAACTATCTGGCTGCCGGTTATAGCTATTCTAAAGACGAAAGTGACGGGCGTTTTCAGCCGAAAGGCAATTATGCGCCTGCTGGTAGTTATGCCCCGAAAGGCGAAAGTTACACTAAACCCGAATCAGATGCTAAGTACCAGCCACAGGGTAATTACCAGCCAACAGGTAATTACGCCGTGCGGGGGGAGAGCTACACGAAAGGGGAGTCCGATGGGAAATATCAGCCTCGTGGCAATTATCAACCTGCTGGAAACTATGCTCCGGCAGGGAATTATGCGGTTAGGGGGGAGTGTTACACAAAAGGCGAATCTGATGAGCGATACCAACCTAAAGGTGCGGGTGTGAATGTCCGCAAAATTTTCTCTGGTAACTGGGGCAAATGGGGTAGTGCAAGCTTTACTGAGGATGTCAGAGGTAAGTTTTTGTTGTTTAAAGGTCATGCTTCAGGTTGGTTTGCCCCTGCTGTAATTTTGCCTGTTGGTGGGTGGCAATACGAAGTTTCTTGGTATGCTGGTGGTAATTCACAATTCCACATTTTTACATTATCAGGTGATGGGCGAAGTGCAAGTTGCCAGGATTCTTCATGGAGCATAGGGGAGATTTGGCTGATTAATTAATTATGGCATTTTATTTTTTCGTAATATTATAGTTTTCCTTTGTAAGAATCAAAATCATTAGTCATACCCTGATTTACAAAGCAATAATAAATTTGATATGAGCTAAGTGAGATATATTGATATTATTTCACTTGGCATTTTTTTAATGCAGAAATACTAACAGTGGATAAGCCAGCTGGTGTATCACTAATAATAACAGTTTTTATATTAACTCCAATCACAATATGGTTACCCACAAATATCACGAGGTGTTTCATTGGACATTATTGTCGAAATAAATTTTATTAATGTTTTATATGACATCCTTCTGCTATAAAAAGATAAATTCTTACATCACTAACAAAAATTTATTAAAACAGAAAGTTCCGTGTTGATAAACCCAATTTGATGTTTACGGGCGGAAATGACCACACCGCCTTCATATTACTTAGCAAAATACTTTGTTGATTAAATGAGGGTTATATATGAATACTCAAGATAGTAAACCTGATAAGGCGACGAAAAAAGATAATGTATTTCCTGATACTCCAATCAGGAAAAAACAAACTGTCACACTAAATCAAGCTGAAAACAGTGTCAGTAATATCTTTGGCTTTGGCTACTCACATGCCAATTTCTTCAACAGCTACTTCGGAGCCTAATCTCATGACAAAAACATTTAAAGTTCCCTTTGCAGCGCAGGGAGATAGAGTTTCTATTCCTGATCAGCCTCGAGAAGATGGTACTGTTTCATATGCTCAAGGTTATGGTAGTGGATATGGACTTGATCCAAACGAAGATCCTGCTGCCATGAATATCGAACGTGAAAAGATGAATGGTATTTTCCACGATATTACCGAAGCCGTGGGAGATATCCAGACCTTTGGCGCGGCGCAATGGACAATGGAGGGCCAACCTTATCCTCTGCGTGGATTGGTTTACCATAAGCAGAAACTCTGGCAATCCCGCATTGAGAACAACAAAGAAGAGCCAAAAGCAGGGAATGCATGGGTAGAACTAAAAGCTGATCTGACTGCTGATGAGGTGGGGGCTTATAGCAAAGAAGAATCGGATGCCCGTTTTCAACTTCAAGGCAATTATGCCCCTGCCGGAAACTATGCGTTGAAAGGCGAAAGTTATACGAAGCCAGAGTCGGATGGGAAATATCAACCCAAAGGCCAATATCTGGAGAATGGCTATAGCTATTCTAAAGCGGAAAGTAACAGTCGATATGAATCAAAAGGTAACTATGCCCCTGCAGGGAATTATGCCTTGAAAGGAGAGAGTTACACTAAGCCAGAGTCGGATGGGAAATATCAATCTAAAGGAAACTACCAACCAGCTGGTAATTATCAACTAGCAGGAAATTATGCACTGAGAGGAGAAAGTTATACAAAAGGAGAATCTAACAGCCGATACCAACTTAAAGGGGCTGGGGTGAATGCTCGTAGGGTTTTCTCTGGAAGTTGGGGAAAATGGGAGAATGTTGGGTTTACTGAAGATGTCAGGGGTAAGTATTTATTATTTAGAGGTAATGGTTCTGGCTGGTTTGCTCCAGCTGTCATTCTTCCAGTTGGTGGATGGCAATATGAAGTTTCTTGGTATGCTGGTGGCTACCCACAATTTCATATCTTTACATTAGCTGGAGATGGACGAAGTGCGACTTGTCAAGATTCATCATGGAAGATGGGGGAAATTTGGGTGATAGATTAATATATTGGATATGATAGAAAGCCCATGTGGGCTTTCTATATGATACTAAGATAATTCTTTTATTTCATAGATGAATTTTTTAAGGAGTAAATCTTTCAGTCTATAAAATTGATAATTCGGCTCTTGCTTCTTTAATTTATGACGATATGATTCTCTTTCTTTTTTTAATGAAGATCTCTCTGTCTCTATTGAAGAACTAAGTGTATCTAGATCAAATGTACTGATAACATGTGGAATAATACAGTACACATTTATAAAGTGTCTAAATTTGAATATACCCCACATATCAGCTTCATATTTTATTGGCTTTAATTCTTTTAATAATTTTTTCGCCGCGATTTTATTTATCAAATATCCATACGTGCCGCTGGCTTCATATGCTTGATATATATGCAATTCTTTTGCTTCGACCTTTCTGTTATTAACATATTTTTCGGCTTTGTTGAGTAAGTATACATTAGGCTTTTTTATATTATCTATATTTTCTATCTCTGATATGACATTATGAATATTATCAGATAATATAGCATCATCCTCCAAGATGAGAGCATGAGAAATTTTTTCTTTAATAATTTTTTCGTATATGAATAAGTGACTTAAAGCGCAACCAATTTCACCTTTGGTTAATCTGCAGTTAGGGTAGTCATATACCAACTTTGACACTTCACAATCAGTTAACTCAGCACCATTTACAGCATCTATAAACTCAATGTGTAAGCTCAATGTGTCTGCTTGTCGCTGTATAGCTAATCTGCGGTCTAAATTACTTTTAATATTAATGACAAATATTTTCATAATATGAACCATTATCTTTTCATTATTAATACATATTGTTTATTTTTTGATACGGGGATTTTGAAAAGTACTTTTTCCTTTGATGATACTTGAGGTTCTCCTGTATCTCTTAATCTAATGAAACGAGAGAAAATTAGTTTATTTTTATAAAATTTTAATTTATCTTTGCGGGAATGAGAGGGTAACCAAGAACCATTGAAATGATGTATTGCAAAATTTATCATACCTAATTCAGGAGTACAGAAATAATTAGATGGATAAATAATTGAGTTATCATTTAAATAGGTTTTTTTTGTTCCATCATATGGGGGTAATAAGTTGAATTCACTTTTAAAATAAGATGTTATTTTTATTATGTTGGTTTCCAGATCTAATCCATTAATTGTTTCAAAATATAGATCATTATATTGACTTAATAAATCACCAATAATAGCATTTTTCTTTTTTGCTCCCATGACCGCTGAAGTGATAGGGTAGTATTCGTCGCCTTTTTCATAACAACTAAAAAAATCTAATTGTAAGAACTCATCCATGTTTTTGGTAATCTCTACATCAGTATCTAAATAGATTCCACCTTCATGGTAAAGAGCATAGAGTCTAATGTAGTCAGAAACAAACGCCCATTTTTTATTCTGGTATGCTTGTTCTGAGTATGTATTTTTGATTTCTTCAAATCTTTCGTTGTTCCATTCGATGATTTCATAATCAGGGAGATGTTTCTTCCAGCTATCTATACATTTAAGTACCAACTCGGGTTTTGGTTGATTACCTACCCACACGTAGTGAATTTTTTTGGGGATCATATACTGCTGCCTTAATCAATTGATTTTATCCATTATAGATGAGTATACATGAATCGATGTAGGATTTGATGCAGGGATTAATTTTGCACTGACTCTAAATACTCCTGCCACTCTTTCCATACATAATCCGGGTTAATATCCGAGTAGCCTCTTTTTTCATCCATAGCTTGGTTTACCGAAACAGGGCAAACTATGCATGTACCATTATCACGAATATCTTCGACTTCCTCTCTGGTCAAAGGAGTCCCTTTTTTATTCTGAGCATGTACAAGGAGTAAGATCAAGGCAGGAACGTATGCCAGTTCTAATTTTTCTTCGTCCATTAATCAAATCTCTGCGTTATTTCAAATGATACCCATAACTCAAAACATCAATATCGTTGTTATGTTTTCAACGTTGACTATTTAATCAAAAATAAATTTCTACTGTTTTTTGTCGATCAGCGCGCGAGAAGAAAACATCACTGCTGCCAATTTTGCTGCCAAAATATTAGGAATGGATATTAGGATAATATTAGGAATGTGATTTTGATCAAAGAAAAAAGCCACCTTGCGGTGGCCTTTTTTATTCCCCAACTCACTGTTTTATCAGTGGTTTTTAATTTGGTGCCCAGGGCGGGACTTGAACCCGCACAGCCTTACAGCCGAGGGATTTTAAATCAGTATATATTTACTTAAAAATCAATTCGTTGTTATTTTTTTCAGAACATAAGGGATTTTTCTCATGTAATAAAAACAACATGTTACGGGTTAAAAATGACTTATGTTCTGAACATTTATAAGCATCAGACACAAGGTACTTTAACTCCCTTGGTGTTTGTTCTTTCCATTTTTTTGATTGCCTACAACAGGCACTATTTCCACCTTGCGATTATATCTGGCAGTCTGACCGATGTTCTTATGACCGGAGATAACTTGCTTTTCTTGTAGTGTTCCTTCAAGGTCAGAAATACCTTTCGCCTTCAGATCGTGAAAAGTGAAATTAAAATCTAATTCTGGAAATTGTTTAGTAGCAGTCTCTTTCGCCTTGAACCATCTACTATTAAATCCATCTCTGGTATACCTTTTTCCATTATCTTGATGGAGAACATATAGACTATGAATACCTTCTTTTCGTGGAAGAGATTCAGCCATTTTGATAGTCTTCCTTAATCTCTCTGACCATCCTTTGATTTGCTTCTTTCCTGTCTTATGCTGCTTGATGTAAATACCGGCTTCCATTAACTGATCTTTACGAAGCTCTAAGATATCTTTCTGTCTAGCGCAGCAAAGATAAGCCAATTCCATAGCAACCTGAATAATAAGAGGGGAAGAGTTATAAAGTGCCTGATACTCCATGTCAGTAATGTAACGTTCACGCGTGTTTTCGCGGTATTGCTTAACACCTTTACAGGGGTTGCCTTTAACCAATCCTCGCTCATATCCCCAGCGGAATACTCGCGACATGAAGGATTTCTCTCTGTTAGCTTGCGTTCTGCTCTTTAAGCCCCGCTTATCCATATATTTTCTAATGTGCTCTGGCTTAATGTTATCAGGGTTCATTTTGCCAAAGACAAGAATAATTTTTCTGGCGTATTTCTGATAATCTTTCTGTGTGTCTGCTGCAAGTTCTATAAAATCAGCAGAGCGTAAGAAATGATTTGTGAGTGACTCATAATTAAAAACATTTTTCTCATCGTGGAGGTATTTTTCGTAATGCTTCCATACAACTGATTTATCAGTATCCAGAGCACACAGACGGATAGTACGCCCGTCCGGGTGCTTAAATTCATAGGCAGACCGACCTCGAAATACACGCGGTGGCATCCAGTTATCTTCTGGGTTTTTCCTTTTTCCGGCCATGCTATATTGCTCCAAAATCAGGTTCTTCAGTAGAGGTTGAGTCAGAAAGCCTGGAGATAGGATTGTTAAAATGACCCCACGTAGTGCGAGGTCGTCCATCGGGGCGTTTAATGAAGAAAATACCGGCTTTTTCTAGTGATTGACACTGTTTGTATGGTTTTTGATACCCGGTCAGCTCTATTAGCTCCGTGTCGGTAATAAGGGTGTAATCGTGGCGTTCCATAATTATCTCCTTTTTTTCGACATGAAGATACCGCGAATAATGAAATTCATCTCATCTCCTTATCAATCATATCTACGTAATATCTCAGCCACATCACAGGCAGGAACTTACTCTTTTGATATGACGACATAGTGGTTTTAAATCGGGGTAGGTGCTTGGTGAGTATTTGGTTGGTTTGTTGAGCTGTACGTTTTGGATGCTGTTTCAGTTCCTTAAGGCAATCCCTTGCCACCTTCCTCCTTGCGTTCTCGAATTCGTTAGTCATCGGTGATGAATTTAACCTCACTAATAAATTCGATATTATTTTGGGGTGATTCATTGCCCCATAAATCCCAGCCCTCGACTGTCTCACGGGCAAATAATTCAATGCGGGGTACATCACCGTATAATTGCTCAAGTCTATGGTGAACCTCTCGCGGCTTTTGTGAGTGCTCACCTAAGCATGAATAAATAACCTGTTTCACACTGGCACTTTGTCGGGGTAGTCCATTACCCCTAACGGCGATCAACATATCTTCTGAGTTGCTGCGAGTGTAATTGCCACCATTCATCCGTGTTTCAGTATTAAGCAGCTCCATGAAATCCCAGCTATCGAACAGCTTGTCTTCCTGAATGGCTTTATCTATGCGATCCATTGCTAACTTATTCAGCTTGACCCATGTGAACAGCTTCATAGTCTTGACCGTGAATCCCCATGCCTCAGATAGCTTGATGGCTTCCAGTGCAAAATTTCCCGTATACCACATGCAGAGCACAGAGTTTTCAGCGGCTATTTGTTCTATGGGAAGTCGGGTGAGGGAATAAAAATCAGTGGTGGTATAGTGGTTATTAGCGGCTCCGTTACTGGCAACGTTATTATATTGCCACGGGGGATCAGCCAATATGAGGCTATATTTCATTCTCCATGTCCTTCATATGCAGAAATATAACCATTGCTGCTTTATATGGATTATCAAGAAAGCACTCTATTTCACCATCATTACTTGCATAATGAAACTTTCTGTCCTGAAATATAAGACTGATTCCATATTTAATAATTATTGGCATAGATTCTGATGGATTATTACAGGGATCGAATGCCCGGCCTCGTTTACTGATAAAGCCACCATAATTATCACCTGATGAAACATTCCATATCATTTCTTCTGAATCATTGGCGCAAAAAATACATTGTGATAAGTTGAATTTTTCAGCTACTAGCTTGTTAATTTCAAAATCTGATAATTGACTGTAGTCCATATTACTTCTCGTTATTTGTTTGGATGACGGTAGAGCTTAAATACATCGGGGTCATTATTGAATTCATGAAAAACTTCGCCGATAAAACCATCTCCACTAACGATGAAATGGCCGGCGGGTTCCATATTTTCATATTTTGCGAGACGTTTTAATATCGTGATGTATGAGTCTAAATCCAATGTTATTTCATTAGCTCCTGCTGCTTTTAAATTCTCGGCTGATTCTAATGTTGTATTTATGTCTCTAATCACATCATTGTTCATTATTAATTCTCCTGCATATACTCTCTGCTTTCTTACACATATCAGTATCAAACCAGCCGAAGTGACAGGTGTTAAAACTGATGTCTAATTGAGTTGCTATATATGCAATCTCCTCAATGCTTCTTTCACAGCATTTAAACGAGAATCCATCCTTTTGTATTTTGGACTATCAATGTTTAGCGCGGGAGCAAGATATCCAATGAGATACCCGTTATCAGCCTTGAGAACAAAATCAGATAACGAGCAGCCCATCGCAGGCCAGAATGCAGACCATGAGTTACCATATTCAGAGATTGTTATCCGGCCCATCTTATTACCGTAATCTTCCAGATAAACATGAATAGGATCATGACGTGGTACATCCGTGATCTGTATTTTAGCGACATCCGATGTTTCGATATGCATAATAATCCTCCCGCCGCGCAGCAGCGTAGTGATAGGGTGTAGGGTTAGAATTGGTTAAATCACGTAGATAGTATGGTTGGGGTATTGCTGTGATTAAGGCCTGCGTGTTTTAAATGACTATTCAGGTTACCCAGAATAAGGACTTCGTGAGTGAAATCAGTTTCGCAATATACTTTCCCTTTGGAAATTTCCGCAGGCGGGTTTTTCTTATTTTTTTCCCGTCTCCTTTTATCTGAATCCCTATGGCGCTGAACACAGCAATTATTTTTTGCATACCTTGCTGTATGACCTAATTTACACGGCTTACCTTCAAAATATTTATTCGGTTCCTTGTCCATCCTGTTGTACCTCTTCGAATTCACCTTCAAAGATTGCAGCATGCTCTTGATCGATATTTGCTTCTGCTTTTTCATCCAGAACGACAGCTTTTTGCATCTCAATAGACACAGGTAGATATTTAAACAGGCGACGAATTACGGTTTTTTTCGCCATCTCTTCCCAGTGAGATACCCACGGTCCATTGCTGCCCGCTTTGCTTTGTGTTCTGACTTTCTCAATTTGATTAAATGTCATGACTTCAAACTGAACGCCGCTATCTTTTAGTCGGGCTACTGCGTAAACGTGGGTTATTGGTGCGTTCTCATCTTCGCCCGGAACGTGTGTTAAATTTTCACTGAGTCCATATTCAAAATGGAATTTATCGCCACTCCTGACTGTACGAGCGGAAATACTAACTATCTGACCGGAGCGACGAGCCAGATCAATCATTCCCCGGTAGCCAATAATTAACTGAGCGTCAGTTCTGACAGTTACCCACCGATTACCTTCTTTTTGTTTTTTATCAAATGGTAAAATATAGGCATGACCCAGTGCATTACCGGGTTCAAGTCCCAACTGAGAACATTGGACGACTGCACCAACAAAACTTTGCATGTCACAATTAGCGAGTTCTGGAGTCTTTCTAATTTCAGTGGTGACAATACGGATCATGCGGTCAGGGGTCATATGATTAGGCAAAGCAGCAGCCAATTGCGCCTTCATACTGGGCTTATTAATGAACTGAATAAGAGCCTGATCTTTGGTGGTTACGACTTTAGTTTGTGGCTGAGTTTTCTGTAAATCAGCTTGCGCTAGCGGTGGTGTATTAGTCATCTCTTCGCTCCTTTGCATAGTAGGGTAGTGATAGTTCTCGCAGGCCGGGCCACTCATCTGTTCTCAGGCATTCAGCATAGGTGGCAAGGTTTCTTTGGTAGGCTGCGCGTCCTGCTGATTTAGCCTGCTCAGTCATGATGTAAGTTCTTACTGGGTAGCGACCGCAATTCACGGTGGTACTAACAACGATAAAAGCGAATGTAGGTGTTTCACCGATTATTTCCTTATACCCATCTGAATAGAATGCGCCTTGTACATGATAACGATAGTCATAGGCTGTTTTATCGAATCTGTTTATGTCTGCCGTTGTTTTTACATCAACTATCCAGTGATGATTTTCAACCAGCCTGTCGGGTCTGGAGCGGCATAAAATCCCTGTTGTCGAATCTTCCCAATAGATACTGCACTCTGATTTTCCGTCAATCTCCAACAGTGACTTTGCGGTTGGGTGAGCCATTGCGCTATCTCTTATGATCTTTAACTTCCGATGTTGTTCATAATCCATGATGATTTTTCCAGTATCGGCGCATTCTTTTTGAAATTCCTGTTCTTCCTGCTTTCCTGCGTTAGTGCGTCGATTGAATGGAGGTGCTTCAATAAATCTATTGCTGAACTCATCCGGCTCTAATAGCAAACAGTGTAGTGCGGTTCCCATATCCAGAGCTTTTGTTTTTTCCTCATCGATAGGTGAATCCCTTCGGCATATAAATTCTGCGGGCATTTCTTCTATATCATCCAGCATCGACTTACTCACCCCTTCACCCTTGTGATAATCCTCATTGGATATGTCGTAATAGATACCGGGCTTCATGCTGCCTCCCGCCTCTTAATTTCCAGCAAACACAGGTCATATAAAAGGTCATTGAGGTACTCAAGAGCATCGCTATTCTGGTCGATTAATGGACTAAAAATCTCCATCATTTTAGGGGATAAGACACCCTCAGGCTCTTCCGGTAGGCTGCTATATAATTCGTAAGCCTTTTCACCTCGTTCTTCCTCTATCATTTCCTGATAAGCAGCATCCTCTTCTGCTTTGTTCCGTGCCCGCTCCCAATTGGCATAAGTGTTATAACCGAAATTTCTCATAGTGGGATCCTTTCAAATTTGGCTGTTTGTTGTTTGCTCCGTGCCATCAATAATCTGAACTTAATTTCAATTACCAAATCATCAAGTTCTGATTCGGTTAATTCATTCTCTTGAGCAATTCGCGCTATTTGTTCCATGCCGTGGCGTTTTTTAACTGCAAATCTTGTGAGACGCATGTGTTATTTCTCCATTGTGATTAAACAGGAATAAATACAGTTAATGAGATGAGAAAGAGAATAATTCGGCGCTTCCATGCGCGCCGGTTCCTGACTGCTTGTGGTTTTTTGGGTATGACTGCGCACCCGTCGAACATGTTATTGCGCATGTAAGAAGCCCTCGTTAGCGAAAACGATGCGTTATTTTGGGGTTGGATTACTTAGCGCCGAGACTTTTAGCGAAATTAATTGCAGATTCTAAAGAACCGCGCTTGACGATTTGCTTATACTGGTACTTATTTGTGGTTGGATAAAAAAGTACTTTCCCTTTTGGGGTATTAAAACGAACAGTTCCGTTATTATCGATAGTGTAGGGAATATCAATCGACGAATATTTATCTCTATTGATTGAATGCCGTTCCTCCTTACGTCTTTTTAATTCCTCCCTCCACACTCTATAATCATCACCGACATCACCCATGGCTATTCCTTTTTCTGAGTCAGAGCAATAAGGGCTTTTGCGTGGAGTTCGGCTGATTCGCGGTCGAGGTGTATTAAGCCTGATTTTAATACCATCATGTCCCAATCATCTCCATCCCATCTATATTCCCTAGCCCCTTGAATCAAATCTATTCTAACCAAGAAATATGGTTGACCAATTTCAGGCTCGCATCTTAAAGGCTCAGGAACATCATATTCCCCGATTTTGATAGTTCGTGGTTTTAGTCTGTATTTATAATCTGACCAGAATATTAATTCAGCGTAGCACTGACACCAATCACCACCATGAAACATCTCAAAATATTCCCACGGCCTATCGGTAATATGAGACAATCTAGCGTACTCAGATATTAAATCAGCGTGAATGTGTTTAGGCATTATCTATCCTCCAGAGACATAGCGCCTTCATCTGAGTAATCAGTGCAATAAACAGCTTTCCCCGTGTATTTGTAACCATCTTCATCTTCAATTTGTAAATTACTACATATGGTATATTCTTCATTCAATCTACTTTCTTCAACCTTCTCATAAGATATACCAGCCATATCACAGATATACTGTATTTATTTAATTGTTATCGTAATTCTGCTCATTGTCATTTTCCTATATTCAGGTAATAAAAAGCCCCGCATTGGCGAGGCTGGTGATTTAATGATTTAGATACATTATATAAATAGCCAAAAATATTAATGCCGCCAATATTGGTGGGATTAATAACCCTGCTGCTATTATTGATAATAATATTTTGGAGAATGTCTTTTTAATTACCTTAAGTGCCAGAAAGCCAAAAAGTAACCCTATAGGAATAGAAATATACCAAAATTTATATAATATCCCCATATATATAGCTGCATAAAATACTATTGGATTTATATCAAACATATTCCCTCATGAATTCCATTGTCGAATCCATGAATATATCAGAGTCACTCACCACAGCCCACTCGGAAATGAGCTGGAGTTAGTTAAATGCAACCATAGTTGTTACGTAGATATAAAGGAATGTCATTAAGCCATGAGCGATAATGCCTACGATACATCAAGCAAATTTCAATAGTACGTCTACGTAAAACAGGGTTATTTCGACAAACATTTAACTCACTACGATAATAATCGTATTTTTCTTTATCGTCTTTTGCACATGACAACGCAAATTTCATTTGAGATTGAATCATACTTACACCCTCGCAGTAACATTCCCCGACGCCAGACAGCGGGATTTGGTTTTGGTTGAAACTGGTTTTTTAGATGGAGCGCCGTTAACTGTCGTAATAAAGCTGGTTAATGCGTTAACAGTGTCGCGTTCCTGTTTGGTCATGCGTTGTTTGGGTTGGCGGTTGTTCCAGAAGTCTTCTTTTCGCTGCTTCTGGATATCGTTGAAAATATTATCAAGAGCTAACTCAAGTCTGTCTTTCATGAATATTCTCCCGTTAATTGGCTTTGATGCTATGGCTATGTTCAGCACACCTCAAAGCCAACTGCACTCTGAACCACACTCTCGCAGTGGTCGCGCTCATGCCCTTGAGTGCCTTCTTTCAGCCATAACCGACGCAAGATTGGCTTTCTTGCTGCTTATCGGAGCTATTTGTAATCATTAACCCTAACCCGTCGCTACACAGGCTAACCATTTGGCTATTCGGGGATGCGTCACTACCGCATCATCAAAGCATTACGCTTGCGGTCTAACCCGCTTTGGTTTACATAAATTCTCCTTAGTTGATAACACGACATAACATCTTAACGAGTACGCCTTTACGGGCCGGTTGTCTCGCCCGATTGCCTGAATGATTACCCGATACTTTGAGTAATTACCCGGCGCGATTTCAGTTTGCTAGGGCTCGTCAGTTGCCTGTCGTGGGAGTTAGGTTGTTAAAGAGCGAACTTCCTTTTACGTTTGGCTCCTTGCCTTGGATGACTTAAATATACCCATAGGTACCCTGATTGTAAATACCTAAAGGTAAACAAAATACAAAGAAAAGTTTACCTGTTTGAAATTTCAGGTAATTTTTTTGTTTATTGTTTTCAAAATGTGATTGCGATCATGAATTGATTAAGAAATAAAACTGGTAGGAGGCCGCTAGGTGCGGCCTGTTTGATGTTAACCGTGGAATTTGTACGCGCGTGATTGACTAACTAAAACTTTTCCTTGAATAAATAATTCATTAGCCTCTTGTTCATCCAAGTACCAAGTTTCATATTTTTTATTGTCTGAAATTATCGCCATTTTTTTATATTGTAGCTGTAACCTCTTTATAAATACTTGATTGCCAATAAGAAAAATGTATATTCCATCCCCGTCGAAATGCTTCACTGAAACATCAACAAATATCTGATCCTTAGATTCGAACGTACCAGCCATTGAATCTCCATTAACGGCAATCATTTTTATATGCTCTGCTGGTCTGCCACCAAATAGTGATTTTGCTTCGCCGTTCGTATATTCAATAGAACGAATTGTTTCAATAAATTCATCTCGAACCATAACACCCCTTCCTGCACTTGCTTGCACATCAAATACTTCAACTTTGTAGTATTGGGAATCATGTTTTGGTTCTATGGTTACTGCCATATCAACTATGCCATCCATCCAGCCAGCAGGAAGATTTAAAGCCTTCTGGATCGCATGAACCATCTTGTCACCTATTCTTTTGTATCCAGATTTCGTGGGGGGATACAACATGCGGGAGACATAAGATTTATCTTTTCCTATTGCGCGAGAAAATTCCTCTTGCGTCTCATATTGAGAAACAAGCTCAATCAGCTTTTTTCTTCGAATTTCATACAAATCAAGTTCTGTGTTCATAGTTTAAATCATCGTTCAAAAATACCTGTTGGTAAATTGCCTGTGGGTATAGACTTTTCATTTACCCTTGGGTATATTAATATTATGTTTAGGTAACCGAAGGACAACAAATGGATAAGCTAAGGATATTTTTAAACGCACTAACAGCGGAGGAGAGAGAGTCCTTTGCTGCTAAGTGTGAAACTACGGCTGGATATCTGCGTAATGCTGTTTATACCAAGAAAAAACTTGGTGCCAGCCTGTGTGTGCTGATTGAAAAACATAGTAACGGTGCAGTTACTCGCAAAGATCTTCACTCTGATTGGGTGAAAATGTGGCCTGAATTAGCAGCATAGTTTTTGTTCTTTTTGCTCTTTAACAATCTGCCCTCACGACAAGCTACTGGTGAACCCTAGCAAATCGAAATAGCGCCGGGAGGTAGGGCTACTCTCAGGCAAGCGGGATTATTATCCCGTAAAGGCTCACTCATCAACCAGCTTTGGTCGTTTAACAGTCATCTATCTCAGGATAGTTGATCTCTCTTTTTATTTTCTAAACAAAGTCTAACTGTCATTTCACTTTAGGAATGTTACCGATGGGAATTACAGGCGGGATAAAAAGAAAAACCCCAGTTGGGCAAACAACTAGGGCCTCTTTATACAGTTTGGAGTGTTGGTATCTCAATGAAGAAGAGGTATGCAAGCCCACTCTAAAGCGACCAACAACGAGGTAAGTATACATGAAAATCCGATTTAATGGTAGGGAGGCCGTATGAGTACAGCGGAGGTTTTTGATTTTAATGCGGCTCGAAAAACTAGGAGCAACAGGGTGGAAAACCAGAAATTAGGTTTCATCCAGTTGTACAGGAGCATCAGAAATAAACCGTGGGCTAAAGACGTTTTTCTCAGAACGCTGTGGGAAAATTTGCTTATGGATGCAGCCAGACAACCTTACATAGCGAATTTCAAAGGTAACATCTGGCACTTAAAAGCTGGTCAGTTAGTTACTACTCCCGCTGACCTCGGGCTAAACCTGTGCGATAGGAACAATAAACCAACTAGTAGAGATGCGGTAAATAGAATGCTGGCTGTTTTTGTTCGGGAAGGAATGATCACTATCGAAGGAGAAAAGCATAAAGGCACGGTGATCACCATCACAAATTACAGTGATTATGCCGAAAAAATAGACAATTTACCCGCACATAAGGCCGCACATACAGCCGCACATGACGAACCCAGTAATAACGCGGTCTCAGAGCAGCCCCCCGCACATGGAGACGCACATAACCCCGCACATCATGAACAAGAATATATATTAGATACTAACGTATCTAATGATCGTCCGAGAAAATCTAAATCGTCTGGCAAGGTTAATCCTGATGCTGCTGTCAGTTCACCTAAAGGTGATAAGTGGGGAACTACCGAAGACCTGACTGCTGCTGAGTGGATTTATCAGAAAGTCTTGGTTGTCAGGCCGAATACCAAAACACCCAATTGGGCATCATGGGCCAATGATATTCGCTTGATGAGGCAATCCGACAATCGAACCCATGCGGAGATCTGCCGCCTGTTCAAGTGGGCAAATCAGGATGCATTCTGGTATTGCAATATCTTGTCACCTACCAAGTTACGGGAAAAATGGGACACGCTCGAAGCGCAGAGCACCCAACCCAACCGCAAGCAAATTGCCAACCCTAACCCGGAGTCAGTTAACAACTGGAACACGGCTGAGGCATGGGAGGAATTTCTATGAACCGCAAGCTGGTTAACGCCATTGCTAACCGTGATGGTGCGGCATTATCTCGCTTGTCAGAAGACCGTCAGCCGAGTAATCAACCGGTAGTGAACGAGAACGCCGAACGATTGGTCAATGCGTTATTCAGGCAACTGAAACAGGTATTTCCTGCTGCAATGCAGACCAATCTACGGAACGAGTCAGACGAGGCATTGGCTAAACAGCAGTGGATCGCCGCATTCGCTGAAAATGGTATTCGCACCAAAGAGCAATTATCTGCGGGAATGCGTCAGGCTCGTGCCAGTGAATCTCCGTTCTGGCCTTCGCCGGGTCAATTCGTGCAGTGGTGTAAACAGGGAGAAGCATTGTCAGTCGGACTGCCAACCGAAGACGAGCTTTACGAGATGTTCCGTGATTATTGTAAGTATCGTGGTTGGCGTGATGTCGAGTGGCAATCTAACGCCTGTTACTGGATGGTGACAAATATTCACGCTGAAATGTTACGCCAGAACTTAACTGATTCGGAGGTTAAAAAACTCTGTAGCCGGGAATTGAAAATCATGGCTAAGCGCATTCAGGCAGGAGAAAAAATACCAGAGCCAGTTGTTCAAATAGAGAAAAAATACACGCCTACCGACTCCTATGAGTCATTAAGGCAGATTTACTATCTGAAAGAGATGCTTAAGAAAACTGACTTAAGCTTTCATGAGTGGTTATGTGAGAGCAACAGAAAACACAAAAAGGGTTATTAACGAATGAAAATCAAAACAAGTGAGCTGACAGGTAAGGCGTTGGATTGGGCTGTGGCGTTGTCTTTAGGAGCAGAGATTTGTAGTAAGGGTCGTTTTCTGGAATTACCAAGTGGGCATTTTGTAGATAAAAAAAGTAGATATTATTCATTTAAGCCATCTTCTGATTGGTCTATATGCGTCCAGTTAATTGATAAATATCTAGATAGCTTAACCCGTATGTGTATTGATTCTCCTTGGATAGCATCTTGTAAGGCGGTAACAGTGAATGATTTTTCCATTTGGAAAGTACAGGAAGGCCAAACACCGCAAATCGCCATATGCCGCGCTGTAGTCTCTTCTAAATTAGGCGACGAAGTTGAAATCCCTGATGAACTACTGGAGGCAGAATGAAATACCAAATCACAGCCACCATCACTAGAGCCGGTGGATTACCTGTTACTTGGATACGGAACTCAGATAAGAAACTCACCAAAAAAGAATGCGAGAAAATGGTCTCACCGAGGCGCAGGAATATGAATGCAGATATCGGTGTGGAGAAAGTGGAACTGAGTAATTTTGTTTGTCGGAGGGTGGGAGTATGAGTGAAGAAATTAAAAATTGCAGCAAGTGCAATGGATTCAGGCTTAGAATAGACCACAATCAAAAGCCCAAATGTAAGTGCCAAATTACATGTTTGATGTGCCTGTTTTCTGTTGAATCAAAATTAAGCATGAAGAATGCAATTAAATTGTGGAATAAGAGAGAGGGCTGATGGAAAAGCAGGTCTTTCTGCTTAGAAATGCGCACATACTCAAAAACCTAATAGCCTCTCTCAATAATTTACCCCTCAACGACGAATTCCCCATTCAAGTCACCCTATCAGATTCAAGCCGAACACTACCGCAGAACGACAAGTTCCATGCGTTATGTGGTGACGTTTCTAAACAGGGTATTGAATGGGCTGGTAATACATGGAAGACGCCGGAATGGAAATGCATTTTCGTCTCTGGTCACGCCAAAGCGACCGGAAAAGAGGGGCAAATCATCGCAGGGCTGGAAGGTGAATTAGTACCGCTGGCAAGGGAAAGTACCGCCAGAATGAGTGTAAAGCGCATGAGCAGTTTAATTGAATATTCACAGGCATGGGCCGTATATCAGGGCGTAAAGCTCACAGAGAAACGCTACACGCTGAACTATTACGGTCATCGAATTTAACTCAAGTGGAGGCAGGAGCAGTGAGTGAAATCAGAAACGGAAATTATCTAAAAATAGAGGGCGATCAATATCATCGTATTTTTGTGGTTGGGGACTTGCACGGATGCTATCAGCTTTTAATGGATAAACTGCAACAGGTTGAATTTGATTATAAAAACGATTTATTGATATCGGTAGGTGACCTCATTGATAGGGGGGATCGAAATGTCGAATGTCTCGACCTGATAACTCAAAAGTGGTTCAGGGCGGTTCGGGGTAATCATGAGCAGATGGCGATAGATGCGCTATTCCATAGCGGTAATAGTGACCTGTGGTTTAACAACGGCGGTCAGTGGTTTCTGTATCTGGATGCTGAGCAGAAAATATTGGCAAAGACTTTATTGGCAAAAGCGGAGCAGTTACCTCTGGTTATTGAAGTGGACACAGGGCACAAGGTAATTGTCATTGCCCATGCTGACTATCCAGACAATGAGTATGATTTCGGTAAATTGGTTAATTGGCAGTCTGTCATCTGGAATCGAGACCGAATTTACGATGCGACCGAAAGCGGTATAGGTAGGGAAATTACCGGCGCTGACCTGTTTATATTCGGGCATACACCCGCACATGACAATGCTCAATATTGGAATCAGCGATATATCGATACTGGCGCAGTGTTTGGCTATGGGTTGACTGTGGAACAAATCAAATGAAATACCTCCCATTCACACTCTTTTGGATAACAATCACACTGATTATGGGACTGGCTTTAGGGGGATAAGGTGAACAAATTACCACGTAATTACGGTTGGAACAGAGTTAAGTTAGCTCAGCATAGTTACGACGATTTAGAGCGGCTCGAAATTGACGTTAAGGAAAATCACGCCTGTGAGGATGGTATTTACCTCATTGATGCAAAAGGCCGGAAAAAACTCGATGCCATCAGCTGGGCGATATACTACAAGAATAAGGCGGAAAGGAATGAAAAAGCAGGTACGGAGAAAATGTAAAATCTGTCGTGAGTGGTTTCATCCAAAAGCTGACCATATATGGTGGTGTAGCCCGGAACATGGCGCAGAATTGGGAATGCGACGACAAGACAGGAAATATGAAAGAGTTAGGCAGAAGTTAGAGCGAGAACGACGACAAAAAGAAGTAGCCAACCGAGATAAACTCAAAGCCCGCAAGTTAGCCGTAAAACCCCGCAGTTATTGGATTCAACAAGCCCAACGCGCCGTAAATACCTATATCAGAGAACGAGACCGCGACTTACCGTGTGTCTCCTGTGGCACGTACACGTCTTCTCAATGGGATGCGGGGCACTATAGGACAACTTCTGCGGCTCCTCAGTTGAGATTTGATGAACGGAATATTCAGCGGCAGTGCATCGTCTGTAACCAGCATAAATCCGGGAATATTGTTCCTTACCGGGTTGAGTTAATCCGGCGTATTGGTCAGACAGAGGTAGATGCTATTGAGTCCAATCATGATCGGCACCGTTGGACGATTGAGGAATGTCAGTCTATTCGGGATAAGTACAAAGAAAAGCTCAGGGAATTACGGGCACGGGAGGAGGTATGTTTACCGAACTAGAGCCTGCAATCGAAGAGGCCAGATATCTGAAAAGAAAAACAGGCCATCACCGCTGCATTCTCCAACTGGAGGACGGAAGGATGGTTGTTAGGGTACATAGAAAATCAATGGCGGGAATTTTGATGTATACAACGCGTCTCGATAAAGAGCATACAGTATTGCCGGAGGTAAGATGAGGGATATTAACAGCTACAGGCATGTAGCCAGCGCGCCAAGGAAATCATACCTAGGCAAAGCGCGCAGATTAACGCCAGCCCAAGAACGATGGGTTAAGGCTATATTATCACTTTGGGCTGATGAAATGGGAGGTTCAGCCTACTCTGGAGGATATGGAGGTAGTGGCTGCGATGGTATTTGGCGATTTATTAGTGGATGGTCAGGAGAGCAGCAAGAGAAGTTTATGGATGTATTCGATAATCTAAGAACCGCTGGGTATAAAGGGGAAGAGCTACTGAGAAAAGCTCACATGATCTTATTCCCCAAGCAATCACTCAGTGACATGTTTAAACGTGCCAACGATATAGACGAAGCTGATTTTGTAGAAAAGGCGATCCTAAAGGCTTTTAGTAAGTCTAACCCTGTCTATGTTCTCGCTACTGATTACTACCTTCGTAGAAACACCGTGCAGACTCTCGCAAACTATATGCAGAGTGATATTGCTCCGTGGTTGACCATCAAACAATGTATTGATCGGGTGAAATGGTGCATTAGTTTATTTCATGCAAAAGTCTATATGGTGTTACAGGATGAAATAGTAAGAGAGCGCTCACAAAAAGGAATAGAAACAATAAATATTTCTGAAATAACTTGAAAAAAAGTTATGAGAGTGTATATTTTAGGTATGCTCGGAGCAAGAAGCGAAAGAGCGGGTAACAAGGCAAATCGGGGCGGCGCTTGTTATCGATTCCGCCCAGTTGGTCACTTCGACTTAGGTCTGGGACTCCAACCACTCCGGCTGAGAGGTCGGAATAATTCCATAGCCTCGCACTCGCGGGGCTTTTTCATATCTACCAGTAGTCAATTTAGAGTTTACAACTCAACTCCTGAAGAATTTGCAGTAGTTCGAAATCCCATAAGTTCGGGATGTTCAGAGTAATATCCTTGTCACCTCCTTGAGAGGCATTAAGACCTGTTTAAGGTGCGTCTACTCAGGCTACCGTCTGGATGACGGTATTGTTGAAAGTTATTCTACAGTATCGGAACAAATTCAAGTAGTTAGATCGGGGTCGAGCAGCACCATATACCATATTTAAATCAGTATGTTAGATATGATTTTGGTTGATGTGAGCAGCATCTAGCTCCCTATAGAACGCAAAACACATTGTCATTGCGGCAATGTTATCTTGCATCCGGTATCAGTGTGATATCCCTGACCGTTAGCTTCACGAAACGAGGCTTTACTATCAGCACCAAACTTAAAATACACCGGGGGAATGAATGCCTGCACCAATCACAGAGTCCTTAATTATTCGCCCTGCCTCTGAGCAGCCTACATTTGATATGGATGGCAAAGAGGTACTGGTTTTAAATCCCTGCGATGGCTGGCATATCGGTTATGTTCGTTTTTGGAATGAAAAAGAATACAACGGCATCTATCGATGGATAGGCGAAGAGTTTGAACCCCGATATTTTTACGTTGCTTGGGCACTTTTACCCGATGGACTAAAAGTTAGTAATGCTTTTGAGAGTCAAGGTGCTACACCAGAAGAGCATGATCGCTATTGGACTGGAAGAGCAAAGCCAAGCGGGAAATAAGTTATCAGCACCAAACTTCAAATATACACCTCACTGAATCACGCACTCGACTAACAGATAAACTTTATAATACGCCACCCTATTTTAAGGCGTATTGATTCTGTTACAGGCTATTCAATTGAGATAAGAACCTGACCTCAGTAATATTAACCGGCTAGTTAGCAGTAGGATGAAATGACCTTTAACGAATAATAAAGTGAGGTGTTTATGTCTGATGTTAATAAGCTGGATAGTACACCATGTTCGTTTGATCCTGACCAATATAAGGTCAAGGTTACAATTGCAAATGATACAGTTGCACCTGTTGGTTCATTCCCGTGGGCGATGATTCAGATGTATTTGGGTAACCAAGTGCATCGTAAGGTCTGGCCTGCAGGTATGATTCTTAGAATGTCTGCTGTCAGTAGTTACGATCCAGCTAAAAATATTATGATATATGATGAATTTGGTAATGCTGATTGGGTTTCTTGGCAGCCAGGACAAGATGATATGACATTTTGTGATTGGGATTTATATAAATCCAATTCTTAATATCTTTGTTTTTAAGCTTGAAATTATTCTTCAAGGCTGCTTATGCGGCCTTTTTTGTTTCTGGAGGTTATATGTGAAGTTAACTCCACATATAACGATTTAACTCCACACATAAGAAATTTGCCACCGTAATCACTTCCATAACCTCAGTATCTCCTATTGCGGCTGGCATCCTATTCACTACAACTCACAGGGGCGACCACAGACTCACCCCACGGACGCCCATTGTTCTGATGGGGTGGAAATATGCGTATGCCAAATAAAGACCCAGGCAGCTTTGAGCTATCTCAATGGCTGATACTTTTGCTGCTTTCTGCATGGGGCGGGATAGTCCGCTATATCATTGATATAAAAACCAGCAACGCCCGCTGGAGTTGGCTTGGGGCATTTGCCCAGGTCATTGTTTCAGGATTTACCGGACTGATAGGTGGATTTATCAGTTTGGAGGCGGGGCTGAGCTTATACATGACATTCGCCAGTGCAGGTATGTGCGGAGCAATGGGCAGTATCGCCCTCACGTATTTCTGGAACCGACTGACAGGTGCTCACAGATGATTAAGGAAATATACGGTGTGAAGATATTTCCGCTGGTTG